>NZ_JBFALK010000020.1:0-201198 GCF_040656155.1 Microtetraspora glauca
TCCAGCACGGCGGCCAATCCCACGCCCGGGGGCATGTCGCCCAGGCCGTCGGGGATCGGCTGCCGTTCGATATTCACACCGCAACGCTAACAACCGCCACCGACAAAAACGCCGCCCAGACAGCCTCCGGAAAAACACTCGACACATTCACCTGGAATCACAGATTCCGCCCCTCGCGGAGTGTATTGATCGCCGTATTTTTCCTACCTCTATTGAGGGTGGCTCATGGCGGAGATCGGGCTCCGTCATGGGGGTGAGGGGAAGGGCGGGTTGGTGGCGAGCGGTATCACGGGCAGCCCGCGATCCGGGCCGGGGAGGTGAACGGCGATAGGGGGTTGGTGGGGGTGGGGGTGAGGGGATCCTCGTGGCGAGGGCCGTGGCGAGGCCGTGGCGAGTGGCGAGGCCGTGGCCAGTGGCGAGGGCCGATGCCCTGACTTGCTTGCGCCTGTGCCTCGGAAGCGGGGACGGGGAGCGCGGCTTTGGACGGGGCTGGGACGAGAGCACGGACCGGAGTCAACCTCGGACCGGAGTCAACCTCGGACCGGAGTCGACCTCAGGCCGATGCCGACCTCGGAGCGTGTCAACCTCAGGCTGGCGGCGCCAACCTCAGGTCGGCGGCGTCGACCTCGGACCGTGTCAACCTCGGGCCGTGTCAAGCTCGGACCGGCGGCGGCCTCGCGGTCCCCAGCCCGGACAGCGGCGAGGCAGAGGGCGGCAACCGCCCGACGGCCAGATGAGGTGGAACTCCAGAGGCGTGAGAGCGGCAGGGCAAGAGGGGCTCCAGGACCGAAGCGCGGCGGGGTGAGGAGGATCTGCAGGGGTGCGGAGAGCAGCCGGGCAAGGATCTGCAGGAATGCGAGAGGGCGAGATGAAGCCCCAGGAGCTGAGAGCGGCAAGGTGACGGGGAGCTCCAGGAGCGCGAGGCGGCGGGAGCGGAGCGGAGTGCGGGTGGTTGTGGAGGCGCGCGTAGGACCGTGCCAGCAACCACCGCGCCCGCGAACGCCGCGCATGCGGCTCACCAGGCCGCGACTATCACGGCGCGCCGGAACAACTGCCCGCCGTAGCGGAGCGGCAGGCACGTGCGGCGGGTGTGTGCCCCAGCGGACGTCAGACGCGTACGGCGGGGTGGCAGCGTCCAGCGGGACCTCAGGTGCGTACGGCGCGGTGGGACTCCCCAGCGGGACCTCACAGGTGCGTACGGCGCGGTGGGACTCCCCAGCGGGACGTCAGGTGCGTACGGCGCGGTGGGACTCCCCAGCGGGACGTCAGGTGCGTACGGCGCGGTGGGACTCCCCAGCGGGACGTCAGGTGCGTACGGCGGATCGGTCGGCTGGCCGGCCGCAGTCCAGCGCCGCGTACGGCGGGGTGAGACAGCCCAGCGGGACGGGACGCGCGTGCGGCGTGTCGGTCGACTGCCCGGCAGCGCCACGACACAGCGACCGGTGCGTACACCGGTGCGAGGCTGGGCCGCCCGCGAACTCGCTGTGCTGCCGCGATCTCACTGTGCTGAAAGGCCAGCCGCCATCAGCCGCGTCACCAACCTGCTCGGACGCCGCGTCGCCCCGAAGTCCCATGGGCAGCACGCCTAGCAGCGCCTCGTCGGACAGCACTTGCCCTGCCGACCGCGGCCCGTTGCCGCTGATCGCCCGTCAGCCGTGACTGGTGTCGATGACACAGAAGCGGTTGCCATCGGGATCGGCGAGCACGACGAAGTCGGCATCGTCCGGATAACGGTCCCAGTCGACGCGCTGGGCTCCCAGGGACACCAACCGCTCCACCTCGGCGACCTGCTCGGCCGCGTCCTCGACGTACAGGTCAAGATGGATCCGCGGATGCTCCTGGACCGGCGTCTCACTGAGGCCGAGCGAGAGCTGGACCCCGGTCCCAACCGTCGGCACCAGCACTACCCAGTCGTCTTCGATCTCCTCCCGTGGGGCGTATCCCAGAGCGTCCATCCAGAATGCGGCCGCGCGCCGCACATCCGAGACTCCCAGCACAACGGATCCGATACTCAGCATGTGCCGATTGTGGCGGATATCGGCGGACCCACGACGCCTACTATCCCTGAACGACGGGGCGAACGTTGCCTGTCATAGCACTCGTACGTCATCTGGATCAACGGCGGACTATCAGCCGCCTGCCGGATGACGTGGTGTCGTCGGCGTCGGCGATGTCGGCGGCTTTCGAAGACTCCAACAGGTCGAGCAGGGCAGACTGGTCCAGAGCCATCGTGTGGTTTCCTCCGCGAGAACCTTGCCGGGAACTCGCTGACCTATCGCGATGGCTCGCCCCATGTCCGGGCTTGCTGCGTCAGCGTGGAGTTACACCGCCCGAGGGAACGTCGCCCGTGACCGACGACCACGCCTGCACGCCTGCACGCCTGCATCGAATCGCCGTCGAACTCTGGCATCTCCTGATCTGGCCGCCCACCATGACATTGACAGGCCCTCCCGCCAGGAATGCGCTTCGCAAGGCGGCCAGGCTGCACACTGACGGGCTGAGGGCGGCTGGCATGCTGGAAACATGACTGGACAGGAGTTGTCCGTCACTGTCGCGCCCGAATTGCGGCTGTTTCTCTCGGCTCGCCTGAGACGCGCCGAGCCAAGACATGCCGAACCGGGACATGCCGAACCGGGACGGACCGACCTAGGTCCGGAGCCGAACCATGCCGAACAAGTGCCTACCCGTCTACAGAACGCCGAGGACACACAGGCTGCGCCAGAAATGGCCGGACCAGTGCACATCTGGTCAGCAAACACCGAGACCGCACAAGGCAGACCGGAACCCACTCAAGCCCCACCGGCCCGACCGGAAACCACCCAAGCCGCACAGACTGGGCTCGAACCTGCCGAGGCCGTACAGGCTCGACCGGAACCTGCCGCGCCCGTGTACCGCGAGCCGGAACCTGCCGCGCCCGTGTACCGCGAGCCGGAACCCGCCCAGGGCGTACAGGCAGGGAGCAGGGACATCGGGGCGGGGGGCGGGGAGGCTGAGGGCATCGAGGTTCGGGTTCCGTATGACGGGACGTCGTCGCTGGGGCATGTGGTCGAGTCGATCGGCGTGCCGTTGACGGAGGTCGGCTCGCTGGCGGTGAACGGCCGCCGGGTGCCCACGTCGTACCGGCCGACGCCGGGCGAGACGGTACGCGTGCGAGCGGTCGAGCGGCCGCAACCGATCCCGTCTCCCAGGTTCGTGCTCGACGTCCACCTGGGCACGCTGGCCCGGCGGTTGCGCGTCATCGGAGTCGACGCGGCGTACCGGAACGATCTGGACGATGACGCGCTGATCGAGCAGGCGAACGCGGAGCGGCGTGTCTTGCTGACGCAGGATCGCGGCCTGCTGAGGCGAAAGGCGTTGTGGCTGGGGGGATATGTCCGGGGCGCCCGTCCGGACGAGCAGTTGGCGGACGTGCTGGCCAGGTTCGCGCCGCCGCTCGATCCGTGGACGCGGTGTACGGCGTGCAACGGGCCGCTGGTTCCGGCGGGCAAGGCCGAGGTGGAGCGGATGCTGCCCGCGGGGACCCGTCGCTCCTACGAGACGTTCGCCCGTTGCCGTGCCTGCCGGCGCGTCTACTGGCACGGCGCACACGGCGGCCGCCTGGAGGAGATCATCGCCATGGCACGCCAAATCGTGTGACATGTCCGGAATATGCAAACAGCGAGGTCCGAGAGAAGAAAGGTCCGAGAGAGGAAAGCCGGCCGGACGGCTGACGGGGTTCACTCCCGGTCAGCCGGAGTCGTACGGCAGCCGCCGCTGGACGGCGAGTAGCCACCCGATGGCCGGCAGGACCAGCAGCGCGCCCGCCCCGAGCACGATCAGCGTGACGACGAGCACCTCCGGCCCCGCCGCCGCCTGCCGGTAGGTGAACGCGGGCGGCAGCATCACGGGATACTGCGCCAGCGGCCAGCCCCACATGACCGCGGTCACCGCGAGGACCGCCGTGACCCTGACCAGCACGTACCCGCGCGCCCAGAGCAGGCCGAGGGACGCGAGACCCATGACGGCGCTGGCCACGACGGCGGGCAGCGCGCGGTGGGTGAGCCCGGCGAAGAGCGCGGGAGCGTCCCAGCGCAGTACGGCGATGCCGGCGAGCGCGACCACCCCCACCACGACGCCGGTGCCGATCGCCCTCCGGCGGAACCCCTCCGGGTCGAGCCCGGCCCGTACGGCGTCGTCGCACAGGTAGACGGCGGCCAGGTAGGCGCAGACGCCCACCGCGAGCACTCCGCCGAGCATCGAGGTGGGGTTCACCCAGCTCGCCACCAGGTCTCCCGCGGCCAGGCCGGGCGGGACGCGGCCCGACGCGATCGCGCCGGCGACGGTGCCGAGGAAGAACGGGGTCAGCAGGGAGGAGATCGCGAAGGCCGCGCCGAACAGGCGTCGCGACCACCATTCGGTGCTGGCCTTGCGGAAGACGAACGCCGAGCCCCGGAAGATGATCCCCAGAGCGGCCAGCGTCAGAGGGATGTAGAGCGTGGACATGACGGCCGCGAACACCGGCGGAAACCCGGTCCACAGGACGACGAGCACGAAGATCAGCCATACGTGGTTGGCCTCCCAGACCGGCCCGATCGCGTGCTCGATGAGCTTCCTGTTCGTGTGCTCGCGTCCGGCGAGCAGGTCCCAGACGCCGCCTCCGAAGTCGGCACCGCCCAGTAGCGCGTAGAGGGTGATTCCCACCCACATCACGACCAGCAGGATCTGCGCGGCGTCCATCAGGCGCGTTCCTGAGGGGCGACCGCCGGGACCGGCGTGGTCCTCGTCATGTGCCGCAGCACGTAGACGGTCGCCACGGTGAGGACCACGTAGACGAGGACGACGATGAGGAACCCGGCCCACAGGCCGGGCGCGGGGTTCACCGCCTCCACCGTGCGCATCCTGCCGTACGCGATCCAGGGCTGGCGGCCCACCTCGGTCACGATCCAGCCCGCCTCGACCGCGACGACGGCGGCCACCCCCGCGACGGCGGCGAGCCGCAGGAACCACGGGGAGCGGGGCAGGTCCCGCCGCCGCCACCAGTTCAGCGCCAGCCAGGCGGACAGCAGGAGCAGGAAGAACCCGATCCCCACCATCGTGTCGAAGCCCAGGTGGACGGGGTTGACCGGCGGCCGGTCGCGCGAGGGGACCCGGTCCAGGCCCTGGACGACGGTCGCGGGGCTGAACCCGACGAGCATCGACAGACCGCTCGGGATCTCGACCGCGTAGTGCAGAGCGTCGTCGTACACGATCCCGCCCAGGCTGAGCGGGGCGTGGGAGCGGGTGGCGAAGAGCCCCTCGGCCGCCGCGAGCTTGGTCGGCTGGTACTCCGCGAGGAACTTCGCCGCGTAGTCGCCGACCACGATCTGGATCGGCGAGAGCACCGCGCCGAGCGTGAACGGGATCAGGAACCCCAGGCGGTGGTAGCGGTCCCGGCGCCCGCGCAGCAGGGCCACCGCGTACACCCCGGCGGTGGCGAAGCCGGTCACCATGAACGCCGCCACGATCATGTGGATGGTCTGCGGCGGCGTCGCGGGGTTGAACATGGCCGCCCACGGGTCGACCCGGGTCACCCGGCCGTTCTCTAGGTCGAACCCGCGCGGCTGGTTCATCCACGCGTTGGCCGCCACCACGAAGAACGCCGACGACACGCCCGCGATCGCGATGGGCACCCCGCTCAGCAGGTGGGTACGCGGCGACAGCCGGTCCCAGGCGTACAGGTAGATGCCGAGGAAGATCGCCTCGATGAAGAAGGCGACGCCTTCCATGGCGAACGGCACCCCGATCACCTGGCCGTACACGTCCATGAGGCCGGGCCACAGCAGGCCCATCTCGAAGCTGAGGATCGTGCCGGACACGGCGCCCACCGCGAAGAGCACGCCGATCGCCTTGGCCCACCGCCGCGCCAGCAGCATGCGGTCGGCGTCGCCCGTGCGTACGGCCCGCCACTCCACGAAGAGGAGCAGGCCGGGCATGCCGACGCCGAGGCAGGCGAGGATGATGTGCCATCCGAGCGAGAGCCCCATCTGCATCCGTGCCGCGAGCATGTCGGCCGGGCTGGCCGGGCCCGCTGCGAGGGCGAGCATGCTCATCACGGCATCGGGTGACATGTCATGGCACGTCCCCATCGGACATCAGCACTAAACGACGTTCCGTAGGCGCACCGATCCGATAAGTAACCGAGAGGGCGATGATCAGGAAGACCGCGAAGCTCAGGCGACGGTCGGGGACGGCTCGCGGGCCAGTTCCCGCTCGAACCACGCGATCGTACGGCGCAGCCCGGTGACGGGATCCACCCGCGGCCGCCACCCGAGCCGCTCGGCGGCGAGCGAGGCGTCGGGCCGGCGGACCGCCGGATCGTCGACCGGCCGGGGGACGAAACGGATCGGGGACGACGACCCGGCCAGGTCGCGGATCATCCCGGCCAGGTCGATCATGCTCAGCTCGGCCGGGTTGCCGATGTTGACCGGCCCCTCGAAGTCGCTGCCGGCCAGCGCGATGATGCCCTCCACCGTGTCGTCCACGTAGCAGATGGACCGCGTCTGCTCCCCGTCCCCGGTCACGGTGATCGGCTCGTCCATGATGGCCTGCCTGATGAACGTCGGGATGGCCCGGCCGTCATGGGGGCGCATCCGGGGACCGTACGTGTTGAAGATCCGTACGATCGCGGTGTCGGTGCCCCGCGAGTCGCGGTAGGCGGTGGTGAGCGACTCGGCGAACCTCTTGGCCTCGTCGTACACGCTGCGCGGTCCCACCGGGTTGACGTTGCCCCAGTAGGTCTCCTTCTGCGGGTGTTCGAGCGGATCGCCGTACACCTCGCTGGTCGAGGCGAGCACGAACCTGGCGTCCTTCTCCTTGGCCAGGCCGAGCGCGTGCAGCGTGCCGAGGCTGCCGACCTTGAGCGTCTCGATCGGGTGCCTCAGATAGTCGGCCGGGGACGCGGCGGAGGCGAAGTGCAGCACCAGGTCCACGTCTCCGGGTACATGGACGAACCCGGTCAGGTCGCACTCCAGCAGCCGGAACCCCGGCCGTCCCATCAGGTGCTCGACGTTGCTCGGGGCGCCGGTGAGGAAGTTGTCCAGGCAGAGCACCTCGGCGCCCCGCCCCAGCAGACGCTCGCACAGGTACGACCCGAGGAAGCCCGCGCCTCCGGTCACGACGGCTCTCATCACACACTCACCTCCAGCAGCCCGAGGGCCGCGTCGAGGACGTCCGGGACGCCGATCTCCAGCAGGCCGGGATCGGGCCGCGTCCCGTGCGGATCACCGCGCCGCCCCTTCCACAGGGCGACGTGGCGGCCTCCTGGAGGCGGCCCCCACAGAGCGGGCGACATGGGGCCGAACAGCACGACCGACGGCGTCCCGAGCGCGGTGGCCAGATGCGCCATGCCCGTGTCGCCGCAGATCACCAGCCGCGCTCCGGCGACCACCTCGGCCAGCTCCAGGAGCCCGGTGCGCAGGACCCGCTCCTCCGGCAGGCCGGCCAGCGCGGCGACGCGCAGTCCGAGCTCCCGCTCCACCCCGGTGATCACCACGCCGGGCAGCTCCGCGGCGACCCGGGCGAACCGTTCCGGCGGCCAGCGCCTGGCGAGCGAGGCCGCGCCCGGGTGCACGACCACCTCCGCCGGGCCCCTGGAACCACCGGGCGCCCGGATCGCCAGGTCCTCCGGGTCGGCGTGAATGCCGTACCACTCCAGGAAGGCGCACCATCGCCGCACCTCGTGCAGTTCCCGCCAGGGCGGGCCGCCCTCCTCGGGCGCGTGCGCGAGCAGCACCCCCGGCCGCGTACGGCGCAGCGCGGCGGTGCTCTGCGGCCCGCGCCCGTGCAGGTTGACGGCCACGTCCGGCACCCCGTACGGCGCGGGCAGCCCGACAGGACCGGGCCCGCGCACGTCGAGCAGGTCGTCCACCCCGCCGATCAGCGGCAGCAGCTCGGCCAGGCGGGCGGGGGCGGCCAGCATGAGCCGGTGACCGGGGAAGGCGCGCCGCAGGGCCCGCAGCGCGGGCACGGCGGTGAGCAGGTCCCCCAGGCCGAGCCCGCGCAGCACGAGCAACGCCGGGCGCGCCGGCGGCTCGGGGTCCCCGGGCGGCTCCGCCCGCTCCCGCTCTAGGGCCACGACGTCTCCGTGGCCGGGCAGACGACCAGTTCCCTGATCTCGCAGCCGGGCGGCTGGCCGAGCGCGAAGACGATCGTCGCGGCCACGTCCTCCGGCTGGTTCAGCCGCGCGTCCGGCCCTGGTCTGTACCGCTCGTCCCGCCCGTCGAAGAAGGCCGTACGCATGCCGCCGGGCACCAGCAGCGTCACCCCCACCCGACCGGCCAGTTCGGTCGCGAGCGCCCGGGTGAATCCCACCACGCCGAACTTGGCGGCGCAGTAGGCCGTCGCGTCGCTCACCGCCCGGAGCCCGAGCGTCGAGGCGACGGTGACCACCCGCCCGTCCAGGTACGGCAGGGCCGCGCGGACGACGGCGGCGGTGCCGAGGAGGTTGACCTTGATAACCCGGTCCCAGTCCGCCGCGGGCACGTCCTCCAGCCGGCCGCAGGCGTCGATCCCGGCCGCGGTCACCACGCCGCCCAGCCCGCCCGCGCGCTCGACCAGCTCACGCACGGCCCGCTCCGCCTGCTCGCGGTCGGCGAGATCGGCCTGGACGAAGTCGACGTCCCCCTCCGGCAGCCGTACGTCGACGACCAGGGGGCGCCCTCCGGCCTTGGCGACCGCCTCGACCGTGGCCCGGCCGAGCCCGGAGGCGCCTCCGGTGATCAGGATGTTTCCCAGCATGCCCTCACTCCTCGAACTCCTCGTCACCACGGACCTCCTGTCACTCGCGGAACTCCTCGATCACGTCGCACAACATGTGGATGACGGCGAGATGCACCTCCTGGACAGTCGCGCAGTCGCCGGCGGGGACCGCGAACGTCTCGTCGCACAGCGCGGCCAGCGGGTTGGGGGCGCGGCCGGTGAGCGCCCAGGTCGTGAGACCGCGCTCGCGCCCGGCCACGGCCGCCGCCGCCACGTTCCCGCTCGCGCCGCTGGTGGACAGGCACAGCAGGACGTCGCCGGGCCGTCCGTGTGCCCACACCTGGCGCGCGTACACCTCCTCGGCGCCGAAGTCGTTGCCGATCGCGGTGATCGTCGAGGTGTCGGCGTGCAGCGGGATCGCCGCGTACGGGCACCGGTCGGAGCGGAACCGCCCGACCAGCTCGGCGGTCAGGTGCTGGGCCTCGGCCGCGGAGCCGCCGTTGCCGCAGGCGAGCAGCCGTCCACCGCCGATCAGTACGGCGGACAGTTTGAGACCCCAGGCGTGGATCGTCGGCAGTTCCGCGTCGACCGCCGACAGCGCCTCGGTCAGCCGGAGCAGATGAGGGTGCACGGCTCGACCTCCCTCCGGTAGACGGACTCGGTCCTGGCGGCCACCTCGGGCCAGCCGTACCTCGTGCGGGCCCGCCGCGCGCCCGCCTCTCCGAGCGCGGCGCGCAGGCCGGGGCGGGCGAGCAGGTCGCGGAGCGCGTCGGCGAGGGCGAGCGGCCGTCGCGGCGGCACCAGCACGCCGCATCCCGCCACCGTGTCGAGGTGGCCGCCGACGGCCGAGGCGATCACCGGCACCCCGCAGGCGAGCGCCTCCAGCGGCACCATGCCGAACGGCTCGTACCAGGGGACGGTCACCAGCACGTCGGCGGACCTCATCAGGGCCGGCACGTCGCCGTGGGCGACCCCGCCGACCAGCCGTACCCGGTCCTCCAGCCGGCAGGCCGCGGCGACCTCGCGGAGCCGCTCGACCTCCGCCGGCTCGTCGCCGACGATCACCAGCTCGGCGCCGGGCACGTCCCGCAGCGCCCGGATGACCGTGTCGTAGCCCTTGCGCGGCACCATCCGGCCGACGCAGAGGACGCGGGGGCGCCCGTCGCGCGCCGCGGCCGGGCCCTCCGGGGTGAACAGCTCCAGATCGACGCCGCACGGCACGACGGTGACCTGGTCCTCGGGGACGCCCATCGCGCGCAGCTCGCGCACCTCGTCGGTGCAGGTGGCGAGCACGGCGGCGGCCCGCAGTCCCACGTCACGCTCGACGGCGATCCGGTCCGGCGGGCTGGTGTCGGCCGCGCCCTGCCACCTCCGCTTCACCGTGCCGAGCGCGTGGAAGGTCTGCACGACGGGGACGCCGAGCGGCTCGGCGGCGGCGAGCGCGGCCAGGCCGCTCATCCAGAAGTGGGCGTGCGCCACGTCGGGCGGCCGGGCCGACCACAGCCGCGCGAGGTGGTCCGCGAACGCCGGCATGTACGGCGGCAGCTCGTCCTTGGGGATCGGCGCCGGAGGTCCCGCGGGCACGTGGTCGACGGTCACGCCGCGGCCCATGTCCACGACCCGCGGCTGGTCGGGAGCGGTCCTCCTGGTGTGCACGGTGACCTCGTGCCCGCGTTCGGCCAGGGCCAGGGCCAGCGCCGCGACGTGGACGTTCTGCCCGCCGGAGTCGGCGCCGCCGATCGCCGCGAGAGGGTCGGCGTGTTCCGATACCAGGGCGATCCTCATCGCAGGCTCCTGACCGAGCGGACCACCTGCTCGGCGGTCACCGACATGAGGCACGGATGGCCGGGCACCGGACAGGTCCGCGCCCTGCTGCCCCTGCACGGCGCGTCCTGGTCGCCGAGCACCACCGAGGGCACGCCGTACGGCGCCCAGCGCGCGGCCGGGACGACGGGGGCGAAGAGGCTGACGACCGGGGTGCCGACGGCGGCGGCCAGGTGGGCGGGGCCGGTGTTGCCCGCGACGACGACGCACGCCCCCGCGAGCACCGCGGCGAGCTCGGCGAACGTCGTGGCCCCGCCGAGGTCGGCGGCCTGCGCGCCGGCCACCTCCGCCGTCAGCTCCCGCTCGACGCCCGTGACGACCACCCGGAAGCCGCACGCGGCCAGCTCCTTCACCGTCCTGGCGTGCTCGTCGGGCGGCCAGGCGCGGGCCGGCGCCGTGGCGCCGGGATGCACCACCACGTATCCGGGTGGGCCGGTGAGACGCGTGACGTCCGGCAGCGGCCGCCGGACCGCGAGCCGCCCGTCGTCACCCGGCGGGAGGTCGAACCCGGCCACGCGGGCGAGACCGAGCATGCGCTCGGCCTCAGGCACGTCCACGGTCTCGTCGACGACGTGCCGCACGTCGAGCAGCGAGCCGGGGTAGTCCGTGCTGATCGCCGCGATCCGCGGCGTCCCCGCCAGCCGCAGCAGCAGCGCGAGCGGGAGCGGCGACTGGTGGAAGGACGTGAGGATCAGCGCCGTGTCGGGAGCGGCCGCCCGGGCCGCGTCGATCAGCCGCGCCGCGTGGGCGCCGGTCATCGGCACGTGGCCGGGGTCGATCCACGGGGTCCGCCACTCCAGCACCTCGTCCACGCCGGGCAGCAGTTCCGCCGCGGCCCTGCCGTACGGACCGGCGAGGACGATGACCCGCCGCGCGCCGGCGGCGACCGCGCGGATCGCCGGACCGGCCAGCAGGACGTCGCCCGCGTTGTCGGGGCGGGCCACCAGGACCACCGGCCGCCCCTGCCCGTCCTGGCGGAATCCGGGCCCCGTCACCGGCGCCTCCGCGCCTCGCCCCGCAGCCGGTGGACGCAGGCCACGGGCGGGATGACCACGCTGGTGACGACCATCCGGAGCACCTCGTCCCGCGTACGCGGGCCGGGCGCGATCCGCGCCCAGGCGAACTCCGCGCTCAGCGCCGCCCAGCCGGCGGCGAGTGCCGCCCCGGTTCTCCGGTGGCCCGTCAGGAAGGCCGCGACCGCACCGGCGCCGAGCACGGTGACCAGCACGTGGCGGCGCAGGCGGCCGCGCGCGGCCCCGGCCGCGGCTCGCCAGCCGGGGCCGTGGAACCGCCGCATGAGGGCGTCGTCGGCGTTTCCCCGCTGCGCGCGCACGCTCGCCCAGAAGCCGTCGTCGCGTACGGGATGGCGGGTCCTCCGGTCGCCGCGCACGAGCGAGAACCCGGCGCCGAGCAGCCGCAGCGCGAGGTCGCTGTCCTCGCGGTAGGCGCGCGGGAACCGCTCGTCGAACCCGCCCGTCCGGTCCAGGACCGAGCGCCGGTACGCCATGTCGGCGGTGATCCAGACGGCGCCGGCGAGCCCGGCGGTGGTGCGCTCGGCGTCGGTCGGCCTGCGGCCCGGCGGCAGCGGGACCTCCAGCCGTCCCTGGGTGCCCGCGACGTGGTCGGGCAGGCCGGAGAGGTCGGCGCGGAGCGCCTCGGCCCACCCGGGCAGCGGGACGACGTCGTCGTCCAGGAAGGCCACCCACGGGGTGCGGGCGGCGCGCCACCCGGCGTTCCGCGCCGCGGCGGGTCCCCTGCCGCCCGAGCGGATCACCTTCACCTGGTCTCCCGGCACGTCCAGCGGTTCGCAAGAGCGGCCGTCCGGCCGGTCGTCGACCACGATCACGTCGAACCCCGGTCCGGTGCCCGGATCGAGCGCGGCGACGGTCGCCTTCAGCGTCGGGCGGCCGATCGTCGGGATGACCACGGTGATCATGCGCCGACCACCGCCCTCCTGCGGACCACGAACGGCCCGAGGACCAGCACGTCCACCGGCGCGGAGCCGAAGCACTCGAGCGCGTCCCTCGGATCGTCCACCATCGGCCGTCCCGCCGTGTTGAGGCTGGTGTTGACCACCACGGGGAGGCCCGTACGGACCTCGAACTCCTCCAGCGTCCGGGCGAGCAGCGGGTCGCGGGAACGCTCCACGGTCTGGATCCGGGCCGTCCCGTCCACGTGGACGAC
Organism: Microtetraspora glauca; assembly: GCF_040656155.1. NCBI lineage: Bacteria > Bacillati > Actinomycetota > Actinomycetes > Streptosporangiales > Streptosporangiaceae > Microtetraspora > Microtetraspora glauca. Next base: position 12,724 of record NZ_JBFALK010000020.1, read on the forward strand.
GGCCGGGATCCGGTCGCGCCACTCGGGCCGCACGTCGTGGACGAACAGCATGTACGGGCTGGACGCGGGGCCCCGCGTGAAGATCTCCTGCGCCCGCTCCGCGAGCACCATGGGCGCGATGGGGCGGAACCGCTCGCGCCCCTTGACCGCGTTCAGCCGCTCGGTGTTGGCCGCGCGGCCGGGGTGGGCGAGCAGGGAGCGGCGGCCGAGCGCCCGGGGGCCGTACTCGCTCCTGCCCTGGAACCAGGCCACGATCCGGTCGGCGGCCAGCTCGGCGGCGACCGCCCCGGCGAGGTCCTCGGGACGGTCGTAGGCCACCCGCGCGACGTCCAGCCAGGCGGCCAGCTCCTCGTCCCGCCAGCCGCGCCCGAGGTCGGCGCCTGGCATCGGGGTGCCGCTCTCGCCGTACGCGCGTGCGAGGTGCAGGGCGCCGCCGAGCGCGGTCCCCGAGTCGCCCGCGGCGGGCTGGACCCAGATGTCCTCGAACGGGCCCTCGGCCAGCAGGCGCGTGTTGGCGACGCAGTTCAGCGCCACTCCCCCGGCCATGGTCAGATAGCGGGCCGAGGTGCGATCGTGCAGCCATCGGGCGAGGTCGAGCAGCACCTCCTCCAGCCTGGCCTGCACGCTGGCGGCCAGGTCGGCGTGCTCGGCGGCCCACGCGCCGTCGTCCCCGCCCTCTCCGCGCTTGGCGTAGACGGCCCAGTCGATCGGCTCGACGCGGAACCCGCCGTCGCCGGTCGCGTAGATCAGCTCGCGCAGCTCGGGCAGGTGGCGCGGCTCGCCGTAGGCCGCGAGCGCCATGACCTTGTACTCGTCGCTTGAGCGGAGGAAGCCCAGGTGCTCGGTGACCTCCTCGTACATCAGGCCGAGGGAGTGCGGCAGCTCCTGACTGGCCAGCACGGTGAGGTCGCCGTCGCGGTAGTGCCCGGCCAGGTGGGACACCGCCTCCCCGCGCCCGTCGCAGACCAGCACCGCCGCCTCCCTGTACGGCGCGGCCAGCCCGGCGGAGGCGGCGTGCGCGATGTGGTGCGGCACGTATCTGACCTGGTCCGGGTCCAGTCCCGGCACGGCAGTGGCGAGGAAGGCCGGGGCCCGCCGCGCGTACGTGGTGCGCAGGTCCTCCCAGCGCTCGTCCAGTCCGGCGAGGCCCGGCCGGACCAGCCGGGGATCATAGGAGTACGCGACGGCGTCGAGGTCCTCGGGGCGCAGGCCGGCCTGCTCCAGGCACCAGGCGGCCGCCTGTTCCGGCAGCTCCCAGGCGGAGAACGGCACCGGGCGCTTGCCGTGCTTCCGCCTGCTGAACCGCTCCTCCTCAGCCGCCGCCACGATCTCGCCGTCGACCACCAGGGCCGCGGCGGGATCATGGAAGATGGCATTTATCCCCAGGAACCGCATGCGCGCACCTCCGCTGGGAGTGTTTCGGTGCTGTTACCGAGCGAAGCGCTTCTCAAACGCGGCTTTGCGGGTAGGACGCGATACCTGGAAGCGGTTCTTGACGATTGTCACGCTAAGTAGCGATTTCGGGGGTAAGTGCCCGGCATGGGTCCACTCGCCGCCGTGCTCTTCGATCGTGACGGGACCTTGATCCACGACGTCCCGTACAACGCGGATCCGGACCGGGTGTCACCCGTGGCGGGGGCCCGCGCGGCGCTGGACCGGCTCAGGCGCGCGGGCGTGCCGGTCGGCGTGGTGAGCAACCAGTCCGGCGTCGCCAGGGGCCTGATCACCCGCGCCGCGCTGGACGCGGTCAACGCACGGGTCGAGGACCTCCTCGGCCCGTTCCACGTGTGGGCGGTCTGCCCGCACGGCGAGGCGGACCGGTGCGGGTGCCGCAAGCCCGCGCCCGGCCTCGTGCTGCGGGCCGCCGCGCTCCTCGGGGTCAGCCCCCGCGACTGCGTGGTGGTCGGCGACATCGGAGGCGACGTCGAGGCGGCACTGGCGGCCGGGGCGCGCGGCATCCTCGTGCCCACTCCGCGGACGCTCCCCGGCGAGGTGGCGGCGGCCCGCGAGGTCGTGCCCGATCTCGCCGCGGCGGTGGAGCGAGCACTTCTGGGGGAAGGGACGATCGGTTGAAGATCCTGCTCTGGCACGTGCACGGCTCGTGGACCACGTCGTTCGTGCAGGGCGCGCACGAGTATGTCGTGCCGCTCACGCCCGACCGCGGCCCGGACGGGCGCGGGCGGGCCCGGACCTACCCTTGGCCCGCGTCCGTACGGGAGGTCCCGTGGGACCGGCTGGCCGCCGAGGACGTGGACGTCGTCGTCCTCCAACGCCCGCACGAGATCGAGCTGGCCGGGAACTGGCTGGGGCGCCGCGTGCCCGCCGTCTACGTCGAGCACAACACCCCGGTGGGCGAGGTGCCGAAGACGCGGCATCCCCTCGCGGACCGGGACGACATCCCGCTGATCCACGTCACGCATTTCAACGAGCTGTTCTGGGACTCCGGCCGCGCCCCGACCCGGGTGATCGAACACGGCGTGATCGACCCCGGCTACCGGTACACCGGCGAGCTGCCCCGCGCCGGGGTCGTGGTCAACGAGCCGGTACGGCGGACGCGGGTGGCGGGCACGGACCTGCTGCCCGCCTTCGACGTTCCCCTTGACGTGTTCGGCATGCGGGTCGACGGCCTGCCGTACGGCACGTTCGAGGACCTGCCGCAGGCCGTGATGCACGCCGAGCTGGCGCGACGGCGCGTCTACCTGCACCCCTACCGGTGGACCTCGCTCGGCCTCGCCCTCATCGAGGCCATGCTGCTCGGCCTGCCCGTCGTCGCGCTGGCCACCACGGAGGCGGTGGAGGCGGTGCCGCCGGAGGCCGGGGTGATCTCCACCAGGCTGGCCACGCTGACCTCCGCCGTCTCCGCGTTCGTGGCCGATCCCGAGCTGGCCCGCCAGTACGGGAAGGCGGCCAGGGCCGCGGCCCTGGCACGCTACGGCCTCCCGCGGTTCCTCTGGGACTGGGACCGCGTTCTCGTCGATTGCCGGGCCGGACGGTTCAACGCGCCACGCTGAGCGCGAGGGCGAAGTCACCGTCCGGATCGGTGTACCAGCGGTCCAGGTCGAAGCCCGCCCGCGCCAGCTCGGTCGCGAGGCCCTCACGCCGGAACTTGGCGCTGATCTCGGTACGCATCTCCTCCCCGCGTATGAAGTAGACCGACAGGTCGAGATCGCGTACGTGCACCCGCATGGGACGGGAGGCGCGCAGCCGCATCTCGATCCACTCGTTCTCCTCGTCGTACCGGGCGACGTGCGTGAAGTCGTCAGGGACGAAGTCGGCGCCCAGCTCCCGGTTGATCACATGCAGGACGTTGCGGTTGAACGCGGCCGTCACGCCCCGGCCGTCGTCGTACGCGGCGACCAGGCGGTCCCGGTCCTTCACCAGGTCCACGCCGAGCAGGAAGGCGTCCCCGGGTTTCCTGGTGGAGCGCAGCTCCTTGAGGAACACCTCTCTGGCCTCGGGGTCGAGGTTGCCGATCGTCCCGCCCAGGAAGGCCACCATCCCCGGCGGCAGCAGGGACAGGTGATGTTCGAAGTCCGCGCACACCGGGCGTACGGAGAGGCCGGGGAAGCGCGTGGTCAGCCGCCGCGCGGTGGCCCTGAGGGTGACCGCGTCCACGTCCACCGGCATGTAGACGCGCATGCCCGCAAGCAGCAGGCCGGTCTTCTCGCTGGTGCCGGAACCCAGCTCGATCAGGGTGTCGGAGCCGCTCCGCCGCACGATGTCGGCGGCGTGGGACCGGAGGATGGCCAGCTCACGCCGGGTCGGGTAGTACTCGTCCAGCCGGGTGATCCGGGAGAACAGCTCGCTGCCCGCCGCGTCGTAGAACCACTTGGGCGGCAGCCACTTCGGCTCCGCCGTGAGTCCGGTGCGGACGTCGCTTTCGAGTGCCTGGCGCAGATAACCGCCGTCGAGATGGTTGATCACTTCCGCTCCTCGGATACGTGTCAGACGTGCCTGACGGGTCAGATACGTGTCACGCTCACGCCGTCGGGAGAGGCGAGAACCAGCGTCCGGTCATCGACGGCACGCCAGCCCGGCCTGCCGTCCAGGGGCTCGCTCGCCAGGAGCACGCCCTCGTGGACGTGGGTGAAAAGGGTGTCGCCCCACGCGGTGGCGACGATCTCGGATCCCCCGCAGACGAGAAGGTTGAGCCGTGCCGCCGGGTCCGCCCGCGCCGTCTCGGTGACGACCTGCGCCACCGCGTCGGCCACCGGCATGCCGGCGCGGAGCCGTGCGAACACGGCGGAGGCGAGCCACGCCGAGTCGCACGGGCTCTCGGGGTCCATGCCGTTCCCCGCGACCGCCACGCCGTTCCCCGCGACCGCGACGCGATCCACCCGGCCGTTGTGGCTGAGCAGCCACCGGCCGTCGGAGAAGGGCGCGGTCGCGCTCTCCTCGATCGGCATGCCGATGGTCGCCGACCGGACGGCGGCCAGCAGGCAGCCCGACCGTGCCACGTCGGCGATCCCGGGCAGGTTGGCGTCCGCCCAGATGGGCACCGAACGGCGGTAGCGGACCGGCTCCGCCCGCGCGGCGTCGTACCAGCCCACGCCGAACCCGTCGGCGTTGACGGTCCCGTACCGCTGCAGCCGGGGCGCGTACGCCTGCCGGAGCAGGCCGTGCTCCGGCTCCCCGATCAGCGACGACAGGGGCCGGGACGGCCCGAGCCAGGCCGCGTGCCTGCACACGCGCCCCTCACCCGGCCCCTCGGGCGCACCGGAACCCGGCGAAGATCTGCCGCCGGATCGGATAGTCCCAGTTCCGGAACGTCGTACGGGCGGCCGTGGGATGGGTGGCCCACGATCCGCCGCGCAGCACGCGGTAGGTCTCGCCGAAGAACACCTCGCTGTACTCGGCGTAGGGGAAGCTCCGGAAACCCGGATACGGCTGGAACCAGGAGGAGGTCCATTCCCACACGTCGCCGATCAGTTGCTCCGCGCCGTACGGCCCGGCCCCCGCGGGGTACGCGCCGACGGGTGCGGGTCTGGCCGCCCGATGGCCGAGGCCCGCCTGGTCCGCCCGGGGTTCCGCGTCGCCCCACGGGAAGGTGCGGCCGCCGCACGCCTTCTCCCATTCCGCCTCGGTCGGCAGCCGCTTGCCCGCCCACCGGGCGTAGGCGTCGGCCTCGTACCAGGAGACGTGCTGCACCGGCTCGTCCGGCGGCACGGGCTCCATCCGGCCGAAGCGGTCGCGCCACCAGCCGTCACCGTTCCGGGTCCAGAACAACGGGGCATGGATCCCCTTCGCGCTGACCCACTCCCAGCCCTCCGGCCGCCACCAGCGCCGGTCGCCGTACCCGCCGTCCGCGACGAAGGCGGCGTAGTCGCCGTTGCTCACCGGCCAGCGGTCGAGCCAGTAACCCGGCAGGTTCACCAGATGCGCGGGGCGCTCGTTGTCGTACGCCCAGGGCAGCGTGTCCGTCCCCATCGTGAAAGGGCCGGGGGGCACGAAGACCTCGCGGGACGGCGCCCCTGCCCCCACCGCGGACGGGACGCGGCCGGGGGGCGACTCGCCGTCCCTGATCAGCCCGGGTTCCCTGGAGAGCTGCAACGTCGCGAGCATGGTCTCGTCGTGCTGGTGCTCGTGCTGGAGGACCAGGCCGAACACGAAACCTCCCGCGCGCAACGGGTCGGGGTCCTCCAGGTCGACGGCGTCGAGCACGTCGAGGACCCGGCCGCGGACCCCGGAGATGTACCGCCGCGCCTCGGCGGGCCCCAGGAGGGGCAGCGCGGGCCGGTTCTTGCGCGGATGCTTGAACGCGTCGTAGATGTCGTCGATCTCGGGGCGCAGCGGGGTGATCCCCCCGGCCTCGCGCAGCACCCACAGCTCCTCGTAGTTGCCGACGTGGGCGAGGTCCCACACCAGCGGGGACATCAGCGGCGAGTGCTGGCGCACCAGCAGGTCGTCCTCCAGGTCCGTGTACGCCAGGGACCGGTCGCGGGCGGCGGCCAACTCGGCGGCGATCAGCTCCTTGGGCGCGTGTCGCGGGTCCGGTTCCCGCTGGGCAAGCCGTTCTCTCATACGCACATCTCCAGGTCGAGGGCCGGAGATCGGCCGGGTTCGATGTGCCGGGCGGCGAACCGGTCCACCCGGTCGACCAGCCACGGCTCCGCTCCCAGGCGGGGCAGCGCCTCGACGGCGGCGCGGAAGCAGGCCTCGGCCGTCCGTCTCAGGTGGGGTTCCGCCAGGCCGAACCGGGCGGCGCGCACCCAGGCCCCGCGGACCGGCCACGCCGCGTCGAGAGCGACGTCCCCCGCCCGGTCGTCCGTGACGAGCGCATGGACCACGGCCACGCAGACCGGCCAGTCGTCCAGCGCCTGGGCGTCGAGGTAGCGCGTCTCCATCCAGCCGCGCGGCCGTACCGGCGGGAAGAGGGTGGTCGCGTGGTAGGCCAGGTCCTCGTCGGTCGGCGGCCTCCCGGCGACCCGGGCGAACTCCCGGTACGGCGAGCCGTCCAGGACCACCCGGCATCCGGCGGCGCCGTCGCCCGCGCTGTCCCGGACCAGCATGAGACGGGCGTCGAGGAGGTAGCCGGCCCACTCCTCCACCGGGTCGCCTCCCATGGCGACGGGGGCCGTCCTGGTCCGGTCCAGGTGGTGCCAGACGGCCTGGCGACCGGACATCCAGCCGTCCCTCGGCGAGTTGGCGAAGGCCGCGACCAGCACCGGGCCGAGCAGGTGCGCCCGGTCCCAGCGGACACGCGGGTTCGCCCCGAAGTCGAGGTTCACCTGGATGGAGGCCGTCGAGCACATCATCAGCCGCCCGTACGGCACGCCCAGGAATGCCGCCATGGCGTCGTATCGGGGAAGGCGGAGCTGGCGTCGGGGCGGCCGGAACGGGTCGAGCGCGAAACCTCCGAGCACCAGTCCCGCTCCGGAGAACGCGAGCCGTACGGCGTCCAGGTCGGAGACGAGACCCGCGACGGCCTGCGACAGCGGGAGCGGAGGCGTGGCGAGTTCGAGCTGCCCGCCGGGCTCGAAGGTGACGCGGCTCCCACCGGGCAACGGCGGAAGCGCGTCGGCGACGCGGGCGATGGGCACCTGGCGTGACGGCGTCTCCGCGTCGAACACCAGGAACTCCAGCTCTACGCCCACCCGGTCCGTTTCGGTGCGCTGGAAGCACCCCCGTGCAAAAGCTTGAACATCCGTCATCGCCCCTCCAGCTACGGGACCCAAGTCATCCCCGCTTTGACTCACATGTAACGCATGTAGTTGAAAGTGGGCTTTGACCTGCTTTGGGAGTCAGGCGGCGGGTGACCATTCGTGGTTGTCCATGCGGATCAGCGAGACGCCGACGATCCCGAACACCACGAGCAGGATGACCGGACCGGAGAGCCCGAGCCACAGGTTCCACGCGCTCGCGCCGAAGAGCCAGACGAGGATCCCGGCGAGCACGCCGGCGGGGAACCACCAGCCCACCCGCCCCGACCAGGCGTAGGCGACCGCCACGAGGACCAGCCCGAGGAACGAGCCGATCATGCCGGGCATCTGCCAGGCGACGATCATCGCGGGCTGCGCGGCGTCCTGCATGATCTTCTCCGCCTGCGCGACGGGCAACTGCTGGAACACCGTGATGTCGAAGAAGTCCGAGATCATCAGCGACGAGAAGTTGATCAGACCGAGGACGGTCACCGCGCCCGCCAGGTTGGCGAGGACGACGCCCTTGCGGCGCACCAGGTGCACCAGCCCGATGACGCCGGGCACCCACAGGACCCAGGCGTAGTGGAGGAGGGTCGCGCTGACCCCCGTGGCCGCGGGATTGTTCGCGTAGGCGAGGACATCCTCGCTCCCGGACTCCGTCGGATCGACGGCCATGCCGAGGAGCAGGCAGAGCGGGGCGAGGATGAGGCTGAGGCCCGCCGCCGTGCGGCGGAACCTGTCCGCGTTGGTAATCATGCGGCAGACGGTAGGAATCAGCACCCCTTCGGGTCGTCAAGGCGCCCTTTGAATCCACGATCCCCCGCAAGGATGATTTATCGGTATAAAGGCCCCCATGCGCTCACCGATCGACTGGCTCATCGCGGTCATCATCGGCCTGTTCGCGGTGGCCGAGGAGCTCAGCGGCAGAAACGCCATCCCCGGAGGCCGGCCGTCGGCGTGGTGGGTCGTGGCCGGTGTCGCGGCCGCCGTCCTCGTCCTCTATCGGCGGCGCGCCCCCTTCGCCGTCCTGTGCGTCTACTCGGCCGCCAACGTCCTCGGCTTCGTGCTGCTACGCGAGATGGCCGCGGCCTGGCAGTTCTACACCCAGCTCCTGCTGCTGTTCACGCTGCTCAGCGAGATACGGCCGACGAGCTGGAAGGCGGGGGTCGGCCTCGCCGCCACGGGCGCGTACCTGGTGTCGATGCTGACCTCGTCCCCGACCGTGGTCTGGGGCGACGTCGCGGTGGCGCTGGTCATGACCGCGCTCGCCGGAGGGTCCGGGCTCGCCGTGCGCCGCCACCGGACGCTCGCCCTCCAGGCCCAGGAACGCGGCGAGCTGCTCGCCCAGGCCGCCGTCGCGGAGGAGCGCGCGCGGATCGCGCGCGAGCTGCACGACATCGTCGCGCACAGCGTCAGCGTCATGACCATGCAGGCCGGGGGCGTGCGGCTCATGCTCGGCCGGGACCAGGACCGGGAGCGCGAGATCCTGACCACGATCGAGGACACCGGCCGCGAGGCCGTCGACGAGCTGCGGCGCATGCTCGGCCTGCTGCGCGGCCCGGACGGCGACGGGCTGACCCCGCAGCCCACCCTCGACCGCCTCGACGACCTGATGGAGCAGTCGCGGGCGGCGGGCCTCGACGTGACGGTCGAGGTCATCGGCGATCCGGTCCCCCTGCCCGCCGGTCTCGGCCTGTCCGCGTACCGCATCGTCCAGGAGGCGCTCACGAACACGCTCAAACACGCCGGACCGACCGCGGTCGCGGTGACCGTCGGCTACGCGCCCGGCGAGCTCCGCCTCGACATCGCCGACGAGGGACCGCGCGACGGCCGCACCACGCCGGGGCGGGGCGGCCACGGCCTGATCGGCATGCGGGAACGGGTCGCGCTGTTCCACGGCCGGCTCGCCACCGGCCCCGCCGGACGGGGCTACGCGGTGCGGGCGGTGATCCCGCTGTGACCGAGACGATCGGCGTCCTGATCGCGGACGACCAGGCGATGATCCGCGCGGGCCTGCGGCTGGTGATCGGCACCCAGCCCGACCTCGTGGTGACGGGCGAGGCCGCCGACGGCCAGGCCGCCGTCGAGCTGGCCCGGCGGCTCCGCCCCGACGTGGTCCTGCTCGACATCGCGATGCCCAAGATGGACGGGCTGACCGCGGCCCGGCGGATCCTCGACGATCCCGACCCGCCCGGGGTGATCATGCTGACCACGTACGACACCGACGAGAATCTGGACCGGGCGCTGCGCGCCGGGGTGCGCGGGTTCCTGCTCAAGGTGTCGCCGCCCGAGCAGCTGTTCGCCGCGATCCGCACCGCCGCCAGGGGCGAGGCCCTGCTCGACCCCGCCGTGACACGGCGCGTCATCGAAGGGTACGGCCGGCTGCCCGAGGAGAGCGCGGCCCCGGAGCCGGATCTCACGCCGCGTGAACGCGACGTTCTCCTGCTCATCGCCCGCGGACTGTCCAACGCGGAGATCGCCGCCACGCTGGTGATCTCCGACGCCACGGTCAGCAGCCACATCAACCGGCTCCTCGCCAAGCTCGGCCTGCGCGACCGCGCCCAGGCCGTCCGCTACGCGTACGAGTCGGGGGTCGTCCGTCCGGGCGATGCCGGTAGCGTTGGGTGATATGACAGCTATCGATCCCGGCACCATGGGTGCGCACGGCATTGGCGTGGCGACGATCGCCCCGGACGGCACCGTCCTCGACACCTGGTTCCCCGCTCCCGCCCTGGGCGACCCCACGTCCGTGGGATCACGGCGGCTGGCCGGCTCCGAGGCGGGCGAGCTCGCCGCGCTCGTCGGCCCCGACCCGGCGCGCGGCGTCGAGGTGGTCGCGGTCCGCACCGGCATCGCCAAGCTGTCCGAGCCGCCGGTGGACGCGCACGACGCCTACCTGCGGCTGCACCTGCTGTCCGCCCGGCTGGTCCGCCCGCACGGGCTCAACCTGGACGGTCTCTTCGGCCTGCTCGCCAACGTCGTGTGGACCAACCACGGCCCGTGCCCCGTCGAGGACTTCGAGAGCGCGCGGCTCCGGCTGCGGGCGCGCGGCCCGGTGACCGTCCACGGCGTGGACAAGTTCCCGCGGATGGTCGACTACGTCCTTCCCTCGGGTGTGCGCGTCGCCGACGCCGACCGGGTACGGCTCGGCGCCCACCTGGCGGCGGGCACCACGGTGATGCACGAGGGCTTCGTCAACTTCAACGCCGGCACCCTGGGCGCCTCCATGGTCGAGGGCCGCATCTCCGCCGGAGTCGTCGTCGGCGACGGGTCCGACGTCGGCGGCGGCGCGTCGATCATGGGCACCCTCTCGGGCGGCGGCAAGGAGGTCATCTCCGTCGGCGAGCGCTGCCTGCTCGGCGCCAACTCCGGCATCGGCATCTCCCTCGGCGACGACTGCGTGGTCGAGGCCGGCCTGTACGTCACCGCGGGGACCAAGGTCGCCCTTCCCGGCGGGGAGACGGTCAAGGCCAAGGAGCTGTCCGGCCGTTCCGGCATCCTGCTGCGCCGCAACTCCACCACCGGCGCCGTCGAGGCCGTCCCCCGCAAGGGCACCGGCATCGAGCTCAACGCCGCCCTGCACGCGAACGACTGACCTTCGCATCCGCGGGCTTCGTGCCCCGGCGGCGTGCCGGGGCACGCCGCCGGATCGGGGATCCGTCGTCCAGGATGGTGACCATGAGTTCCCGAAGGCTGCACCACGGGACCGGACCCGGGACGATCACCCCGGACGGCTGCGCCGTGGACTATTACGCGATGCTCACTCCTAACGGCGAACCCGAACTCGTCCACGCGGCGATCCCCGAGGGCGCCTCGATCCTCGAACTCGGCGCGGGCGCCGGCCGGGTCACCCACCGCCTCCTGGCCCTCGGACACGAGGTGGTCGCCGTGGACGAGTCCCCCGAGATGCTCGCCCACATCGAGGGGGCGAAGACCGTCCGCTCCTCCATCCAGTCGCTGTCGCTTCGGAGGAGGTTCGACGTCGTCCTGCTCATGTCCTTCGTGATCGAGACGCCCGACGACGAGCTGCGCCGGGCGTTTCTTCGTACGTGCCGGGAGCACGTCGCAGACGACGGATGCGTGATCCTGCAGCGCAAGCTACCCGAGTGGTACGACACCGTCGAGCCCTTCGAGCGGGTCGCCGCAGACGGCCACGTCGTGCGGATGACCGCGGTCGACCGGCCGGAACCCCACCTCATCGACGCGACCATGGAGTACACGGTCGGCGACCGGCGCTGGACCCACACCTTCCTGAGCAGGCGTCTCGACGACGACTTCCTCGCGGCCGAACTCGACGCGGCCGGCCTGGCGATGGCGGAGTTCCTGCGGGGAGACCGCGGCTGGGTCCGGGCGCTTCCTGCGCGTCTCGGGGCGTCCCTGAGACGGCCCCCGGCCATTCCCTGACTTGTCCCTGAGGTTCCCTTCCGCCGGGCGAAATCCGAGCTGAGACGGCATAGCGTTCGACACATGGGACGCATTCTTCTGATCGCCGCGCTCGTCGTGGTCGGCCTCTTCCTCCTCGGCTCCGTCATCGGCCTGGTCTTCAGCGCGCTGAAGTGGGTCCTGATCATCGGTGCGATCGTGCTGGGCGTGATGCTCATCATGAAGAGCACCGGTTCGCGCCGCCACTGACCGCTGCCGCCCCGGGAAAAGGGGCGGGCCCCGCCGGTACCGGCGGGGCCCGCGGAGGAGACGCGGTTCAGCCGAGGCTGATCCGGCTCACGAGAGGGGCGGGTAGGCGTTCTTCAGCAGCTCCTGGAACTGGGCCGAGAACCAGTGGCCCGAGACGGGAGCGTTCGCGAGAGCGCCGGTCAGGTTGTTGCCGTTGCGCTCGTTACCGGTGTAGGTCGGGTCGCACATCCGGTCGAAGCCCTTGCCCTCGTTGTTCGGGATCGCCGTGCTGGAGCCGTCGGACTCACCCGGAGGCTTCACCCAGACGTAGGCGTCGAGACCCGGAGCGGGGTTCGCCCGCGGACGCTCGCCGAGGCCGGCGCCGCTCTGGTTGCACCAGTTGCCGGCGTGGATCCGGCGGTCGACGCGGGACTCGTTGACGAAGGTGTTGACGTCGGTGGAGGTGCTCGCCTTGGTCGGGCGGGCGGTGCCTCCCCAGCCGTTGCGCGAGGTGTCGATGAGCATGCCGAGCGTGGACGGGAAGCCCTTCGAGATCAGCAGGTTCCGGAACGCCTGGGCGTAGGACAGCTCGTCCACGTACTGGTTCCAGTCCACCCAGCGGGACTGGCGGACCGTGGTGCCGTTGACCGTGGTGCCGATGGAGAAGTACGGCTCGGTCAGCGCGGAGTAGTTCGCGGTGTTGGTGATGAAGCCGTCCACGCTCGCGAAGCCGGCGGTGGTGCCGCTGGCGGTCTGGGCGAACAGGTCGGCGGACGGGCCGAGGTTCGTGTCCCAGCCCAGCCAGCCGTGGTGCCCGGCGTCGACGTAGTTGTAGACGTTCGGGATGGCGTGCAGCTTGTTCAGGGCGTACTGGACACCCTGGACGTACGCGCCGGTCGACTTGGCCTCAGAACACTTCGCCAGGTTGAGGTTGGTGATCAGGTTCGGCAGAGAGTCGATCTCGACGATCGCCACGATCCGCAGGTTCGAGTACTTCGGATCCGCCATGATGGCCGCGATCGGGTCGATGTACTCGGTCTTGTACCTGTTCAGCCCGTTCTCCGCGATCAGCAGCTCACCGTTGGAGGCGAGCGCCGAGCAGTCGCGGTTCGGCAGGTTGTAGATGACGACCTGGATCGTCAGCGGCGCGCTGCCGTTCGCGGCGTCCTGGCGTACCGCCTCGTCCAGGTGGTCGCGCAGGCCCATGTGGTTGTCACCCGCGGACCCCGAGGTGATCGCGGCGATCCGGTCGAGCCAGATGGCGGTCGAGACCTTGGAGACCTTGGAACCGCCCGTCTCGGAGGCGGCCTTCGCGGACCAGTCCGGGTTCACGTACCCGGTCGCGTCGGCGTACGGGTTGTCCACGTGGGTGCCGGGCGGGACGCTGGGCGACGCGCTCGGCGAGGGCGACGGAGACGCCGAGGGAGACGCGGACGGCGAGGCGGACGGCGAGGCCGAGGGAGACGCGGACGGCGAGGCGCTCGGGCTCGGCGACGAGGTGCCGTTACAGGTCACGCCGTTGAGCGAGAACGAGGTGGGCGTGGGGTTGCTCCCCGACCATGTGCCGTTGAAGCCGATGCTGGTCGAGGCACCGCTCGCCAGGCTCTTGTTCCAGTCCAGGTTGGTGGCGGTGACGTTCGACCCGCTCTGCGCGAAGTTAGCGCTCCAGCCGGGCAGGGTGACCTTCTGGCCGGAGTTGGGGAACGTGAAGGCGAGGGTCCAGCCGTTGACCGCGTCGCCCACGTTCTTGACCGTGATGTTGGCCGTGAATCCGCCGTTGCCGGGGCTCGACGTCCATTCGTTGGTCGAGTACGTGACGCTGCACGCGACGGCGGCGCTCGCCGACGTGGCGGCGGCCACGGCCATCGTGGAGCCGAGCGCGAGCACGGACACGGCGACGAGGCCGCGCCGTACCAGGGAGCGCGCCGCTCCGGATCGGGGAGTGAATCTCATTGCGGGGGTCCTCCTGGCGACATGGTCACTGCGCTTTGGGAGCGCTCCCACAGAACATAGGCATGCCCCTTCCGCCCGTACAGGGAGCCGTCCGCGGGGGCGCCCTCAGCCCGGGGTCCCCCACGCCGGCGGCATGCCTCCGAGCAGCGCATCCACCACCGGAACACGCCCGGAGACGGGCTCTTTGTTTCCTGAAAGTTTCAACCGAGCGCACGGCCGGTACCGGAACCCGCCACGAGGGTGGGATCAGGAGGGGCGGATGAGGCCGCGACGCGTGGCGACCGCCACGGCCGCCGTACGGGAGTCGACGCCGAGCTTGGCGTAGATGTGCACGAGATGCGTCTTGACGGTCGTCTCGCTGAGGAACATCCGCTTGCTGATCTGCCGGTTGGACAACCCCTCCGCCACGTGGCCGAGCACCTCCAGCTCTCTCGGGCTCAGCGTGCCCTCGGGAGCGCGTACGCGGCCGAGCAGCCGGGAGGCGACGCTCGGCGCGAGCGCGCTGGCCCCGGTCGCGGCGGACCTGATCGCCGCGTGCAGTTCCTCGGAAGGGGCGTCCTTGAGCAGGTAGCCGGTCGCGCCCGCCTCGATGGCCGCGAGGATGTCGGCGTCGGTGTCGAACGTGGTGAGCACCAGGACCCTGGGGGTGCCGTCGCCCGTGACGATCCGCCGGGTGGCCTCGCTGCCGTGGATGCCGGGGCCGAGCCGCAGGTCCATCAGCACGACGTCCGGCCGCAACCGCGCCGCCTCGGCGACGCCCTCCTCGCCGTCGGCGGCCTCCCCGACCAGCTCGAAGTCCGGCTGGCCGAGCAGCATGGCCCTGATGCCGGAACGGACCACGGGATGGTCGTCCACCAACAGGATTCTGATCGTCGTACTCATCGGTGACCCCCCGGAAGCGGCAGCGGCAGCGTCATCGCCACCGCCGTGCCCTCGCCCGGCGTGGACTCCACGGTGAGGGTGCCGCCGAGCGCGGCGGCGCGGTCGCGCATGACGCGCAGGCCGTACCCGGTGCCGGGGCCGTCCGCGGGCGTGCGCGTGGGGTCGAATCCCCGGCCGTCGTCGAAGACGTCCAGCACGACGACGTCGCCCAGATAGCTGAGGGTCACCCCCGCGTTGTCCGCGCCCGAGTGGCGGCTGACGTTGCCGAGCGCTCCCTGGGCGACCCGCAGCAGGGTCAGGTCGTAGGCGGGAGGCAGCTCCACCGGGTCGCCGGACACCTCGAAGCGCACCCTCGTCGGCGTCCGCGCCGCGGCCGAGTCGCTGATCCTGCGCAGCGCGGCGGCCAGCGACGAGTGCTGCAGCGCGGGCGGCGCGAGGGCGCGGACGAAGTTGCGCGCCTCCTCCAGGTTCTCCGCCGCCGCGCGCTCGGCCTCGATCACCCGTTCCTCCGCGATCTCCGGCCGGGTGCCGAGGTCACGGCGGGCGGCCCGGAGCAGCAGGACGATGCTCGACATGCCCTGGGCGAGGGTGTCGTGGATCTCGCCGGCCAGTCGCTCCCGCTCGGCCAGCCTGGCGGCGTCGCCTTCGGCGCGGACCAGCCTCTCGCGCGTACGGACCAGGTCGTCGATCAGGAGCCGCCGCTGCTCGCTCTCGTGATAGAGCGCCTTGTAGACGAGCGCCATGAGGGTCGCCACGGCCGCGCCGATCACCGGGCCGATGACCTGGGGCGGGGTCAGCCCGCCCGCGTGCCAGCTCGCCGCCGCGACGGCGGCCCCGGTCAGCACGACGACCCCGGGGATGGCCGCCGGCAGGCGCAGCAGGTGGAGGTAGGCGAAGAACAACGGGAAGGCCAGCCAGACGAAACTCGGCGCGGCCAGTGCGAGCGCCGCCCACGCGAGCGTCACCACCACCAGCCAGATCCGGCCGAGGATCAGGTGCGTACGCCCTCCGAAGTCGGGCAGCCGCGACTCGACGAAGATCGCCGTCCCGTAGAAGACGCCCAGCAGGACGCCTCCGGCCGCCACGGCCGTACGGCCCTCCTGCACGACGGCGAGGACGGCGAGCACGAGCAGCACCGCGAAGGTGCCGTGGATGGCCCACCTGAGCAGCCGCAACGCCGGAGGGAACGGAAAGTCAATCATGTCTCACTCAGCGTAGGTCACGCCGGATCCGGTTCCGTATCTTCCGCATCGTCCGAAAGGTGTATTCCGGCGTGCCCCAAGGGACGACCCGCGGCCGCTCGTCCTCACGATGTGCCGGACCCGCTCCCCGTCCCAGGCTGGACACCGACCGAGAGACCGAACCACCAAACCACCGCCGGGGAGACACACGCCGTGTTCGTGGCACTGAGAGATCTACGCTTCGCCAAGGGACGATTCGCCCTGATGGGGGCCGTCGTCCTGCTCATCACCCTGCTCGTGACGATGTTGTCCGGCCTGACCGCCGGGCTCGCCCGGGAGAACATCTCCGCCATCACGGAGCTGCCCGCGGACCGCGTCGTCTTCGCCGCCTCCGGGGACTCCGCGCCCTCGTTCTCCGACAGCCGCGTCACCGACACGATGTGGCGGGAATGGCAGCGGGTCCCCGGCGTCTCCACCGCCGAGCGGCTGGGGATCACCATGGGCCGGGTCGCCTCCGGCGAGCGCGGCACGGGCGCCGCCGTCTTCGGCGTCGAGAACGTCCGGGACGGCGAGGTGGTCCTCTCCTCCGGCCTGGCCGAGGAACTGGGCGGGGAACCGGGTGGGAAGCACACCACGGTGCGGATCTCCGGGCAGGACTTCACCGTCTCCGCTACCGCGGGGGCCGCCTCGTACAGCCATGCCCCCGTGGCCTGGATCAGCATCGGCGACTGGCAGCGGACCGCCGGGCAGGACGCCGTCGCCACCGTGATCACGCTGCGCACCTCGGGGGATCCCGATCTCGCCGCCGCCGACACGCGCCTGGGCACCGTGACCGTGGACCGGGACGACGCGCCCGCCGCCATCGGCTCGTTCTCGTCGGAGAACGGCTCCCTGCAGCTCATGCGGGGGTTCCTGTTCGCGATCTCCGCGCTGGTCATCGGCGCGTTCTTCACCGTGTGGACGATCCAGCGCCGCGGCGACGTGGCCGTTCTGAAGGCGCTCGGCGCGAGCACGGGCTACCTGCTGCGGGACGCGCTCGCCCAGGCCGTCGTCGTGCTGCTGCTGGGCGCGGGGATCGGCGGGGCGCTCGGCGCGGGAGCCGGCGCCCTGGCCGGGGACGCGGTCCCGTTCGTCCTGTCCGCCGCAACCACCGCCGTTCCGGTGGCCGTGATGATCCTGCTCGGCGCGGCCGGCGCCGCGCTGGCCATCCGCAAGATCACTTCAGTCGACCCTCTGACCGCGCTTGGAGCCTCCCGATGACCCTCCGGATCGACGACGTCGTCCTCACCTACCCCGACGGCGACCGGACCCTGACCGCACTCGACCACGTCGACCTGGACGTCGCACGCGGCGAGTTCACCGCCGTGGTCGGCCCCTCCGGCTCGGGCAAGTCCAGCCTGCTGGCCGTCGCCGCCATGCTCCTCACGCCCGACTCCGGGCGGGTGACCGTGGCCGGGCACGACGTGTCCGGAGCGTCACCGGCCGCCAGGACCCGGATCCGCCGCGACCACGTCGGCGTGGTGTTCCAGCAGTCGAACCTGCTCTCCTCGCTGACCGCGCTCGAACAACTCCTGGTCATGGCGCACATCTCCGGCGCCTCGCCGCGCGCGGCGGCCGTACGGGCCCGGGAGCTGCTCATCGCCGTCGACCTGGCGGACAAGGAGCACAAGCGGCCGCACCAGCTCTCCGGCGGCGAGCGGCAGCGCGTCAACATCGCCCGCGCGCTCATGAACCGGCCCGAGGTGCTGCTGGTGGACGAGCCCACCAGCGCGCTCGACCACGAGCGCGGCATCCGGATCGTCTCGCTGCTCGCCGGCCTCACCAGGGAGAACGGCCTGGCCACCGTGATGGTCACGCACGACCTCGGCACGCTGCCGCTCGTGGACAGGGTCCTCACGATGGCCGACGCGAGGTTGTCGGAAGATGGAAGGAAGACGAAGGCCGACCTGCTCGCGGCCCCTATGGGGGCGGGCGAGTAGCATCCGGAGGTCACACCTATCGCGAATGGGGATCGTCATGACCGTCAAAGTGACCGTCACCGGCGCGGCCGGCCAGATCGGTTACGCGCTGCTCTTCCGCATCGCCTCGGGCCAGCTCCTGGGCGCGGACACCCCGGTGAAGCTGAGCCTGCTGGAGATCACTCCCGCGCTGAAGGCCGCCGAGGGCACCGCGATGGAGCTGGACGACTGCGCGTTCCCGCTGCTGCGCGGCATCGAGATCTCCGATGACCCCAACAAGGCCTTCGACGGCGCCAGCGTGGCGCTGCTCGTCGGCGCCCGCCCCCGCACCGCGGGCATGGAGCGCGGCGACCTCCTCCAGGCCAACGGCGGCATCTTCGGCCCGCAGGGCAAGGCCATCAACGACCACGCGGCGGACGACATCCGCGTGCTCGTCGTGGGCAACCCGGCCAACACCAACGCCCTCATCGCGCAGTCGGCCGCGCCCGACGTCCCGGCCGAGCGTTTCACCGCGATGACCCGCCTGGACCACAACCGCGCGCTCTCGCAGCTCGCCACCAAGCTGGGTGTCCCGGTCACCGACATCAAGAAGATGACGATCTGGGGCAACCACTCCGCCACGCAGTACCCCGACCTCTACCACGCCGAGGTCGGCGGCAAGGTCGCCGCCGAGCAGGTCGAGGAGGCGTGGCTGCGCGACACGTTCATCCCGACCGTGGCCAAGCGCGGCGCCGCGATCATCGAGGCCCGGGGCGCGTCCAGCGCCGCGTCCGCCGCCAACGCCGCCATCGACCACGTGTACGACTGGGTCAACGGCACCCCGGAGGGCGACTGGACCTCGGCCGCGATCCCGTCCGACGGCTCGTACGGCGTGCCCGAGGGCATCATCTCCTCCTTCCCGGTCGTCTCGAAGGACGGCAAGTGGGAGATCGTCCAGGGCCTGGAGATCGACGCGTTCTCCCGCGAGCGCATCGACGCCTCGGTCCGCGAGCTCGTCGAGGAGCGCGACGCGGTCAAGGAGCTCGGCCTCATCTAGGGGAATCGACCCCCGCCGGCGTGTCACGACACATCGGCGGGGGTCTTCCCGTCTCGCGGTCAGCGCCTCAGGCGCGGGACGCGGTCAGTGCCTGATCCGTACGACCTGGGGGTCGTGGTCGCTGGCCTGGTCCGCGAACTCCGCGTTGACGTGGACGATGTCGTAGTCCACGCGGGCGCTCAGCGACCGGGAGACCAGGATGTGGTCGATCGCCTGCGAGTTGCCCTGGTACACGTAGGTGTACCGCTCGGCGGGCGCGAGAGTGCGCGGCAGGTCGACGAGCCAGCCGTCCGCGCCCACGAGGATGTCCGTCGTGGTGGAGAACTCGAAGTCGTTCAGGTCTCCGAGCACGACCACTCCGGCGTCCCGGTCGATCTTCTTGATCTCGTCCACGAAGCCGCGGACGGCGGTCGCCTGGGCGTGCCGCTGGACCTCGCTCAGCCGGGCCGGTGGCTGGTAGCGGCCCATCAGCGGCTGGTCCTCGCCCTTGCTGGCGAAGTGGTTGGCGATCACGATGATCCGCTTGCCCCGGTAGGTGAACTCACCGGCGAGTGGCTTGCGCGAGCCCGCGAACGCCGCGTTGGCCGGGTCGATCAGGCCCGGGGAGAGCGTGAGCTCGGCGCGGTTGCCGTGCCGCCTGACGCCGGTCGCCGTCGTGGCGTCGCCCGCTCCCCGGTCGTTGAACTTCAGCCCCTTGCCCTCGTTGAACAGGAAGCCGACCCGGATGTTGCCGCCCTTCTCGCCGCCGTTGGTGCCGTCGACGGGGTCGATCTGCCGGTAGTCGTACGTCGGACCGCCCGCGGCGGCGATGGCCGCGATCAGCTTGCCGTACGTCTGGTCGGCGGCGACCACGCCGTCGTTCGTGCCGCCGCTGTTGTCCTGGATCTCCTCGACGGCCACGATGTCCGGCGAGGACAGGTTCGTGACGATGCCCTTGGCCAGCCGGGCGAACTTCTCGTCCGGGTCCGACGGGTCGAGGTTCTCCACGTTGTACGTCGCGATCGACAGCTCGCCGTTGCGGTCGGCGCGGGTCACCTCGGGGGTGATGCCGCCGCTCGTCACGGCGGGAGTGCGCAGCGCCTGGATCCGGTAGTTGCCGAAGCCCGAGCTCATCACGCCGTCGACCGCGCCGGGGACGCGGTCGCCCACGTTGGCCACGGGCATCGGGGCCAGGTCGTCGTCGAGGATGATCCGCTTGCCGTTCTGGTCGGCGTAGCCGCCGTAGAGGACGCCCCCGCGCGGGCTGCGCAGCCCTCCCTGCCCGCCGGGCAGGACCGTGATCTCGTTGAAGGAGTTGGTCGGCCCGACGACCTCGGAGTCGGCGACCCGGACCAGCATCCCCTCCAGCGCCTCGTAGAAGTCGAGGGCGTTCGCCGTGGGGTCGAAGGCGCTCGCGGCCTCGACGTCGCCGGGCTCGTCGGTGCGGGCGAGGTCGGGGGCGACCTTGCCGCCGGGGCCGATCAGGACCGTGGACGGCAGCGGGTTGCCGTGCCCGACCACGGTCACCGTGGGAGCGTTCAGCTCGGTGAGCGAGAGCTGGGAGCCACTCGACCGGTATTCGGTGACCGTCCCCCCGACCCGTACGGCGTCCCCGACCGCGACGCCCGCGGGCTTGTCGTCGGTGAAGACGTAGATGCCCTCGCTGGTGGCCGGGTCGGCGTCGGCCTCGTCGTCGGGCTCCTGGAAGTAGAAGCCCTTCGGCCCGACCGCGGTGACGATGCCGGTGATGTCCTTGACGGTCCGGCCCTCGTGCAGCGAGACGTGGCCGGCGCCCTGGATCTCGTGGATCGTGGTCGGCGGGGGTCCCGCCTTTCCTGAACCGCGCGGGTTGGGGGCGGCCACGGTGAAGTCGGCCGAGTTGTCGTCCGTGTCGGCGCCGCCGCGCACGGCGGCCGTGGTGTTCGACAGGGCGGGCGTCGCCTTGGTCTCGAAGTCGTTCGCGTTGCCGTACCCGACGAAGTCGACGACGCCGGGGGCCTTGTCGCAGTCGGCGCCGCAGGTCAGCTCGGCGGCGCCGGAGACGAGGGCGACCTTGCCGTTGGCTCCGGCCATGGGGATGGTGCCGAAGACGTTCACGTCGGGCAGGTCGACGGTTCCGCCGGTGCCGGCCGCCTCCTGCACCAGGTAGTGCCTGCCGGGGCCGATCACGCCCTTGAGCCGCGTGACCTGCCACGAGGTGCCCATCGCGGACGCGTACTGGACGCTCCAGCCGTCGACGTCCACGGGGTCGGCACTCGCGTTGTAGAGCTCGATGAAGTCGTTCCTGTAGGTCGCGCCGACGTTCCCTCCGCCGCCGTAGACCTGACTGATGACGACGGCGGCCGACGCCGCGGCGGCGGGGACGGCCGTGAGGACCGCGACGGAGGCGGGCACGGAGACGAGCGCCGCCGCGAGCAGGGCCGCGGAGGCGCGCTTGACACTGGGCACGAAGGATCTCCTCATGACGGGGACAGATCATTCGTAGCGCCTCGCGGCGATTCACGTCATTGACACCATTTGCCATGTATGTGAGAAGGAGTTGAACGTTGATGCGGAGTTGTGATCAACCGAACGGGCGAGCCGCCGATCTAATCCATGGGGAGAGAGGGGAAGCTCATGAACACGATGACCCGGCCGGCCGCACGGGTGCCGGCCCGCCTCGCGATCGCCGCGCTGGCCCTGGGAACGCTGGGGGCCGTGGGAGCGCCGGCCACGGCGGCCCAGGCACAGGCACAGACGCAGGCGCAGGCGCAGGCGCAGGCGCAGGCGCGGGCAGGCGCGCACGACATGATCAGGTACGCCTCCGTCAAGGGATGTCTCGACAAGGAGTACGGCAACACGCCCTGTGGCTCGTGGCGGCTCAGCATGCACAGCGGGAAGGTCATGCCGCTGTCCGACGCGCTCGTCTGGCCGCGTGACGCCAAGGGCAAGAGCGTCACGTACATGGCGGCGCCCATCGCGGTCAGCGGCGACGGCCGCTCCGTGGCGTACTTCCGCAAGAGCGACCGCCGGCTCGTCGTGCGCGAGGTGGGCGGCGCGGTCCACGTGATGCCCAGGATCAAGGGCCTGAGCATGGTGTCGGCCGGGATCAGCCTGTCGCAGGACGGCGGGCACCTGCTGCTCGACTACTACGACGCCAAGGACGACCGGCAGCCGAGCCGCGTGTACGACGTGTCAGACCCGGGCCAGGGCACGGCCCTGCCCGCGGCCGCCGTCAACGCGAGCTTCAGCGGTGACGGCGAGAGCGTCCTCGCCGAGCTCGGCACCGAGGACAACACCACCGCGCTGGTCGCCTACGACAGCTCGGGGACCGAGCTGGCCCGGATCGAGCCGC
The DNA here is from genome assembly GCF_040656155.1 of Microtetraspora glauca. Taxonomy (NCBI): domain Bacteria; kingdom Bacillati; phylum Actinomycetota; class Actinomycetes; order Streptosporangiales; family Streptosporangiaceae; genus Microtetraspora; species Microtetraspora glauca. Next base: position 34,797 of record NZ_JBFALK010000020.1, read on the forward strand.
CGCAGGTCGTCGTGAACAACTCGCCGCGCGCGCTGTCGTCCGACGGCCGTACCGTCGCCGTCTTCGCCGGATCGAGTCTCAAGCTGTACGACATGGCCACCGACCAGCTCGTCCGGAGCCTCCGCGTCAAGCTGCCCGGCAAGACCGCGCCCTACATGGTCGACTGGACCGGCGAGCACGAGGTCACCGTGCACATCGACCGGGGGAAGAGCATGTGGATCGGGGAGTTCGACACCGAGACCGGGGCCGGCAAGGTCAGGGACACCTACTCGCTGCCGAAGGACGCGTACACCTTCGCGGCCTGCGGCGGTTGACGACGCCCCCGCGAGCAGCGCCATCGCGAACAGCGCGACCACCTCGGATACGACCGTCAGACGCTGGGTGAGACCCGCGGGCACCGCTCCCGGGTCGAGCCCCACCGCCCGCACCGCGTACGGCACCATCACGAGGACGAGCGACCCGATCCCGATCAGGCTGAGGGCGTGGACGAGGCGCGATCCGGTCCGCCTGGCCACGAGCAGGCCCGCCAGCGGCATGCAGACGAACGCCACGAACGCGGCGCAGCGATGGATCTCGCCGGACATCGAGAGGGACTCACCCGGCCGGTCGGTGGGGAAGCCCGCGACCAGCAGCATGCAGCCGGCCCATCCGCCTACCAGCAGCGCCGCCCTGTGCTCCAGGCGCGCGAGCCGTACGGCGTGGGCGGCGGCTCCCAGCGCGAGCAGCGACAGCGACGCGGGCAGCAGCCAGCCGTGCGGCGTGAACACGTAGTCACTGATCATGTCCTGGAGGGGGTTGAGTCCGGAGAGGAGGTGCAGAAGCACCATCCCCGCCGCACCAGTGATAATCGCCGCATATCCCAACACGATGCCCATGACTCATCACTGTGGCCAGGAGATCGTCTTCCTCCCATCGGAGATCGGCCGGACGCGTCCCCGACTCTCCCCCTAGGGATGTCCGGGTCGGTCCTCCGGGTTCAGGCCGCGCCTAGCTCGTGGCGGCCATGTACCACCGGGCGTGACCGTCCCCCCGCGTCAGCGAGTCGAGCCGTCTGGGCAGCTCCTGCCTGGAGAAGGGATCGCCGGAGGCGTTGCGGATGTGGATGCCGACGGCGTACATGTCCCTGACCTCCATCAGGGTGCTGTATCCGGGCCAGTGCCGCAGATCCGAGCCGTACGCGTGGGCGAACGCGTCCACCTCGGCCGCGGTCAGGCCGAACCGGCGCTGCCCGTGATAGGTGTGCACGAGGTCCCATTCGCGGGGCCCCACGGCGACGCCGTCCCAGTCGCACAGCACGACGTGGCCGTCCTGGCAGCGCAGCAGGTTGTCGATCCACGCGTCGCCGTGCAGCAGCACGGGCGGCCCGGTCTCCAGTGCCTGCCAGCCCCAGGTGAGGTGCTCGATCCGGTCGCTCAGCCAGGCCCGCTGACCCGGCGTCAGCACCTCGGCGCGATGCTCGACCGCGTGCCGCACCTCGGCCAGCGGGTCGGTGAGACGGCGCAGCGCCATCGGCGGCACCGGCTCCTTGTGCAGGTTGCGCAGCACCCGGCCGAGCTCGCGCGTGGTCGGGCGGCCCCGCGACCGGACGTACCGCCAGAAGGTGACCGCACGCCCCGCGTGGACGATCGGCTGGCCCGGGATCTCGTCCACCGGCCGGACGGTCGGGAAGCCGCGGTCGGCGAGCCAGCGGGCGACGGCCAGGACCACGGGCAGCCGGGTCAGCGCGTCCGGGGCCGTGGCGATTCGCACGACCATGTCGCCGCGCAGCTTGAACACGGCGTTGCTGCGCAGCCGCATGAGCTGCGCTCCCCCGGCGTCCACCCCGATCTGGCGGCACACGTCCCGCAGCACGGTGTACGCCTCGTCGGACAGTGACGACTCGCTCGACGACGTGTTCGACGACGTGTTCGACGATATGCCGGGTGACAGGTTCGCGGAAAGGTTCATAGGGCGAGCCGCGCCGACGACTCGGCGAGCACCCGGTTCAGATGCCGTACGGCGGGCGTCCGTGGATCCACGTCGGTCAGCAGCGCCTTGGCCCGGGTCACCACGATCGAGGTGCGGTGCTCGGCGGGGACCTGGGTCAGCGCCTCGGCGGCGATCCGGCACGCCTCCTCCTGGTCGCCGTGCCTGGCCAGATGGGACGCCTGGTCCAGCAGGATCAGCGCGGGATCGATCGTCTGGAAACCGGGCGGGAAGGCGTCGATCGCCTGCATCGGCTGCGCGTCGCCCAGCTCGATCAGCGTCCCGGTCCGGTAGAACAGCATCCGCTTCTCGGTGAAGACGAACGCCAGGTCGTCCTGGCTCAGGCCCCGCATCCTGGCGAAGATCTGCTCGGCCTCGGCGAGGGCCACCCTGGCGGCCTTGCCGTTCCCCATCCGGGCCAGGGCGCGGGCCTCGGCCGCCGCCGCGAGGGCCGCCGGCGAGCTCGGCGCCGACCCGGCCAGCATCCGCGCCTCGCGCGCCAGCCGTACGGTCTCGTTGAGGTCGCCGTAGTAGTAGAGCAGCATCGTCTGCTGCGCCCGGACCAGAGCACGCAGCCGCAGGTCCCCGACGTCGTCGGACGCCGCCCTGGCCGTGCCGTACCAGGCGTGGGCCTGCCGCGTGTCGCCGAGCTTCATCAGCGCGTCCGCGGACAGGAGGGCGAGCATCGTGGTCGCGGTGAGCAGGCGGCGCTGCGCGGAGGACGGCTGCCGCATCACGGTCAGCTTGCGCACGTCGGCGATCTCCAGCATCACCCGGCAGAGCATGGGCATCGGCGGAGTCGTCATGTACTCCCTGCGGTAGCGCAGCACCTGCTCGTCCAGCCGGTCGAGCTGGTCCTCGGTGACGGTGCCGGTGGCGAGCGCCCGGTCGAGGTCGTGCCTCGTCCCCTCGACCTCCGCGAAGAACCGGCCGTTCGGCGTGCCCATGAGCGCGGCGTGGTGGAAGTGCGCCCGCCGCTCGGTGTCGTCCCCCGCGTCGTCGACGCGCACCGGCTCGTCGGGCTGACCCGCCGCGACCACGACGACCTTCTGCCCGCCCGTGTCCTCGCAGTAGTCCGCCGCCATGCCGAGCCGTACGGCGTTGGCCTTGTAGAGCCGGGCCAGCAGGTCGATGGTCTGGGGGCGCGGCCTGGCCCGGTTGTTCTCCCAGGCGTTCAGCAGGTCGATGCTGGCCCTCGGCAGTCCCAGCGCGTGCTGCTCGCAGAGGTATTCGAGCTCCTCGATCGCCTGCCGGGCCGACCACCCCCGCGCGAGCCGATGCGCCTTCAGCATGCTCACGCCGCAACATCCGTGGATGGCCTGCACCGTCTGCCACGGTGTCCACTGCCGAACCTCGGCCTGCTCGCGCCAGCGACGAGCGCACGCGGGGGAATGCTCTCCTCGGGCCATGGTCCTGCCCTTCGCTGCTGGAGTGTGTCGCCTGGTTACGGATATTTCCCACAGGTTAACCGGCACGCACGCAACCCCCCGTACCGTTATGGGTTCGTGGCCCGGGATCCGAGGGTGTTCCACGGAATGCCGGTGAGTTCCCTGGTTATTGCACGGTTTCGCGGATTGGGGTGGATTGCCGGTAGGTCCGCGGGAGTTCACGCTTTTCGGAGAAAGGTCCCGACGTCCCCGGAGAGACCCCCATGAAGGCAGATCGCAGCGAGGCGATGGACCACCTTGAGCGGCTGGCCGCCCAGCTCGAAGCCCACTCCTTCCAGGTCCGCCTGACCGCGCCGGCCGGGCTCTATCCACGCCTGCGCGTGGTCAACCCCATGGAGCCGACCATGGCCGAAGACGTGCTGGCGTCGGACACCAACGACGGCGAGTGGTGGTACTGGCTGTCGTGGGCCGGTCGGATCGGGCACGCCTCCGACGTCGTCACCGCCGCCGAGCGCATCGCCAGCGTACTGCACGTGATCCGCCGATAGCACGGTCGCGGCACCCGCTATTCCCCCTTCGCCCGGCCTCACAATCCGCATTTCAGGATGTGCGGACCGGAGACTATGGCATGCTGTCGACAGCGAGCGGATTAGTCGCTTACCCTGGGCTAGGTGGGTCTTCGCCTTTACGATACGCACCGCCGCACGGTCCGCGATTTCATCCCGAGAATTCCGGGAATGGCATCGATTTATCTTTGTGGCCCCACCGTGGTCGTGCCGCCGCATATCGGTCAGATCAGATCTCAGGTGAATTTCGACATCCTGCACCGCTGGCTGCGCCACAGCGGGTACCGGGTGCTTTTCTGCCGGAACGTCACCGACATCGAGGACAAGATAATCGGCAGGTCCCTTTCCGAGGGCATCCAGTGGTGGCGGATAACCGATCCCGTCTACCGGTCCTTCGACCGGGCCTACACCACGCTCGGGTGCCTTCCGCCCAGCGTGGAGCCCCGGGCCACCGGCCACATCCCCGAGATGATCGAGCTCGTGGAGCAGCTTCTCGCGGCGGGTCACGCCTACGAGTCCGAGGGGAACGTCTATTTCGAGGTCGACTCGTTCCCGGACTACGGATCACTTTCCCGGCAACGGCCGGAGAAAATCCGGATAACCGAGGAGAACGAGCGCGGAAAGCGTGATCCGCGCGATTTCGCATTGTGGAAGCGGGCGAAGCCGGGCGAGCCGATCTGGCACGCCCCATGGGGCGACGGCCGCCCCGGATGGCATCTGGAATGTTCGGCGATGGCCCGGAAGTATCTCGGTCACGAATTCGACATCCACGGCGGCGGTGCGAACCTGATATTTCCGCACCATGAGAACGAACTCGCCCAGTCCCGGGCGGCCGGGGATTCTTTCGCGCGGTTCTGGGTGCACAACGGGCCGGTCACCCACCGGGGCGAGAAGATAAGAAAGCACGCGCTCAATCCACTCGCCGTGCACGCCCTGCTCGACCGCGTACGCCCGATGGAACTCCGCTATTACCTCGCGGCCGCCCACTACCGGTCGCCGATGGAATTCTCCGTGGCGGCGGTCGAGGAGGCGGCCACCGCCTACCGGCGGATGGAGCGGTTCGTGCTCCGCGTCGGCGCGGCCGCGGGCTCCGACCTTCCCGCCCAGTTCAGCGACGCCATGGACGGCGATCTCAACGTGCCGCGGGCGCTGTCGGTCGCGCACGCGACGGTCGCCGAGGGCCATGCGGCGCTCAATTCCGGCGACCAGGAAAGCGCCGCGGGGAAATGCCGGTCGGTGCGCGCGATGCTGAATGTCCTCGGACTCGACCCGCTCGCCGACGACCGGCCGAGGGAAACGCGCCTCCACGACGTCGCGAGAGCCGTACTCCGCGTCGCGCGGAATCTCGCCGCGACCGAAGGCGATCACGAAAGATCAATGATCATGGAACGGCAGATCGACCGCGCACTCCAAAATCGCCGCGAATCAGCACTTATCCCGTAGCCAATCCTCCAGCCCCGCGGGGGGCTACCGGCACACCATCGGGATGGGCACCGGATAGGCACTGGATACGCACGGAACCGCGTCATATGTTCGGGGCACACGTGCTCTTCCGCTGCCGCACGACAGCGCTCCGTCGGTCCCGTCCCCCCGCGAGGAGAGAGCCATGTCCCGACCCGTCATGCGTACGGCCGCCGCCGCGCTGGCCGGCCTGTCCGCCCTGATCCTGGTACCCCCGCGAACCGCCGAGGCGGCGTCCGACCATGTCGTCCGGGTCAACGCCGCCTGGGGCTGGCAGAACACCGGCGTCTACATCCGCAAGGGCCAGACGTACCGCGTCACCTACCTGAGCGGATCGTGGACCGTCGACCAGGCCAGGTACGGCAGGGTCGGCCCGACCGGCTATCCGAACCGGGTCGACGCCGCCATCGTCCACGGCTGCAAGATCGTGACGACCGCGCCGTACGGCACGCTCATCGCCCACCGGGGTGGCACGCCCTTCGCGGTCGACACGTCCGCCAGATACGCGGCGTCCTACTCCGGGTGGTTGTCGCTGCGGATCAACGACGGCGACTTCTGCCTGAGCGACAACGCGGGGAGGATAAGCGTCTCCATCGACATCCTCAACGTGAAGCAGGGTGGGAACGGCGGGAACATGGGGGGCTGAGCCCCTCCCGCCCCCGGCCCCTATTCCGGCGTGAGCACCAGGACCGCGCGCGAGGAGTCCGCTTTCACCAGGCGTAGCCGGATGTCGTTGATGCGACCCGGCCTGCTCGTGGTCAACGACATCTGTCCCTGATCGTGACAGCGTCCGTTGGTGCAGCTCCCCGTGACGCTGACGTTGTCGCCGTCGACGTTCAGCCCGCCCGACGAGCCGGTGATTCCCAGCCGCACCTCTCCGGCGCTCACGGATTCGACGGTGATCGCGTCGAGGCCGAACCGGCTGTCGATCTTCAGCCGGTCACCCGGCCGGACCTGTACTTCGCAGTCCGCGTCCCGGCACGCAGCGGGGCCGGTCGCGTGGGACGCGCCCCGCGGACTCCCGGTGGCGCGGTAGGAGCCGGGCGCCGACGGCTGGACACTCGACACGGGACTCGGTACGGGGCTCGGCACGGGATTCGTCGCGGTTGCCGACACGGGACTCGCCGCGGCGCCGGTCTGCCGCCCCTGCGCTCCCCCGGAGCCGCAACCGGCGAGGAGCATGGTCACGCCGAGAGCGACGAAGCCGGCTCGGCCGACAGGGGCGGACACGGCACGAGTGATCCCCATGGCGATCCTTTCGGAGTCTCGGAGTTCGCAGGAAGAGATCCGCTCGCGCAAGAATCGACGACCGCGCGGCGGCGGGTCCATCCGCCACGCCAACCGGGGGCGTCGCCTGGGCGAATCTCGACGCGGGCCGCACCCTTTCTCGCCCCGCGGTCGTCCTCCGAGGCCGTCTCCCGCCCTCCCGGGAGCCGTCAGCCCCTGACGCTTCCGTACGGAATGCGATACCTACTAGTGACCAGGAGCGGGTGATCCTGACGCGTAGTTGGGAATCATGAAACCAAAAGGAGGGCCGGAATGAAGAGAGTCCAGATCACCTCGCGGCCTCGGCCGCCGAGGCGACCCCAGCCCATCGACCTGCGCACCCCTTCCGGGCGCGTCCTTCCCTTCTGACCCCACTGTGCTCGCTGCTTGATTTCGTCGTGGTCCGATCCGGTGTGCCGACTCACGGGTGCGTGCCGCGGACCAGGTCGTAACAGCGCTCGAAACCGTCGAGCACGGCCGGCCAGGAACAGGCGACCGGCTCCACCTCGCGGTTGTGCGCGGCGATCGAGGTCCGCAGCCGCTCGTCGCGCACCAGACGCGCGACCGACGCGGCGAGCTCGTCGAAGGTGCGGCCGAGCAGGCCCTCCTTGCCCGGCCGGACGAAGTCGGCGACCCCGCTCTGGGAACGCGCGACCACGGGCACCCCGGCCGCCCTGGCCTCCAGCGCCGCCAGCCCGAAGGACTCGCGCGGCGCGGGGGCGACGAACACGTCGGCCGAGCCGAGCAGTTCCTTGATCTGGTCCCGGCTGAAGCGGCCCGGCAACGACACCCAGCCCATCCCCTGGGACCGCAGGTAACGCTCCATCGAGGCGCGGGCCGGCCCCTCGCCCACGATCGTCGCGCGCATCGCGATCGAGGCGGGCACCTTCGCGCGGGCCGCCTTGAGCAGTTTGAGCAGGCGCACCGGCTGCTTGCGCGGCGCGAGCCGCCCCACCGCCACCACGTGCACGCCGTCCGCGCCCGGCTCCCCGCCCCCGCGCACGGCACCGCCGGTCGCGGGTCGCCAGGCGGCGACGTCCAGGCCGTTGGAGACGACGTGCACCGGGACGCCGGCGCCGGCCACGGCGCGGATGGGCTGGGCCGCCGCCTCGCTCACCGCCGTGACGGCGATGCCCCAGCGCCGCCATTCGAAGGCGGCCTGCAGGCCGAGGTAGACGCCGGAGGTGACGGGATCCCACATGCTGTGCACGGTCACCACGACCGGCACCCCGGCCCGTACGGCGGCGCGCACGCCCTGCCAGGCGAACGGCGAGACGGCGCCCGCGTGGACGTGCACGACGTCGGGCCGCCAGCCGGTCATCAACCGGATCAGGTGCACGGTGCCGCGGGGGTGCACGGGGAGGTCGAACGGGAGCCCGGCCGCGAGGCGGCGCACTCCCGGAAGAGGCTCCCCGGGAGTCGCGGTGGCCACCTCGACGGTGTGACCCGCCTCTCGCTGCATCCCGACGAGGTCGGCGACCTGCACCTCGATGCCCCCGAGTCGCGGGAGGTAACAGTCACTGATGTGAAGGATCCTCACCAAACCAGACTGGCAGAGGCCGGGACCACCATCAAACCGTCGGTCCCGCGGCGTGGAATCATTGCGCTGTGTCGAGAACCGCGGTCTTCTTTCACGCTCATCCTGACGACGAGGCGCTGCTGACTGCCGGGACGATGGCGATGCTGGCCGCGGAGGGCCATCGGGTGGTGCTGGTGGTCGCGACCGCCGGGGAGCGGGGCCTCGCCGATCTGCCCCACGGCGAGGAGCTCGCCAGGGCCCGCATGGACGAGTTGCACACGTCGGCGGCGGCGCTCGGCTGCGCCCGGGTCGTCCTGCTCGGATACGGCGACTCCGGGCTGGCCATCGACGGCGGCGTGGCGGAGGACCGCCCGGACGACGCGTTCATCGACGCGGACACGGAGGAGGCGGCGCAGCGGCTCGCGGCGGTGCTCAAGGAGGAGACCGCCGATCTGCTGACCATCTACGACCCGGCCGGGGGGTACGGCCACCCCGACCACGTCCAGGTGTACCGCGTCGGCACCCGTGCGGCCGAGATCGCCGGGACTCCCATCGTGCTCGAGGCCACGGTCAACCGCGACCCGCTCCTCAAGGGTGTACGGCTGGCGGCCCGCCTCTATCCCAAGATCGATGTGAGAAGTTTCGAGAGTGCCTACTCGCCGAGCCACGTGATCACCCACCGGGTGAACGTCCGCAGGTACGCTCGGGCGAAACGGGCCTCGATGGCCGCCCACGCCAGCCAGACGACCGGCGGGGACGGCGACCGCACCCTCGGCGTCCTGCTGAAGATCCCGTTCTGGGCGTACCGGCTGATCTTCGGCACGGAGTGGTACGTCCGGCGGGACGTCCCGCAGGGGACCCGGCTGCGGCACCCCTTCCACTGATCCACCCCTTAGGGGGACGCTCCTCCCAAAGAAGGAGTCCCACCACTCGGCATTGCCACCAGACTGGTACGCGGTCGCCGACGTGTTGGGGAGTTGAAGGATGAGCAAGTGGTTGCGGGTCGCGATGTCGATCGCCTCGCTCGGACTCGCGGCGACTCTGATCGTCTTCCTCCCGCAGATCGTCGGCACGATGACCGGGGCGAAGGTGTCCTGGTCCGAGATCGGCCGCCTGTTCGGCACGCTGAGCTGGCAGATGATCGCCCTGATGACGGCCGTCTGGCTGGCCAGCCTGCTTGCGTACACGTTCGTGCTCACCGGCTCGCTGCCCGGCCTGACGCACGCCCAGGCGCTCACGTTGAACGCGGCGGGCAGCGCCGTCAGCAACCTGCTGCCGTTCGGCGGCGCGGCGGGTGTGGCGCTGACCTTCGGCATGACACGCGGCTGGGGGTTCGCCACCCGCTCGATCGTGGTGCTGACCCTGGTCAGCGGCATCTGGAACACGCTGTTCCGGTTCATCCTGCCCGCGGCCGGCATCCTCGCGCTACTGCTGTCCGGGCGGGCGCTGAGCCCGGCGGTCGCCAACGCCGGCTGGGCGGGGGCGATCTCGATCCTCGTGCTGGTCGCCGTGGTCGCGTCGGCGCTGTACTGGGAGCGCGCGGCCCAGCTGCTCGGCCGCGCCCTGGACGGCCTCGTCCGGCTCGCACCGCGGCGAGTCCGCCCCGCGGAGCACTGGGCGTCGGACGCGCTCATCCGGCTGCGCAAGGATACGACCGACGTGGTGCACAGCCGCTGGGCGACGCTCTCCCTCGGGATGATCGCCTTCCTGATCCTCCAGTGGCTGATCCTGGTGCTCTGCCTGCACGGCACCGGCTCCTATCCGGGCCTGGCCGAGTCGATCGCCGTCTTCGCGCTGTCGCGGGTGCTGACCAGCGCCCTGGCGACGCCGAGCGGGGCCGGTTTCATGGAGGCCGGTACGGCTCTCGCCCTGGTGGCGTTCGGCGCGCCGGAGGCGGGCGCGACCGCCGCCGCCATCCTGTTCGGTTTCTGGACGTACACGATCGAGATCCCCTGGGGCGGTCTCGCCCTCGGTGGGTGGGCGCTCTTCCGCCGCCGCGCCGCCGACCGGAACCCGGTCAAGGTGGACTGACCTGAAAGGCCGGTGGCAACGTGCCCTCCGCGCGAACGCGATACTTTGTCCGCGGAGGAGCCGGGCTCGGCGACGCCTTGTGCGTGTTCTCTCCCCCGCATAACGTGGCGCCCAGAAGCGGCATCGCGTGCGGGAGTGAGGGGGCGCGACACGAGGCCGTTGCCAGCGAGCGACCCCCCGGCGCAGGCGACCATGACCACAGTGGCATTCCGGGTTCTTGGACCGGTCGAAGCGTACGACGACGGTCGGGAACTCGATCTCGGCGGGCTGCGCCAACGCGCGGTCCTCGCCCGCCTGCTGGTCGCCCGAGGCCAGGTCGTCCCGGTCGACACACTGCTCTTCGACCTGTGGGACGACGCGCGTGGCGCGCAGTCGGGCCTCCAGGTCTACATCTCCCGCCTGCGCCGTGTCATCGAGCCCAACCGGCCGCGCGGCGGCCCGACCCGGCTGCTCGTGACGGTCGCGTCCGGGTACGCCCTGCGCGCCGCGCCCGAGCAGGTGGACGCGCTCCGCTTCGAGGCGACCGTACGGGCGGCGGGAGAGCGGCTGGACGAGAACCCGCAGTCCGCCAGGGCCAGGCTGGAGTCCGCGCTCGGCCTGTGGCAGGGCACGCCGTACTCCGACTTCGCCGAGCAGCCATGGGCGGAGGCCGAGGTCGCTCGGCTCAGCGAGCTGCGGCTGGTGGCCCGCGAGCGGTACGCCGACTCGGGGCTGCGGATGGGCCTGCACGCCGAGACGGTCCCCGATCTGGAGGGTCTGACCGCGGAGAACCCGCTCCGCGAGGAGGGCTGGCGGCTGCTCGCCCTGGCCCTGTACCGCTGCGGCAGGCAGGGGGACGCGCTGGCCGCGCTCCGCCGGGCCCGGGCGGTGCTCTCCGACGAGCTGGGCATCGACCCCGGTCCCGCGCTGCGGAAGATGGAGGCCGACATCCTCGCGCAGGATCCCGGCCTCGACCTGGCGCCGCAGGCCCAGCGCCGGGTGCAGGAGGTGACCTCGTCGTGGCCGCCGAGGCCGGTCGAGGCGGGGACCCTGCCCCCGCTCGAACCCGAGCCGTTCGTGGGGCGCGACGGCGAACTGGCCACGCTCGCCGCGGCCGCGCCCCGGGCGCAGGCGGGCAGGTTCACGGTCGCGCTCATCGGCGGCGACGCGGGCGCGGGCAAGACCACGCTGGTCCGCCAGCTCGCCGGCCGGCTCGACGGATGGGTCAGCGCCGGTGGCGGCTGCCCCGACAGCAGCGCGACCCCGCCGGGGTGGGCCTGGGTCGAGGTGCTCCGCGCGCTGATCGCGAGGAGGGGCGCGGGCGAGTACGCCGCGCTCCTGGCGCCGCTGCTCGACGACGCCGCGCCGGACACCGCCGACGACGAGGCGTCCGGCGGGTTCCGGCTGCACCGCGCGGTCGGCGGCTATCTCTCCGCGGTCGCCCGCGAGGCTCCGCTGCTGATCACCCTTGAGGACCTGCACTGGGCCGACGAGCAGACGCTCGCGCTGCTGCGCGCCCTGCCCAGCCTGCTCGCCGCCAGCAGGGTCCTGCTCGTGGTCACCTGCCGCGAGGGCGAGCTGAACGACCGGCAGCAGGACGTGCTGGCCGCCCTCGCCCGGCTGGCCCCCGTACGCGTCGGGCTGGACGGGCTGGACGACGCGTCGGTCGCCGAGCTGGTCCGGGCGACGTGCGTGCGCGACGTGGACGAGGAGGTCGTCACCGCGATCGTCGAGCGCACCGGCGGCAACCCGTTCTTCGTCAAGGAGACGGTGCGCCTGTTCGAGGCGGAGGCGGATCTGTCCCAGGTGCCCTCCGGAGTGCGCGACGTGCTCAGGCGGCGGATCGCCCGGCTGCCCGAGCGGGCGCAGCAGGTCCTGCTGCAGGCCGCGGTGATCGGCCGGGACGTGGACGTGGACGTGCTGGTGGACGTGTCCGGGGACGAGGACGCGGTGGTGGACGCGGTCGAGGCCGGCCTGCTGGCGGGCCTGGTGACCGAGCCGGGTCCCGGGCTGCTCAGGTTCGACCACGATCTGGTGCGGGACACCATCTACTCCGACGCCTCCCGGCTGCGCAGGTCGCGCCTGCACGCCGCGGTCGCCTCGGTGATCGAGCGGCGCGCGCCCGCCGACGTCGCCGCGCTCGCCCACCACTACGACGCGGCGGGCACCGTGGAGACGGCGGCGAAGGCGGAGCGCTACGCCGGCCTGGCGGCGGAGCAGGCCGAGCGCCGGTTCGCGCACCGCGAGGCGGCGTCGCTGTGGCAGCGGGCCATCACGGCGTTCGACCGGGCACGCTCCGGCGGCCCCCGGGAACGTCTGGAACTCCAGCTCAGGATGATCAGGGCGCTGGCGCTGAGCGGCGACATGACCGCCGCGCGGGCGCACCGGCGGGAGGCGATGGACGTCGCCCTGCCGCTCGGCGACCTGGAGCTGACCGCGCGGGTCGCGGCGGCGCTGGCCGTTCCGCACAAGGGCATCGCGCGCGACTTCACCCGCACCGCCTGGGAGATCGTCGACGTCACCGAGAAGGCCCTGGTCGAGCTCCCGGCGGGCGAGCAGTCCCTGCGGGCGAGCCTGCTGGCCACGCTGGCGCTCGAACTCGAGGGGTCGGCGACGCAGCGCGGCTACCAGGCGTCGCTGGAGGCCGAGGAGCTGGCGCGGTCCAGCGGGGATCCCTCGCTGCTCGCGACGGCGCTCAGCGGCAGGCTCCGCCAGTCCTACACCATGACGCAGGTGGACGAGCGGGAGACCATCGGCCGCGAACTGCTGCAGGTGGGGGCCGAGTCGGGGCAGATCTCGGTGCGCACGCTGGCGCACCTGGTCCTGCTGGAGTGCGCGGCGGCCCGCGGCGACTTCGCCGAGGCGGACTCCCATCTCGCGCAGGCCGAGCGGCTGGGACGGCAGTACGACCTGCCCGCTCCGGCCGCCGTCGGCGCCTGGTACGCGGGACAGCGGCTGATGATCACGGGTGACTACGCGGGCGCGGAGCGCGCCTACCGGAACGCGGCCAGGCTGACCGCGCGGGCGGGGATGCTGGAGGGCCGCCAGGATCTCCCGCTGATCGCCACGTTCTGCCTGCACCTCGTCGAGGGACGCGCGGACGAGATGGTCGACCCGCTCGGCGAGGCGCATCTCCGCGGCGCCAAGTGGACCCTCGACGCGTACGCCCTGGCCCTCGCCTCGGCCGGCCACCTGAAGGACGCGCGGGCGATAGCGACGTCCCGGGAGCCGGTCAGGACCGACTTCCTCTACGAGCTGGCCCTGATCTGGCGGGCCCTCGCGGGCATGCTCCTGTCCGACACCGCCCGGATGCGGGAGGCGTACGAGCGGCTCGTGCCCTTCCGGGACAGGATCGCCGGAGCCGGAACGGGCGTCGTGGCGCTCTGGCCGGTGGCCAGGACGCTGGGCGATCTCGCCGTACGGCTCGGCCTGCCCGCGCGCGAACACTACGAGAACGCGCTGGCTGTCGCGGAGCGGGTGGGCGTGGAACGCTGGGTGTCGGAGGCGCGAGCGGCCCTGTAAGGTAAGCCTGTCCTAAGCGAGATGTCCTGGGTGAGGTGGAAATGTCTGACCCTATGTCCGCCTCGTTCCTGGGCCTGCCCCTCTGGCTCGTCGTCGCGATCGGGGCCGTGGCGCTGTTCGGAGTGTTCCAGGCCTATTACTGGATCGGCCGCTTCCTCGGCACCAAGCTGTACGAGTCGCGCGTCGGCAGGAAGATCGGCCAGAAGCGCATCCTCGCGGTCGAGAACGTCGTGCGGCGCTGGGGCGCGCTCGCCGTCTACGGCTGCTTCTGGGTGCCCGGTCTACGGCACTCCCTCCCCTGGGTCGCCGGGGTGCTCAGGATCGACTACCGGTGGTATGCCGTCGCCAGCGCAATGGGGTGTCTGACCTGGGCGCCGATCACGGCATTCGGACTCTACGCCGTCCTCTGGGGCTGGCTCAGGATCGCGGCCGACTCCCCCGTGATCGCGATCGGCGTCGCCGCCGTGGTGATCGCCGCGCTCGCCGCCCTCGTCATGTGGCGTCGTCGGCGGCATCGCCGGGAGTCGGACGCGTGATCGTGCCATCATGTCGGGATGCGTATCGGGCTGATCAGCGCGCTCGTGGCCGCCTTCATGGCGTCCGGACTGGTGGGGACGGCCACCGCCGCGACCGCGCGGGACACGCCGGCGGTGACCGCCCGCTCGGCCTACCTGGTCGACACGACGGCGGGAACGGTCCCGTTCGCCAAGCGCGACACACGCCGCGTCCCGGTGGCCAGCCTCACCAAGGTCATGACGGCCTACGTCGTACGACAGGAGGCGTCGCTCGACGACGTCATCACGATCAAGGCGGCCGACGTCCGGCACGCCACCGCCAACGGGGCGACCAGCGGGAACCTGCGGGCCGGTGAGCGGCTGACCGTTCGCGACCTGCTCTACGCGCTCATGCTGCCCTCCGGCGCGGACGCCTCGCACGCGCTCGCCGAGCGGTACGGCCCCGGCACCGGCCGCTTCGTCGCCAAGATGAACGCCGCCGCCAAGCGGCTCGGCCTGGGGAACACGCGCTACGCCAACCCTGACGGCCTGCCGGCGAAGGGCGGCTACTCCACGGCCAGGGATCAGGTGGCCCTCGCGAAGATCGCGCTGGACGATCCGGTGATCGCCGTGATCGCGAAGGCGCGCAAGCACGCGGTGACCGCCTCGAAGGTCCACCGCGCGCACGTCTGGCGCAACACCAACACCCTCCTCGGGTACGGCGCGATCGGGCTCAAGACGGGATACACCCAGGCCGCCGGTTTCTGCCTCACCTTCGCCGCGGTGCGCAACGACCACACGTTCGTCGGCGTGATCCTGGGCGAGACGAGCGAGGCCGGCCGCCTCGCCACCGCGCGCAAGCTCCTCGACTGGGCGGGCGAGGAGGTCTCCGCCGGCTAGTGACCGGGGGCCGTGAGGAGGTAGCAGGCGATCGCGGCCGCGGCGGCGACGTTGAGCGAGTCGATCTCCCTGCTCATCGGGATCCGCACGGCCTGGTCGGCCTCGGCCAGCCAGCGTGACGACAACCCGTCGCCCTCCGAGCCGAGCAGCAGCGCGTTCCGCCCGCCGGTGAACGCGCCCTCGATGGGGACGGCGTTCTCGGCCGGGGTGAGCGCGAGCAACCGGAAGCCGTGGTCGCGGAGCTCCTCCAGGCCGTCGTGCCAGTCCGTCAACCGCGCGTACGGCACGGAGAAGACGGCGCCCATCGACACCTTGACCGAGCGCCGGTAGAGCGGGTCGGCGCAGCGCGGCGACAGGACGATGGCGTCCACTCCGAGCGCGGCGGCGCAGCGGAAAATCGCCCCGACATTGGTGTGATCCACCAAATCCTCCAGCACGACGACGTGCCGGGCGCCGCGCAGCACCTCGGCGACCGAGGGCAGCTCCCGCCGCTCCATCGAGGCCAGCGCGCCGCGGTGCACCTGGAAGCCGGTGATCCCCTCCATGACCTCGTCGGAGACGAGGTAGACGGTGACGCCGCCCGTGTCGCCGCCGGTGAGGTCGGAGAGCCCGTCCAGCCACTTCGCCGTCATCAGCATGGAGCGGACCTGATGACCGGCCGCTATCGCGCGGCGGATGACCTTCTCTCCTTCGGCGAGGAACAGTCCCCGCCCGCCTTCGAGGCTCTTGCGCAGATCGACATCGCGCAGCCGTACGTAGTCGGCGATGCGGGGATCCGCGATGTCTTCGACGGGAATGACCACCCGCCAAGGGTACGGCGCGCGCCACGCCATCCGGCCATTGTCGATCACCTACGGTGATCGACGCAGCAAAATGAGTGTTTTGCCCCCTTAATACTTCCCAGTAGTGTTCCGTAAGCATTCCCAGGATCTCCCCTGAAAAGAGGACACCGTGGGCGGACGCCACCGCACAGACGAAACCGACGGCGGGCACGACCCGTACAAGGAGTCGCGCCGCCGCCGCGCGAGCCGCGGCATGGTGTTCGCGCCCCTGGCGGGAGCGGTCGCGCTCGCCGTGCTGTGCGGCGTGGCCGCGTACGTCGTGGTGAACAAGGACCAGGACTGCACCGGGGACAAGATCGGGCTGTCCGTGGTGGCCTCGCCCGACATCGAACCGGCGGTCACCAAGGTGGCCGAGAAGTTCGGCCAGGCGGGCCGGGCGGTCGGCGGCAGATGCGTCACCGTCTCGGTGAAGGCGGCGCAGTCGGCCGGGGTCGCGGGCACGCTGTCCGGCGGCGGCGCCACCTCCGGGAAGATCGACCCGGATGTCTGGGTTCCCGACTCCAGCCTGTGGTTGTCCGGCGCGGAGCTGAAGGCGTCGGGCAGCGCGGCGCACTCCCCCGTGGTGCTCACCACGTCCAAGACGGGCGCGGAGAAGCTCCAGGCGGCGTTCAGCCCGGCGAGCTGGACCGGCCTGATGAGCGCGGCGAACGCCGCCAACCCCGACGGGCTGGCGAAGAAGGTCCGGGTACTCGCGCTCGACCCGGCGCAGAACGCCGCCGGGCTCGGCGCGCTGCTCGCGGGCTCCTCCGTGCTGAAGTCGGGGGGCGGCAACGAGGAGTTGCTCGTGGGAGTGCTGCGCCAGCTCTCCGAGTCCACGGTCTCCTCGCCGGACAGCCTGTTCGCCACGCTGACCAAGGCCGCCGCGCGCATCCCGGTCGGCGTCGCCTCCGAGCAGTCGGTGTGGGCGTTCAACACGACGTCCCACCCGTCGAACCCGGCCGTCGCGCTCTATCCGGCGGAGGGTACGGTCAGCCTCGACTACCCGATCGTGATCACGTCCAAGGACGCCGCGGTGCGTGAGGCGGCCAAGGCGTTCAGCGCCGAGCTGACCTCGGCGGCGGGCCGCAGGATCGTCCAGGACCACGGCTTCCGTACGCCGCAGGGCAAGGGCGGCGACGCGCTCGCACCGGAGAACGGCGTCAACGCCAAGAGCCCGGCCGAACTGCCGCTCCCGGACCGCGCGACGGTCACCAAGCTGAGCCAGGCGTGGCACCAGATCAAGCTCGGCACCAAGCTGCTCGCCCTGGTCGACGTCTCGGGCACCATGGCCCTGCCCGCCGACAGCACGGGCGTCAGCCGGATGCGGGCCATCGGCAACGTCGCCATCGAGGGGCTGAAGCTGTTCCCGGACAAGGCCGAGGTGGGCACCTGGGCCTTCTCCGAGAACATGCGCGGCCAGGGAGTGGACTGGAAGGAGGTCGTGCCGATCGGGCCGCTGGCGCAGCAGATCGACGGTGTCACCCGGCGGGAGCTCATCGCCCAGGCGATGCGGAACGTCCAGGCCATCCCGACGGCCAACACCGGGCTGAACGACACCCTGTGGGCCGCCTACCAGAAGATGACCAAGGACTACGAGGCGGACAAGGTCAACACGATCATCCTCTTCACCGACGGCGTCGGGAACGACGACCCCAACGGCGGGATCTCCAACGCCGGGATCCTGAAGCGGCTGAAGGACGCCTACGACCCCAAGCAGCCGGTCAACATCCTGATCATCTCGTTCAACACCAACACGGACGAGGACCGGGCGCAGATGACCGCGATCGCCAAGGCCACGGGAGGCGCGGCGTACTTCCCGCAGACCGTCCTGGAGATCCGCAACATCTTCCTCAAGGGGATCGCCCGGCGGCTCTGCGCGCCCAACTGCGGCACCACCCAGCGCTGAACAGCACTCGGGGCGCTGGGCGGAACCCGGCGAACGGCTAAACGGGGAGACGACGCCGGTGGGCGCGCTGGCGGCAGGTCGGACCGCAGTAGCGGGGTGGCCGTCCGGTGGCACGGACACGCAGCCGCGCGCCGCATTCCACGCAGTACCTCAGGGCGGTGGTTTCGTGACGCGGAAGGGAGTCCGAGTCACGGAATGTTTCAGCTTTCGTGACGGCTCGGGTACGCAATCCGTCCAGCAGTAGCCGCACCAGTCGTGTGCCGCGTGCCCGGTCCCGGTGTGCCGAACGCAGTGCGACAGCGCCGACGGCCAGCGCGGACAGATCGTCGGCCCGTACGTCGGCGCGTATCGCGTCAGCCTGTCGCGCGTCGCGCAGCAGGCGCTCCAACGCCTCGTGGAACCGCTGCACGGCGGCGGCCAGCACGGCACGCGGCCAGCTCTGGTCAGCGGTGAGCACATCACAGAAGTGCCGGCGGTCCGCCGACGTCTCGATCGCTTCGAGCAGGAACCCGAACAGCGCGTCACCGGGCGCCGCGCGGGCGGCCCATCGATCGGCGGCGGCCACCAAACCCTCGACGTGTTCGGCGAGCACCGCCTCGACCAGGATCTCTTTGCTCGGGAAGTGCCGGTAGACGGTCCCCGCGCCGACCCCGGCGCGCTGCGCGATCCGGCCGAGTGACACCTCCAACCCTTCCTCGGCGAACACGCGCGTCGCCGTGCGTAGCACGATCTCTCGGTTGCGGCGGGCGTCGGCGCGCCCGGCGGGCGCCACACCCGATGCCGGCGCCGGTGCTGCTCTCATGTCACGAAATCCTTGTCTGCGGTGTCGAAGCGGGTGGAGCATTCCGGATTACGTCAGTATCCTCCAGCAGTTCCGGAAAGGACACCATGACCACCGCCACACCGGCCGACCCCGGCTCCCCGATCCTCGTCACCGGCGCCACCGGCAAGCAGGGCGGCGTCACCGCCCGGCGGTTGCTTGCCGGAGGCTGGCAGGTGCGAGCCCTGGTGCGCGACCTGACCGCACCCGCCGCTGCCGCGCTGGCCGCCGCGGGGGCCCGACTCGTGCGCGGCGACCTCGACGATCCGGCGAGCCTGCCGCCCGCGTTTGACGGCGCCGCCGCGGTGTTCGGCATACCGCCCGTGGCCTTCGGACCGGCCGGACTCGAAACAGATCGCGAAGCGGCCCGCGGCCGAGCGCTGATCGACGCCGCCGCCGCGGCGGGGATCGAGCAGGTCGTGTTCAGCACCATCGCCTCTACATCGGCCGCGTCACGGGGTTCGGAGGGGAAGGCGCTGATCGAGGAGTACCTGCGCGACCACATCGCACTGCCCACCGTGCTGCGCCCGGTCAGGTTCATGACCAACTATCTCGGCCTCGGGGGGATCGGCATCGACGGCATTTCCCACGGCGTACACCGGCACCTCTTCCCTCCGCACGAGCCCATGCAGATCATCGCTCTGGAGGACATCGCCGAGTTCGCCGCGCTCGCGTTCGCGGACCCGGCCCGGTTCGCCGGACGAACCCTGGAACTGGCCGGCGACGAACCGACCCCTGTCGAGGCCGCCGCCGCGATCACTGAGGCCACCGGCATTCCGACCCGATACGAGCAGATCACCGACGCCGAGGCCGCCGCGCTCGGCCATGAAATCGCCGACACCAAGAAGCGCTGGGAGGCCGGTCACCGCTGGCACGCCGACATCGAGGCGCTGCGCGTCATCCACCCCGGACTGCGCACCCTCGCCGACTGGCTCACTGAATCCGGCGCCGCCGCCATCCGCGCCTGTCTCGCCACGACCTAGGGCATCCTTCCACCGGTCACCGTGTAGGCGCCGCCCGCCGCCGCGGTGAAGGTGACCGCCGCGCCGTCACGGGTGTGCCGCACAGAGCGTCCCTGGGCGTCCAGCAGGTGATAGGGACCGCTGAAGATCGCGTTGCGCACGGTCAGCGGTCCCGCCGCACCCGTGCGCAGGACGATCTCCGTGACGGCGCCGTCCTTCCACGAGGCGTCGACGGTCACGTCTCCGCGTGCCCGCAGCCCGGAGTACGAGCCGGTCGGCCAGGCGGCGGGCAGCGCGGGCAGCACGTCGACGGAGGAGTGCCGGCTCTGCAGCAGCATCTCCGCGATGCCCGCGGTGGCGCCGAAGTTGCCGTCGATCTGGAACGGCGGATGGGTGTCCCACAGGTTCTCCAGCGTGGAGGTCCTGAGCTGCTCGCCCAGCATCGTGTGGGCGTGGTCGCCGTCGAGCAGCCGCGCCCAGAAGTTGATCTTCCATGCCTTGGACCAGCCGGTGCCGCCGTCGCCGCGCGCGGTCAGCGAGACCTCGGCCGCCTCGGCCGGCGGGGTGCCCGCGGTGATCTGCCGGCCCGGGTGCAGCGCGAACAGGTGCGAGACGTGCCGATGGTCGTCGGTCCTGCCGTCCCAGTCGCTCTTCCACTCCTGGAGCTGGCCCCACGAGCCGACGCGCAGGCCGGGATCGAGCGTGGCCAGCGCCCGCCGTACCTCGGGCTCGTCGGTGCCGAGCGCCTCGGCCGCCTCCAGCACGTTCGTGAACAGGTCGTGGACGATCTGCTGGGACATCGACGCGCCAGCGGAGAAGTCGCCGTGCTCGGGCGAGTAGCTCGGCGAGACGACGAGCGTCCCGTCGCGCGGGTCGGTGTGCAGGTTGTCCACCCAGAACTCCGCGGCGGCCTTCATCACGGGATAGGCGGTCTCACGCAGGTAGGCCAGGTCGCGGCTGAAGCGGTAGCGGTCGTACATCTGCTGGGTGACCCAGGCGGCGGCCTCGGGGAACCAGAACGCGGTGGCCCAGTCGTGGACGCCGGTGAACCCGAACGGGTTGGTCTCGTTGTGCACGACCCAGCCGCGCGAGCCGAACATCTCCCTGGCGGTCTTCGTGCCGGGCGCGACCATGGCCGTGACGTAGTCGTCGTACGGCCTGGTCGTCTCGGCGAGGTTGGTCTGCTCGGCGAGCCAGTAGTTCATCTGCAGGTTGATGTTGACGTGGTAGTCGGCCGACCAGGGCGGGTTGGTCGAGGTGTTCCAGACGCCCTGCAGGTTGGCCGGGAGCGACCCTTCGCGCGATGACGCGATCAGCAGATAGCGGCCGTAGGCGAAGAACAGCGCCTCCAGCGCCCGGTCGGCGGCCGAGGCCCCGCCCGTGTACGCCTTGAGCAGCCGATCGGTGGGGACGGTGGGCGTCTCCTGCCCGATGTCGAGCCGCACCCGGTCGAACAGCGCGCGGTGGTCGGCGAGGTGGGCCCGCTTCAGCGTGTCGAAGTCCTGCCCCGCGGCCTTGTCCACGGCCTCGGTCACCTTGGCGTGCGGGTCCGCTCCCCGGTAGGCCGGATAGCTGTCGGCGTAGTCGGTGCCCGCCGAGAGCACGAACACGGCGCTGTCGGCGCCGGTGACCGTGATCCGGTCGCTCCAGTCGGTACGGCTGCCGCCGTGCGCGACCACCTGGATCTGGCCCTCGAACACCATGCCGTTGTCGGCCAGCGCTCCCCTGATCGTCAGCCTGCCGTCCCTGACGCTCACCTGCCGGTCGTCCCTGGGTGAGGAGGTGCGCAGGGTGAACGACACCTTTCCCGGCCGGTCGGCGGAGATGCGTCCGACGATGACGCCGCCCGGGTGGCTGGCGAAGTACTCGCGCGTGTAGGTGACGCCGCCGGCGGTGTAGCCGACCCGGGCGACGGCGTCCCGCAGGCGCAGTTCCCTGCGGTACCCGGTGGTCTCGGGCTGGGCGCCGAGGTCCGGCGTCAGGTCCAGCCAGAGGTCGCCGAAGGTCTGGTAGGCGCCGAACCCGCGCCTGGGCCGGCCGAGCTTCGCCGCGACCGCGCCGGGCGACATCCTCCCGTCGCGGTCGATCCGCGCCCGTACCTCGGCGATGGCGCCGGGGCGCGGGCTGGTCCAGTCACCGAAGTCGTAGCCGCTTCTGGAGCCGGGGCCTCCGGTCCACAGCGACTTCTCGTTGAACTGGAGTCGCTCGGTCGCGACGCCGCCGAACACCATCGCGCCGAGCGCGCCGTTGCCGATCGGCAGTGCCTGGGTCTCCCAGTCGATGGCGGGCTTGACGTACCACAGGGTCGGCTCACACATACGCGGAAACCTCCGGCGATCGGTCGATCTCGCCCCCGTTCCTACACCGGAAACGTGGCCGTAACAAGATTTCCCATCCGACGTTTTCCAGGTCGTGACCGTACGGCCGGAGGGGCAGATATCGGATGTACGAGCGACCAGACCGGGGAGCACATAGGACATTTCGCCATATATCCAGGTCACAGATCGGACTACCTGCCCGCGAAATCTTGACATGAAGCTACGGTGCGCTCCAGCATCTCGATCGAGACATCCGATGTATGACCGAAGGATGCGGTGTGAAGCTGCTGCGAGTAGGACCTGTCGGACAGGAGAAGCCGGTGGTGATGGACACCGCCGGTAACCTGCGCGACATCGAAGAGCCCGAGATCGACGGGGCTTTCCTCGCTTCCGGGGGAGTGGCGCGCGTCCGCGACGCGCTGGAGCGCGGCGACCTGCCCATCGTGGACGCCGAGGGACTGCGGATCGGCCCGCCCGTCGCCCGCCCCGGCAAGATCGTGTGCATCGGCCTGAACTACAGTGACCACGCCGCGGAGACGGGCGCCGATCTGCCGGCCGAGCCGGTGGTCTTCATGAAGGCGCCGAACACCGTGGTCGGCCCCTACGACGAGGTGCTCGTTCCGCGAGGGAGCGTGAAGACCGACTGGGAGGTCGAGCTGGCGGTCGTGATCGGCCAGACCTGCCGCTACCTGGAGTCCCGCGAGGAGGCGCTGAGCAAGATCGCGGGGTACGCGGTGGCCAACGACGTCTCGGAGCGCGAGTTCCAGATCGAGCGCGGCGGCCAGTGGGACAAGGGCAAGTCCTGCGAGACGTTCAACCCCCTCGGCCCCTGGCTGGTGACCGCCGACGAGGTCGGCGACCCCCAGGGGCTCGGCATGCGGCTGTGGGTGAACGGCGAACTCCGGCAGAGCGGCCACAGCGAGAACATGGTCTTCGACGTCGCCGAGATCGTCCGCTACCTCAGCCGGTTCATGGTGCTGGAGCCGGGTGACGTCATCAACACCGGCACGCCCGCGGGCGTCGCCATGGGCCTGCCCGGCCAGCCGTACCTCCGGGCCGGCGACGTGATGGAGCTGGAGATCGACGGTCTCGGACGGCAGCGGCAGACGGTGGGCCAGGCGTGAGCCCGCGCATCGTGGCGCTTTCGACCCACGACATCCGCTTCCCCACCTCGCGTGAACTCGACGGCTCCGACGCGATGAACCCCGACCCCGACTACTCCGCCGCGTACGTGGTGCTGCGAACCGCGGACGGCGTCGAGGGACACGGGTTCGCGTTCACGATCGGACGCGGCAACGACGTGCAGACCGCCGCGATCAGGGCGCTCGAGCAGTACGTGGTCGGGCGGGACGTCGACGACATCGGCGCGCTGTACAAGGACATGGTCTACGACTCCCAGCTGCGCTGGCTCGGCCCGGAGAAGGGCGTCATGCACATGGCGATCTCCGCCGTGGTCAACGCGCTCTGGGACCTGAAGGCCCGGATCGAAGGCAAGCCGCTGTGGCTGCTGCTCGGCGAACTGCCGCCGGAGCGGATCGTGGACCTCGTCGACTTCCGCTATCTGAGCGACGCTCTCACCCCCGCGGAGGCCCTGGAGATCCTGCGCCGGGCCGAACCGGGAAGGCGTGAGCGGATCGCCCACCTGCGGGAGCACGGCTACCCGGCCTACACCACCTCCCCCGGCTGGCTCGGCTACGACGACGACAAGCTCAGGCGGCTGTGCCAGGAGGCGCTCGGCCAGGGCTTCAAGCAGATCAAGCTCAAGGTCGGCGCCAGCCTCGACGACGACGTCCGCAGGTTCCGGGTCGCCCGCGAGGTGTGCGGCGACGGCTTCCCGATCGCGATCGACGCCAACCAGCGCTGGGACGTCGACTCCGCGGTCACCTGGATCAACGCGCTCAAGGAGTTCCACCCGCACTGGGTCGAGGAGCCGACCAGCCCCGACGACGTGCTCGGCCACGCCGCCATCGCGCGCGGCATCGCCCCCATTCCGGTCGCGACCGGCGAGCACGTGCAGAACCGGATCGTGTTCAAGCAGCTGCTCCAGGCCGGGGCCATCTCCTACCTGCAGCTCGACTCGGCCAGGGTCGGCGGCGTCAACGAGAACATCGCGATCCTGCTGCTCGCCGCCAAGTTCGGCGTGCCGGTCTGCCCGCACGCCGGCGGTGTCGGGCTGTGCGAGCTGGTCCAGCATCTGTCGATGTTCGACTACGTCGCGGTGAGCGGCTCGATGGAGAACCGCGTCATCGAGTACGTCGACCACCTGCACGAGCACTTCACCGATCCGGTCGTGATCGAGAACGGCTGCTACACCGCCCCCAACGCGCCCGGGTTCAGCGCCCGGATGCGTCCGGAGTCGATCAGCGCGCACAGCTTCCCCGGCGGCGCGGTCTGGAGGGAGTCATGACGCTCAGGGCACTCGTCACCGGCGGAGGTTCCGGCATCGGACTGGCCACCGCCCGCGCGTTCGCCGACCGCGGCTGGAGAGTCGCCTGCCTGGACATCGCCCCACCCGGCGATCCGTTCATCGGCGTCACCGCCGACGTCACCGACGACGCCGGGGTCCGTACGGCCGTCGCCGAGGCGGCGGAACGGCTCGGCGGCCTGGACATCCTGGTCAACAACGCGGGCATCGGCGCCCAGGGAACGGTCGAGGACAACCCGGACACCGAATGGGCCCGGGTCCTCGACGTCAACGTGGTCGGCATGGTCCGGGTGTCCCGGGCGGCCCTGCCGTACCTGCGGAGGTCGGAGCACGCCGCGATCGTCAACACCTGCTCGATCGCGGCCACCGCGGGCCTGCCGGACCGCGCCCTCTACAGCGCGAGCAAGGGCGCGGTGTTGTCCCTCACGCTCGCCATGGCCGCCGACCACGTGCGCGAGGGCATCCGCGTCAACTGCGTCACCCCCGGCACCGCCGACACGCCGTGGATCGGCAGGCTGCTCGCGTCGGCGGCCGACCCCGAGGCGGAGCGCCGGGCCCTTTCCGCTCGCCAGCCGATGGGCCGCCTGGTCACCGCCGAGGAGGTGGCGGCGGCGATCGCCTACCTGGCCGGGCCCGACGCCCGCTCCACCACCGGCACGGTCCTCGCGGTCGACGGCGGCATGCACGGCCTCCGGCTCAGACCGGCCAACTGACACACCCCCACCCCCGAGGAAGCAGAGGCGAAACAATGAGGTTCGGCCCCGTGGTCGCAGGAGCGGCCCTCTTGACGGTCATCACCGCGTGCGGATCCACCACCGAGGACGGCGCCGCGACCGGCGGCACCGGCGGCACGGCGTCGGGAGGGAAGGTCGGCATCGACTTCCCCCGCGCGGACTCCGACTTCTGGAACTCCTACAGCAAGTACGTCCCGCAGATGGCGACCGAGCTCTCGGTCGACCTGATGAACCCGACCAACTCCCAGAACGACGTGGCCAAGCTGGTTGCCAACACCCAGGCGCTGGTCAGCCAGGGCGCCAAGGTGATCGTCATGGCGCCGCAGGACACCGGGGCCATCGCCTCCACACTCCAGCAACTGGAGAACAAGAAGATCCCGGTCGTCTCCGTCGACACCCGCCCCGACAAGGGCAAGGTCTACATGGTCGTACGCGCGGACAACAAGGCGTACGGCACGAAGGCGTGCGAGTTCCTCGGCGAGAAGCTCGGCGGCAAGGGCAAGGTCGTCCAGCTCATGGGCGCGCTCAGCTCGATCAACGGGCGGGACCGGGCCGAGGCATTCCGCGACTGCATGAAGACGAAGTTCCCCGGGATCACCGTCTTCGACGAACCGACCGAATGGGAGGGGAGCAAGGCGGCGTCCATGCTGCAGACCCGCCTGGAGCAGAACCCCGACATCAAGGGCGTCTACCTGCACGCGGGCGGCGTGCACCTGGCCCCGACGCTGCAGGTCCTGAAGGCCAAGGGCCTGCTGGTCCAGCCGGACGACCCGAAGCACGTGTTCGTCGTGTCCAACGACGGCATCCCGCAGGAGTTCGAGGCGATCCGCAAGGGCGAGATCGACGCCACGGTCTCCCAGCCCGCCGACCTCTACGCGAAGTACGCGCTCTTCTACGCCAAGGCGGCGGCCGAGGGCACGACGTTCCAGCCCGGCGCCACCGACCACGACAGCACGATCATCTCGTTGCCGAACGGCCTTGAGGACCAGCTTCCCGCTCCGCTGGTCACCAAGGAGAACGTGGACGACAAGAACCTCTGGGGCAACCAGGTCAAATGAGCGTTCACGTCGAAGCCAGGAACGTCACCAAGCGGTTCGGACCCACCGTCGCGCTGAACGGCGCGGGCATCGCCATCGCCGAGGGCGAGACGCACGCGCTCCTCGGCAGGAACGGCGCGGGCAAGTCCACCCTGGTGTCGATCCTGACCGGGCTCCAGGCGCCGGACGAGGGCGAGGTGCTGTTCTCGGGAGAGGCCGCGCCCGCCCTCGCCGACCGGGACGCGTGGCGGCGGCGGGTCGCCTGCGTCTACCAGAAGTCGACGATCATCCCCACGCTGACCGTCGCGGAGAACCTCTACCTCAACCGGCACCAGACCTCCGGCCGGCTCATCCGGTGGGGCGCGCTGCGGCGCAGCGCCCGCGAACTCCTCGACCGCTACGGCGTGGACGTCGACGCGAGCGCGCTCGCCGGTGACCTCGGCGTCGAACAGCGGCAGCTCGTCGAGATCGCCCGCGCGCTGTCGTTCGGCGCGCGGTTCATCATCCTGGACGAGCCGACCGCCCAGCTCGACGGCCCCGCCATCGAGCGGCTCTTCGAGCGGATGCGGGCGCTGCGCGAGCAGGGCGTGACCATGATGTACATCTCCCACCACCTGGACGAGGTGTACGAGATCTGCCAGAGCGTCACGGTCTTCCGCGACGCCCGGCACGTCGTCACCCGGCCGGTGTCCGAGCTGCCGCACGACGAGCTGGTCGCCGCGATGACCGGCGAGGCCACCACGGCCTACCAGGCCAGGTCGCGTACGCCCGGCACCTCGGTCGCGATCTCCGCGACCGGCCTGTCCCTGCGGGATCGCTACCAGGACGTCGCGCTGGAGGTGCGTGCGGGAGAGCTGGTCGGGCTGGCGGGATCCGGCAGCAGCGGCAAGGTCGGCCTGGCCGAGACGCTGGTCGGGCTCCGCAGGGCCGACACGGGCACGATCGTGATCAACGGGACCGCCGTCAAGCCGGGCGACGTTCCGTCCGCGCTCGGGGCGGGGCTCGGGTTCGTCCCCCAGGACCGGCACCACGAGGGGTTCGTCCCGCTGCTGTCGATCGCCGAGAACGCCACCATGCCGATCGCGCACAAGCTCGGCCGGTTCGGCACGGTGTTCCCGTCCAGGCGGCGGGCGCGAGCCGTACAGATGATCGAGGACCTGGACATCAAGACCGAGGGGCCGGACCAGCCCGTCGGGGACCTGTCCGGCGGCAACGCGCAGAAGGTCGTGCTCGCCAGGGCGCTGTCCGACTCGCCCGCCGCGCTGGTCGTGATCAACCCCACCGCCGGGGTGGACGTCAAGGCGAAGCAGTCGTTGCTCGGCGCGGTCGAGGACGCGGTCGAGCGGGGCGCCGGTGCCGTACTGGTCTCCGACGAGCTCGACGACCTGCGGATCTGCGACCGGGTGCTGGTGATGTTCCACGGCAGGGTGGTCAAGGACGTGCCGCGCGGCTGGTCCGATCCCGAGCTCGTGGCCGTGATGGAAGGCATGGAAGAGTGAGCGCAGCGACCCCCTCGACGACACCCCCGACGACACCCGCGGCGGCGACCTCCACGGGACGTCCCCGTACGGGCGGAGGACTGCGGCTCGGCCGCTTCAGGGACCTGACGCTGGTGCCGGTCATCGTCGTCCTGCTCGTCGTGGGCGCGTTCGTGGACCCGGTGTTCCTCACCGTGGGCAACCTCACGAACGTGCTCCAGCAGCAGTCCGCGCTGGCGCTGGTCGTGCTGGCCGAGGCGATGATCCTCATCGCGGGCAAGTTCGACCTGTCGCTGGAGTCGACCGTCGGCATGGCCCCCGCCATCACCGTGCTGGTGATCCCGGCCACCACCGGGCAAGGGGCGGGGAGCGCGGGCCTGCTCGCGATCCCGCTCTGCCTGCTGATCGGGGCGGCGATCGGCGCGTTCAACGGCTTCCTGATCCTCAAGTTCCAGCTCTCGGCCTTCGTCGTCACGCTGGCCATGCTGATCGTCGTCCACGGCCTGCATCTCGGGCTGACCGGCGGCAAGAGCCTGTTCGAGCTGCCGGAGTCGATCATCTATCTGGGCGGCGCCACCTGGCTCGGCGTCCCCGCGTCGATCTGGATCGCGGGGGTGCTGTTCGCGGCGGGCATCGTCGGCCTCGGCTACTTCAAGGCCGGGCGCGCCCTGTACGCCATCGGCGGCAACGCCGACGCCGCGCGGGCCGCGGGCGTCCGGGTGGACCGGGTGCTGTGGACGGTGTTCATCATCGGCGGCGCGCTCGCCGCGCTCGCGGGCGTCCTCGAGACCGGCCGCCTCGGCGGCATCAGCGCCAACCAGGGCGTCGGCTGGATCTTCATGGTGTTCGCCGCCGCCGTCATCGGCGGTGTCAGCATGGACGGCGGCAAGGGCACCATCCTCGGGGCGCTCACCGGCGTGCTGGTCATCGGCCTGGTGGAGAACGTCCTCACGCTGAAGGGCGTGCCCGGCGAGTGGAAGCAGCTCGTCTACGGCGGGATCATCCTCGTCGCCCTCATGATCAGCCGGATCGCGGGCGGGAAGGCGCAGGACTGATGGCGATCCCGGGCGTCGGCGGCGTCGAGCTGCCCCGGCTCGGCTTCGGCGGGGCCCCGATCGGCAACCTGTTCACCGCCGTCACCGACGATGAGGCACGGGCCGCGGTCGAGGCCGCCTGGGAGGCCGGTGTCCGCCTGTACGACACCGCTCCCCACTACGGCCTCGGCCTGTCCGAGCGCCGTCTGGGGGCGGCGCTCGCCGGGCGCTCCGGACACGTCCTGTCGACCAAGGTCGGCCGCCTGCTCGTGCCGTCAGGAACGGCGAGAGAGGCGGCCGGGCGCGACGACGAGGGCTTCGACGTGCCCGCCGACCGTCGCCGTGTGTGGGACTTCTCCCGCGACGGCGTGCTCAGGTCCCTGGAGGAGTCGCTGGAACGGCTCGGCGTCCCGTCCGTGGACATCGCGCTCATCCACGACCCGGACGGGCATCCGCGCGAGGCGCTGGAGGAGGCTTACCCGGCGCTGGCCTCCCTGCGCGACCAGGGCGTGATCCGGGCCGTCGGGGTCGGGATGAACCAGTGGGAACTTCCCGCCCGGTTCGTCCGCCAGACCGACATCGACGTGATCATGCTGGCCGGGCGCTACACCATGCTCGACCAGTCCGGCCTCCCTCTGCTGGACGAGTGCGCGGAACGCGGGGTGCGGGTGCTGGCCGCCGGCGTCTTCAACAGCGGCCTGCTCGCCACCGACCGGCCGTCCGGCACGTTCGACTACCAGCCCGCTTCGGCGGAGCTGGTGGCCCGCGCCAGGGACATCGCGGCGGTGTGCGAACGGCACGGCGTCACCCTGCCCCAGGCCGCGGCCGCCTTCCCGCTGCGCCACCCCGCGGTCGCCACCGTCGTGCTCGGCGCACGGTCGGCCGCCGAGGTACGGCGCAACGCGTCGCTCCTGGACCGGCCCGTCACCGGCGAGCTGTGGGACGACCTGATCGCCGAGGGACTGCTGGCGACCTGACCCGGATGCCGGCGGACACCGTTGGCCGCCGACGCGACAGCCTGGCCAAGAAGCTGACCAGGGTCTCGGAGTCGCAACCGGCGGAATCACCCGGCCGAACCACCGACCCGAACCACGAGCCGAACCGTCCAGCCGATCAGGCGAAGATCACGAATGGTCGTGACATAACCGCAATTCCACGCTTTTTCTTGAATTTCGCAGTCAATGCCCGTTGGGTATGACTTTTCAGGTAGTAAACGGCGGCCGCTGAGGCGGCGTCCTCCTCCTGTGGGGGTGTGGGGCCCGACAGGTTCTGCTTCCGTATTCGGGGAGGATGTCCGTTGCCCGCATGGCCGAACGTCAGCCGCGCCGACGACCGCCGACTGCTGGAGGCGCTGCGGCGCGATGACGCGGAGGCGCCCGCCGGACTCTTCGACGCGTACGCCAACCGGCTGGCCGACTACGCCCATACCCTGCTGGACGACCAGGATCGGGCGGCCAGAGCCGTACACCAGGCGCTGGTCTCCGCGCGGGCGAGCGCGCGGCGGCTGAAGGACCCGGCACGCCTTCGTGCCTGGCTGTACGCGCTGGTCCGGTTCCAGTGCGCGGCCCGTGAACGCGGCAGGGCGGCGCCCGTCGCGGTGCTCGACGACCCGGAGGATCCGGAGACGGCGGCGCTGGTGCGCGACGCCCTCGCCGAGCTCGGGCAGAACGAGCGCGAGATCCTCCACCTGTCCGTACGGCACGGCCTCACGCCCGCCGAGGTCGGATCGGTTCTGGGGTTGACGTCACGGCAGACCACCGCGCGGCTCGCGCGGGCCAGGGACCGCATGGAGACCGCCGCGGCGGCGGTCGTCCTGGCCAGGACCGGGCGGGCGCACTGCCCAGACCTGTCGGCGCTGGTCGAATCGGGTCCCGACGGGTCCCCCGGGCCACTGCTGCGCAAACGCCTGATCAGGCACATCGGCGGATGCGAGGTGTGCGCGGAGGGCAGGCGCAGGCACGTGTCCGCAGACCGGCTCCTCGATGCGATCCCCATCGCCTTCCCGCCGCTGTCGCTCCGCCGCGCCGTGATCGGCCAGGTGGTCGACAAGCCCGTCGTATACGGCGCCCCGATTGATCACGATCCTCCGGCCCCCCACGGACCGGCGCCTCACAGCACGGCGGTCCGCGCGGAGCCGAGTACGCGCGGGGGCCGGGCGACACACGGCGATCCAACACCTCGGGGAGCGGCGCCGGCTCGAGGGCGGCGGGGCAACCGGCACGGCAGACGGCGCGCCGGAGGACAGCGCGGTGGACAGCGCGGTGGACAGCGCAGGTGGAACGACCGGTGGAAGGGCAAGTGGCGGCGCGGGTGGCAGGGCGTGTGGCGCGGGCGGGCACCGGCTCTGGCCGCCCTCGCGTGCGCGGTCGTGATGATCGGTGTGCTGGGGGCCGTCAGGTGGCCGGGCGGGGGCGTCGGCGGGCAGGCGGGTGACCGGGTGGGTGGCGGGGCGGGAACGGTGAACCCGCCGTACGGCGTGCTCGGTCTCGGCCCGGAGGGTCTCCCGCCCACGGAGTGGTTCTCAGGGAACTCCCAGGCGGGTGCCGGGGACAGCCCGTGGGCCGGTGGCGGCGGACCCGCGAACTCTCCCGGGCCCATCGCAGGGCCCACCGCATCCCTCGGGTCTTCGAGCTCTCCCGGCCCCGCCGCGGAGCCCACCGCGTCCCCTGGCCCTTCGGCCGCGCCCCGCGGCTCGTCCGGTACCACGCGCTCCCCCGAGCCGTCGCGGTCCGCCGAGCCGTCGCGGTCCCCCGAGCCGTCGCGCACGCCGAAGGCCGCGCGTACCAGCACACCCGCGAAGACCAGGGCACGAGCGCGGCCCACACGCTCTCCCACGCGGACCAGGCCCTCTCCCACGGGGACCACAAGGACCACCCCGACCACTCGGAGGGCGCCCCTGCTGTCGGCGAGTTGCCCGGGCGGGCTCGGGAAGGCGGCCGGCGGCGTGATCACTCTGTCCGCCGGCAACGCCGCCATCTCGTGGACCGCGACCGTCCCCGACGGTGTGACGCTCCGGCCCGCCCAGGGCAGGCTCCGGGCGGGGGCAAGCGGCCGCATCACGCTGACGGTGCTGGATCCGGGCTCAGCGGGGAGCGCGCTGATCACCTTCCGTTCCGTGGGCGGAAATCCGTACTGCCGGGTTTCCTGGGACGGCGACGCGCAGGATCAGGCGCGGTCGACGGCCGAACCTACTTGACCGCCACATTAACGTTTCTCGACATTTGGGATAAGATCGTCCCTTCCGGCGAGGCTCGGTAAACCGGGGGACAAGGCAATGCGTCGCCATTGACGCATGCCTGCTGTGATTGGTCCCATAAGTGGGCCCGCCAACCGCGTCACAGTGGCCTCTACCAGCCGGGAGACCAGGAGACATGGGTAGGAATCGGACCGTTCCCGTCGTCGTCCTCGCCGTGGCCTGCGCCGTTGGAGCGGTGCTCGCACTCGCCGACATCGAGACGCCGGTCCGCATGATCCTGACGCCGCTCTTCCTTTTCGTGGTTCCCGGGGCCGCGGTCGCCGGACTGTTGCGTGATCGTGACCCTCTCTCGGTGCTGACAGTCGGCGCGGCCGCGAGTCTGGCCGTCAACGTCGTACTCGCGGAAGCCATGCTGCTCTTCGACGCCTGGTCGCCCCGTGCCGGGGTGGCGACGGTCGGCGTGCTGAGCTTCTTCTTGTGGATCATCCGGTCGCTGTACCGGGGACAGGCATCAGCCGAACGGGGGGCAGACACGAGGTGATGACCATCCTGAACCGGACCGTACGACCGTCAGAACCCTTGGAATCCTCAGAACCCTTGGAACCGACGGTTCCCCTGTGGTACCAACGCTAGCCGCACCCTCAGTTCGCTAGCCGCACCCCTCAGTCCCTGCCCGTAAGACCGGGATGGAACTCGCCATTCCATCCAGTCGCGCCGGTCCGTCGGGGTCTCCGCTCATGACAGACCGCCCGGAAGGACATCCCGTCACATGAGTCCCGAGCACAGCGCCACCTCCCCGTTCGCCGCCCTGCGCCCGCTGCCGACTGGCGGCCGCTTCACCCCTCTTGGGCCCCACCTGGCCATCGCTCCCACGGTGAGCGTCGTCGTCCCCGCCATGAACGAGGCGGAGAACCTGCCTCACGTCTTCGCCACCCTGCCCTCCTGGATCCACGAAGTCGTCCTGGTCGACGGCCATTCGACCGACGACACCATCGCCGTCGCCCGGCGACTGCGTCCGGGACTGCGCGTGGTCAACCAGCGCGGGCGGGGCAAGGGGACCGCCCTGGCCGAGGGCTTCGCGGCCTGCACGGGCGAGATCATCGTGATGATCGACGCCGACGGCTCGACCGACGGCCGCGAGATCATCCAGTTCGTCAGCACGCTGGTGAGCGGCGCCGACTTCGCCAAGGGGTCCCGCTACATCCCCGGAGGCGGGAGCGACGACCTCACGTTCACCCGCAAGCTGGGCAACACGTTGCTGCGCACGCTGGTCAACCGCATCTACGGCACCCGCTACACCGACCTGTGCTACGGCTACAACGCCTTCTGGGCCCGCCACCTGCCGGTGCTCGACCTCGACTGCGAGGGCTTCGAGGTCGAGACGCTGATGAACATCCGCGCCGCGCGGGCAGGTCTGCGGGTCCATGAGGTGCCGAGCCACGAGCGCTGCCGCCTCTACGGCGAGAGCAACCTGAACGCGGTGCGGGACGGCCTGCGCGTCCTGCGCACGATCCTCAGGGAGCGGCGGCGCCCGACCGTGCGGCAACACGCCCCGGCCGCCGCGCAGGCGGCCGACCAGGGCGCGGCATGACGTCTCTCCCGCCACCGAGGACCTCGGTCGTCATCTGCGTTTACACCGAGGACCGCTGGGACGACATCAGGGCCGCGGTCGAGTCGGTCCGCCGCCAGAGCCGCCCGGCGTACGAACTGATCATCGTGGTGGACCACAACCCCGATCTGCACCTGCGGCTCAAGTCCGAGTACACCGACGCCGTCGTGGTGGAGAACGCCCACGAGCGCGGGTTGTCCGGCGGCAAGAACACCGGAGTGGAGACCGCGAGGGGCGACGTCGTCGCCTTCCTGGACGACGACGCGGTGGCCGACCCCGGCTGGCTGGCCGCGTTCGAGCCGGGCTTCGCCGATCCGGCCGTGGCCGGGGTCGGGGGTCTGACCCGGCCGCTGTGGGCCGTGGGCGGGCGTCCCCGCTGGTTTCCCGACGAGTTCGACTGGACGGTGGGCTGCACCTATCGCGGCATGCCCGTCGAGCGCGCCCCGATCCGCAACGTGATGGGCGGCAACGCCGCGTTCCGCAGGGAGGTCGTCGGCGAGGTCGGTGGCTTCAGCACGGGCATCGGCCGCAACGTGCAGGGGCGCAGAAGCCGCCCGCTGGGCTGTGAGGAGACCGAGTTCTGCATCCGGCTGTCGCAGCGGCGGCCGGGGTCGGTGCTGCTGTTCGAGCCCGGCGCGGCCATCGGGCACAAGGTCTCCGCCGAGCGGGCGCGGTTCGCCTACTTCCGGTCCCGGTGCTACGCCGAGGGCCTGTCCAAGGCGATCGTCACGAGCAGCGTCGGCGCGGGCGACGGGCTGTCCAGCGAACGTGACTACACCTTCAGGACGCTGCCGCTCGGCGTGCTGCGCGGCCTGGGCGACGCCGTACGCGGCGACCTCGCGGGCCTGGGCCGCGCGGCCGCGATCGTGATCGGACTGGCCTGGACGACCTGGGGCTACCTGGTCGGCGGCCTGCGCCTCAGGATCCGCCCATGACGAGAATCCCCATCCTGATGTACCACTCGGTGTCGGACCGGCCGACGGCCGAGACCCGCCCCCTGGCCGTACGCCCGGGGGACTTCGCCGAGCAGCTCGGCTACCTGCGGGACGCGGGGTTCACGCCGCTCACCGTGGCCGACCTGGTGGCGTCGCTGCACGGCACGGGCCCCGGGCTGCCCGACCGGCCGGTGGTGATCACATTCGACGACGGGTACGCCGACTTCCACGAGGAGGCGCTTCCGGTGCTCGACCGGCTGGGCTTCCCGTCCACGGTCTTCCTCACCAGCGGCTGGGTCGCGGACGCCGGTTCCGAGGCCGCGGGCCGTCCGCTCGGCCGGACGTTGTCGTGGAGCCAGGCCCGCGAGGCGGCCGAGCACGGCGTGGAGATCGCCGGGCACAGCCACAGCCATCCGCAGCTCGACCAGATCGGCGATCACGAGCTGCGGCAGGAACTCCGCCGTAACAAAGCGCTGCTCGAAGACCGTCTCGGTCGGCCGGTGACCACCATGGCCTACCCGTACGGCTATTCGAGCGCCCGGGTACGCAGGGAGGTGCGCAGGGCGGGGTACTGGGCGGCCTGCGCGGTGAGCAACGCGATCGCCGCCGACCGCCACGACCTGCTGGCCATTCCCCGGCTCACGGTGAGCCGGACGACCACGATGGCCAGATTCTCGCTGGCGGTGCGGGACCGGGGCGTTCCTCTCGTCTACCTCAAGGAGCGCACGCTGACCAAGGGATACGCCGTGATCCGCCGCACGAGGTACGGCCTGCGCAAGATTGCCACTCGCCAGTAACAATCACGCGTCACGAGGTGTCAGCCCCGGCGCATAAGGGGAGAAACCAGGGCGATCGAGGATTGAGGGGGCACAGTGGCCCACGCATGGATGCCCGGCGCCAGCCGAATTCCCGCTCCCGAGGACTCCGGCCCCATGATCGGGGGAGTTCCGAGGGCCGTCTGGTTTATCTGGCCGACCGACCCTCTCGCGGTCTCGGCCAAGTCCGCCGCCCAACGCATGATCCAGCTCGGGTGCCCGGTCCACCTGGTCTGGAACCCCGTCACCGGCGAGATCGCCCAGTCGCTGCCCCCCACTCGCGCGGCCCGCGGACTGCCGGGCGAACGGGGACGTGAGGGCAGGGTGTGCGTGCAGATCCGTGTGCTCGGCTCGGTGGAGCGGCCCTTCACCGACGGAAAGATGGACGGCCTGGACGACATCCTGACCTGGCTGGACTCCTGGCGGGTGCCCAGGCGCTGGCCGGCCGGTCCTCCCCTGCCCCCGCCGCACTCGCTGGCGGCCGAGCGCAGCCGCCGCCTCTGGGCGCGCGGCGGCCACTTCGGCCATTCGCAGGTGCCGGGGACGGTCGAGGGCGACCCCGGCGGCATCGACGTGCACCGGATCACCGGTGAGAGCGTGCCCACGTTCGAGGTGCCCCGCCCGCGTGAGGAGTTCCGCCTGCTGGAACGGGCCTTCTGAGCGGGACTTCTGAGCGAGGCTTCTGAACGGGTCTTCCGGACGGCTCTTCTGAGCGGCTCTTCTAAAAGTCCGGCAGCAGTTCGCGGATGACGGCGCAGCCGCGCCTGACGCCGTCGAGCGAGGCGGAGCCGTACCCCAGGACGAGACCGTGGGCGCGGACCGGCCCGTGGTGGTGGCGAGCGGTGGTGTCCAGCAGCACGCCCCGCGTCCGCGCCTCCTCCACGAGCGGGCCGACCGTACCCGCCGGCAGCTCGACGAGGACGTGCAGGCCGGCGGTGTCGCCCTTCACCAGCGGCCCCAGGATCTCGACGACGGCCGCCCTGCGCCGCGCGTACTCCAGTCGTGTCCGGCGCAGGTGCCGGTCCAGGTCCCCGCGCTGGAGCAGGGTCAGGACGGCCCGCTGCACCGGGCCGGACGTACGGTCGCCGAGCAGCTTCCTGCGCGCGGCGATCCTCGCGAGCGGTTCCGGCGCGGCCACCAGCCAGCCGAGCCCGACGTCCGGGCTCAGCGACTTGGACAGGGTGCCGAGCAGCACGACCCGGGCGGGGTCGAGACCGTACAGCGCGGGCAGCGGCGCGACGTCGTACCGGAACTCCGCGTCGTAGTCGTCCTCCACGATGATCGCACCGGTACGGCGGGCCCAGGCGAGGAGCCGCTCACGCCGGGAGATGGGCAGCCGTCCGCCGAGCGGGAACTGGTGCGCCGGGGTCGTGTAGAGGACGTCCAGGTCGTCGGGCAGTTCCTCCACGATCACCCCCTGATCGTCCACCGGGCAGGGGACGATCTCGGCTCCACGCGCCCGGAACACGTTCCTGGCGACCCGGTAGCCGGGCTCCTCCACGCCCGCGCGGGCGCCGGGCGCGAGCAGGGACGCGGCGACGAGGTCGAGCCCGTGCCCGGTGCCCCGGGTGACCAGCACGTTCCCGGGACCCGCGGGTACGGCCCGCGCCCGTCGGAGGTGGTCGGCGAGCAGCGCGCGGAGGTCGGCATGCCCGAGGTGGTCGAGGGTGTCCCCGAGCGGCAGGTCCCCCGCGCGCCGCCAGGCCCGCCGCCAGGCGGCCACGTCGTGGCCGAGCACCCACGGTCGCCCGGGCCGCAGGTCCACCAGGCCGGGGTCCACCGGGCCGGGGTCCACCGGGCCGGGGTCCACCGGGCCGGGGTCCACCGGGCCGGGGTCCACCGGGCCGGGGTCCACCGGGCCGGGGTCCGTCACGCCCGCGTGAGCCACGGGATCCGGGCGGACCGTGGCCCCCGTCACCGGATCGGGAAATGTCGTGATATCCGCGACGTACGTGCCGGAGCCGCGCCTGCCGTCGAGCCAGCCCTCGGCGTACAACTGCTGGTAGGCGTCGGTCACGACGGTACGGCTGACGCCGAGCAGGGCGGCCAGGCCACGACTGGAGGGCAGGCGCTCCCCCGCCCTCAGCGCCCCGTCGCGCATGGCTTGGCGGAGCTGGTCGGCCGTCTGTACGGCGAGCGCCACGGGTGAGCGCCGGTCCACGGCCAGCGGAAGGTCGGTGTGCGCCCGCAAAGTGGTCTTCCGTTCCTCTCAGGAAGTGGCCATGTTCACCGGTCCACTCGGCTTCTAACGTAACGGACATGCTTTCCACCACACCCCGGACCGTCCTTAACCGGTCCAAGCAGCGAGCCCGTACCGACCGCGCCGACCTGCACGCCGTCCTGGACGCCGGGATGATCTGCCACCTGGGCGTCCTGGTGGACGGGGCGCCGATGGTGATCCCCACCGGATACGGCCGGATCGGCGAGACGCTCTACCTGCACGGGTCCACGGGGGCCTCCTCACTGCGCGGCGCGCTCGCGTCGCAGGTCTGCGTGACGGTCACCCACCTGGACGGGATCGTGCTGGCCAGGTCGGCGTTCCACCACTCCGTGAACTACCGCTCGGCGATGATCTACGGCCCGGCCCGGGAGGTCGAGGACCCGGGCGAGCGCCTCGACGGCCTGCGCGCGATCACCGAGCAGCTGGCGCCCGGCCAGTGGGACGTGGTCCGGCCGCCCAGCCGGAAGGAACTGGCCGCGACGACCGTACTCGCCCTCTCTCTCGAGGAGGCGTCCGTCAAGGTACGGCAGGGGCCGCCGGTGGACGACGAGGAGGACTACGACCTGCCGGTCTGGGCGGGGGTGCGGCCGTTGCTGGTCTCCTGGGGAGCCCCCGAGCCCGACCCTCGACTCGCACCCGGCATCCCTGTTCCCGCGCACCTCAGCCACACGCCATAGGGGCTTCGTGAGTGAATTTCACGACTTTTGCGTTTATTTCGTGATCAATCACTAAGCTACGGTCTCGTCATGGGCCGATGAGGAGACCGGATGTACGGGCAGACGGGCGCCTGGAGTGCCCCCGGATATACCGAGATACGTGAGCTTGGCACGGGGGGCGGCGGGCGTGTCGTCCTCGCCAGGCACGACGCCGACGGCATACCGGTGGCGATCAAGTACCTTTCCGGGGAGCTGCGCTCCGACCTCAACTTCGTCGGCAGGTTCCGGCACGAGGCGCACCTGCTCGCCCTCATGGAACCCAGCCCGCACGCCGCCCGCTTCTACGAGTACATCGAGGCGCCGCACGGCGCCGCCATCGTCATGGAGCTCGTGGACGGCGTGTCGCTGCGCACGATGCTGCGCTCGGAGGGGCCGACCGGGCCGGAGGCGGCCCTCGCCGTACTGAAGGGCTCGCTGCTCGGGCTGGCCGCCGCGCACGCCATCGGGGTGGTCCACCGCGACTACAAGCCCGAGAACGTGATGGTCGAGGCCGACGGCATGAGCAAGCTGGTCGACTTCGGCATCGCCGCGCGGGCCGGCGAAGGGGTGAGCGCCTCCGGCACGCCGCCGTACATGGCCCCGGAGCAGTGGTCGGGCAGCCCGGCGAGCCGGGCCACCGACGTGTACGCCGCCGCCGTGGTCTTCTTCGAGTGCCTCACCGGCACCCGTCCCTTCCGGGCGCAGAGCTTGCCCGCGCTCGCCCGCCAGCATCAGTCCACGCCTCCCCCGGTCGAGGAGGTGCCCCACGCGCTCCAGGGGCTGATCGAGCGCGGCATGGCCAAGAACCCGGCCGACCGGCCGCCCTCGGCCGAGGCGTTCCTGCGGGAGCTGGAGTCCGTCGCCACCGAGGCGTACGGCCCGGCGTGGGAGGAGCGGGGACGGCGCCGCCTCGCGGCGCTCGCCGGCCTCCTGCTCCCGTTCTTCCCGCTGACCGAGGAGGCGCCCGAGGCCAGTACGGCTCTCGCCGAGACGCACCTCGGCGGCAGCGCCCTCACCAAGGTCAGCGTCAGGATCGGCCTGGTGGCGGTCTCCCTGGCGGTGGTCGCCGGCGGCACCGCCGCGCTGGTCGGGTCGTTCAGCGGCGCCACGCTGCAGGCGGGGACGACGATCGAGACGCCCGGCCGGACGCCCAAGGATCTCGGGATCGTCGACGAGGAGACCGCGGATCCCCAGACGGCCGAGCCCGAGATGTCGCCGTCGCCGAAGGCGTCGAAGTCGCCCTCCCCCTCCCCTTCGCCCAGCCCCGCGTCGGCGACCACGAGCGCCCCGCCGGTGGCCCCGACGGCGAAGCCCTCGCCGAGCAGGAAACCGACCCCGGCCCGGACGCCGACGTCCAGGCCGACTCCCCGGCCGAGCCGGTCGACGCCGGAGCCGGACGACACGGTCAACATCCCCGACCTGCCGACGGGAACGTCCACGCCGACCCGGCCGCAGACTCCCACGACCACCGCGCCGACGTCCTCCCCGACGGACACGGGCCGGCCCACGGAGACCTCGACCACCACGGAGCCGCCCCGAATCACCTCGGAGCCGGTGCCGTCGGCCCCCGCGTCGGTCCCGATGGCGGCGTTCGCTCTCGGCCTGGTGACGACCGGGCTCGTTCCCGCCACACTTGCCGTGAAGAGGATGACGGGACGGCACCGGAGGCGGCGATAGATGGATGACGGCGGTTCCATCGCGGGGCACCGGCTGACCGGACGCGCCCGATCAGGCGAGCTCGGCACCTGGAGCGAGGCGATCTCTCCCGAGGGAACGCCGTCGGGCGTGCTGCGGTTCGACCCCGGACTGGTCGCCGCACCGGCCGCCCGCGAGCGGCTGGTCGCCGCGGTGAGCGCCGACCGCCGCCTGTGGCAGGCCGGGCAGGCCGGTCTGCTCCCCGTCGTGGACCTCGTCACCGCCCGCGGTGACATCTGGCTCGTCACCGGGCGTGGCGCCATGCCCGTGGTCGCCGACCTGCTCGCCCAGGGCGGGCCGCCTCCCGGCCCCGGCGGGGTGGCGACGATCCTGATGGACACCGCCCAGACCCTGCTGGCCGTACACGCGGCCGGGCTCGCCCACGGCGCGGTGCACCCCGGCACGATCGTGATCGGTGAGGACGGTTCGGCCCTGCTGGCCGAGCGCGGGCTGCTCGAGGCGCTGCGCGGGGAGCCCGCGTCACCGGAGGGGGACATCACGGCCTGGGTCGCGCTCGCCCGCGGCCTCGCGGCGAGCTGGGCGGACGGCCCGGCGGCCGCCCTGTTCGACCAGGCCGCGTCCGCCGCGGCGGCCCGCGGGCTCGCCGCCGCCCGCGACACCCTCGTCGCCGGGCGCGACCTGCTGCCCCAGGGGTTCACGACCAGGGACCAGCTGATCCGTACGCTGCACTGGTGGTCGGCCTCCGCCGTCCCCACCGCCCCCGCTCCCGGTACGGCACCGCCCGCCAGGGAGACCACCGGGGAGGCTGTCACCCTGCTGCGGCTCCCGGACCCCGCGCCCGGTACGGCGGCTCCCACCGACGTGGTCATGCGGTTCGGTCCCGGCGTGCCGACGGAGACGACGGCGGCGCAGATCTGGCGCTCCGGTGCCACCACGCAGTTCGCCGAGGAGACGGGCCGCGATCGAACGCCCGGCCGGCGGAACGGGCGGCGGGCCAGGCGCGGGGCGTGGGCGGGATCGCTGCTGCTCGCCATGCTCCTCGCCGTGGTCATCCTGTGGTTGCGCTTCCAGCCCGCCACCGAGGTACTCGTCCAGAGGGTGGACGTGCGCGGTCCCAAGAAGGCGGTCGCCTGCGACGGCACGGCGACGCTGGTCGGCACGGTCACGACCAACGGCGGCGCGGGCAGCATCCGCTACGTCTGGGTGCGCAGCGACGGGGTACGGATGACCGAGCGGGAGCAGAAGGTGCTCTCGGGGGACACGTCGGTGAAACTTCCACTGCGCTGGCAGGTGACGGGTTCCGGCGATTTCAAGGGCGTGGCCACGCTGCGGGTCCTGTCGCCGACCTCTTCGGGAA
The DNA here is from genome assembly GCF_040656155.1 of Microtetraspora glauca. Lineage (NCBI taxonomy): Bacteria > Bacillati > Actinomycetota > Actinomycetes > Streptosporangiales > Streptosporangiaceae > Microtetraspora > Microtetraspora glauca. Next base: position 75,907 of record NZ_JBFALK010000020.1, read on the forward strand.
AGCCGCTGCAGGACAAGGCGTCCTTCTCTTATCGGTGCTGATCAGTGGCGATCGCGATTTGACCTCTCTTTCACGTGTTCTCACAGGAACATCGGAGATAACTGACGTTTTCTGGCAATCTCATGATGAGTTCCGGGATTGCTAATGTGGCCCGCATGACGACGACGCCCGCCGGCTGGTACCCCGATCCGTACGGCTCTCCCCAACTGCGGTGGTGGGACGGTTCCCAGTGGACCGACGCCACGCACGCGACGGAGCAGCAGGGCGGTTACCAGCAGCAGCCCGGCGGCCAGCAGCAGGGCGGTGAGCAGCTGTGGGGCCCCTCGCCGCAGACGGCGCAGCTTCCCGTTCCCGACTTCGGGGCACAGCCGCCGAAGTCGTCGTCCCCCTGGCCGTGGCTGCTCGGCGGGCTCGCGGTCGTCGTGGTGCTCGCCGTGGTGGCGGTCGCCGGGCTGTTCGTCGTCCGGACCCAGACCGACGGCGCGGTCGCCAAGCCCGGCACGGAGATTACGGAGCCGCCGCTCGATCGCACGGTCCCCCCGCAGGAGACCGAGTCACCCCCGCCCCAGCAGCAGCTCACCGAACTGCCGCAGCCGTCCGGAGGCCGGATCTCCGACGCGGTGACAGGGCTGTCGTACGCCTACCCGGGCCAGCCGTGGATCGTCCCGAAGGCCGCGGAGGTCAACAACCCGAACAACGTGAAGATGCCGGTGTGGTCGAGCGGCTACCAGGCACTCTCCCAGCAGAACTTCGACGGCCAGAACAGCGACTGGGTGGCCTCCGTCTACACGGCGCCGCTGCCGTCGTACTTCCCGTACAGCGGCACGCAGGATCTGCGGAACCTCACCGGCGCGGTCCTGGTGGCGTACGAGCAGGACTTCTACTCTCCCCAGCACGTACGGAAGATCCTGAGCAACAAGGCGATCAAGGTGAGCGGCCGCGACGCCTGGATCACCGAGTTCGAGATGGACTTCAGCGAGGAGTCCAAGCGCAACGGCTGGAAGTGGAAGACCGAGAAGGGTGCGTTCATCCTGGTGGATCGTGGTGAGGGCATGCAGCCGGCCATGCTCTACGCCTCCGTGCCTGACAATCTCGACCAGTCGGTGCTCCAGCGGGTGGTGGACTCCCTCCAAGTGAGTTGAACGCCCTACTACGCTGGGTCTCATGACTGACCTGCTGGTCTGGATCGACTGTGAGATGACCGGGCTCGACCTCGGCCGTGACGCGCTCGTCGAGGTGGCCTGTATCGTCACCGACGGCGAGCTGAACCAGCTTGACGAGGGCGTGGACATCGTCATCAAGCCCCCGCCCGAGGCGCTGGCCCAGATGTCTGAGGTGGTCCGGGAGATGCACACCGCCTCCGGCCTGTTGAACGCGCTCCCCAGCGGGGTGACGCTGGCCGAGGCGGAGACCATCGTGCTGGAGTACATCCGCTCCCATATCGGCGAGCCGAAGAAGGCGCCGCTCTGCGGCAACTCCATCGCCACGGACCGTTCGTTCATCGCCAGGGACATGCCGCTCGTGGACGGGTTCCTGCACTACCGCATGATCGATGTCTCCTCGATCAAGGAACTGGCCCGCCGGTGGTACCCCCGCGCCTACTTCGCCTCCCCGGAGAAGCAGGGCGGCCACCGGGCGCTGGCGGACATCACCGAGAGCATCCGGGAGCTGCGCTACTACCGCGCGGCCGTGTTCGTGCCGCATCCGGGCCCCGACACCGCCACCGCCCGCGAGGTCGCCGAGGCGATTTCCACCCAGTGACGGCGATCCGCGCCATCCTCCGTGCGCGGCACGGCATGACGACTCCGAAATACCGCTACACTTTTCTCGTACGCCGCTGAGAGCGGCGGACATGGTGGGTGTAGCTCAGCTGGCAGAGCGCCAGGTTGTGGTCCTGGATGTCGTGGGTTCAAGTCCCATCACTCACCCTGTGAAGACGGCCGGTCCGAAAGGACCGGCCGTCGGCTTTTCCCCCAAAGGTGGATTGGGGGCGTTATGCTCGCTCTCAACCGCTACGCCGGAAGCGCGGGGGGCCTCGGCGATCTTGAGTCTGCCCGGGAGGCCGGATGAGAGTCGACGACCGCACCCAGACGAGTCTGAGCAAACGCGAGGCCGAGGTCATGGACCTGATCGCCGTGGGGCATTCCAACGGGGAGATCGCCCAGCGGCTGTTCCTCAGCGAGAAGACGGTCAAGAACCACGTCAACCGCATCTACGCCAAGCTCGGGGTCGAGTCGCGGAACGCGGCGATCAACCACTGGCGCGACTCGACCGACTCCTGAGCCCTGCGGGTCCGCCCCGCTCAGCTCCCCCGCTCAGCTCGGGGTGAGGACCTGCCTGAGGCGGGCCAGGCCGTACTCCAGCTCGTCCGGCTGCACCGACAGCGCCGGGCGGAGCCGTATCGACCGTTCTCCTGACGGCAGGACCAGCACTCCGGTCTCGTCCTCGTCGCGCAGCCGCGCGATCACGGCCGCCCGGTCGGGCACGTCGAAGGCGCACATCAGGCCGCGTCCACGGGCGTTGGTGACCAGGCCCTCGGCCTCCAGCGTCTGGAGGCCGGACAGCAGCTTCTCCCCCAGGATCGCCGCCTTCGGGATCAGCTCGTCCCGCTCGATGATCTCCAGCATCCGGCGCGAGCGGACCATGTCGACGAGCCCGCCGCCCCAGGTGGAGTTGATCCGGCCGCTCACGTTGAAGACGTTGTCGGGGATCAGGTCCACCCTGCGTCCGGCCATCACCCCGCCCACCTGGGCCTTCTTGGCGAAGACCACGATGTCGGGCGCCAGGCCGAGCTGCTGGTACGCCCAGGAGGTGCCGGTCAGCCCGACGCCGGTCTGGACCTCGTCCATGACGAACAGCGCGTCGTTCTCGTGGCAGAGGGCCTGCATCGCCTGGAGGAACTCGGGACGCATGTGGTTGTCCCCGCCCTCGCCCTGGATGGGCTCGGCGATGAAGCAGGCGATGTCGTGGGCGTTGCGGGCGAACGCGTCCCGCGCCTGCGCGAGCGCCCGCTCCTCGGCCGCCTCCACGTCACCGAAATGGACGGCCGGCACGTCGATCCTCGGCCAGGGGAACTTGGGGAAGCGGTCGGTCTTCACCGGATCGGTGTTGGTGAGGGAGAGCGTGTAGCCGCTGCGGCCGTGGAAGGCGCGGGTGAGGTGGAGGACCTTGGTGCCGAGGCCGGGATGGCGGCCGTGGGCCTCGTTCCAGCGGCTCTTCCAGTCGAAGGCGCACTTCAGGGCGTTCTCGACGGCGAGCGCGCCACCCTCGACGAAGAACAGGTGGGGCAGGTCGGGGTCGCCGAGTACCCGGTGGAAGGTCTCGGCGAACTCGGCGAGGTGGGTGGTGTAGAGGTCGGGGTTGGCGGGCTTGTTCGCGGCCACACGCGCGAGCAGGGCCATGAACGCGGGGTCGTCGTCGAAGGGGTTCATCCCCAGCGGCGACGAGGCGAAGAACGTGTAGAAGTCGAGATATCTCCGGCCGTCACGCGCGTCGACCAGCCAGGAGCCCGCGCTCCTGTCGAGATCGAGCACCAGCCGGAAACCGTCGACGAGCAGGTGCCGGGCAAGGACTTCGTGCACGGCGTTCGGGTCCATGTCGCCTCCACATTGAGCCGGGACAACACGATTCCCTCACAAGCGGTGTCAAATGTGAAGACTTTCCCGCTAGCTGACCGTCCTGGAGAACGTTTTACTACCGCCTTGCTACAACGCACGGAGGAACCGCGCGGCGATCGGCACCGCGGCGTTGCGCCCGGTGCCGCCGTGCTCCACGAACACGGCGAACGCGAGGTCACCCCGGTAGCCGATGAACCACGCGTGATCCGCTCCTCCCTGCCAGTCCTCGGCGGTGCCGGTCTTGCCGGAGACGCCGTCGGGCAGCTCCGACCCGGCCGCGGTTCCCTCGGTCGTCACCGCGCTCATCAGCGCGCGCAACCCGGTCGCCGCCTCACCGCTCAGCGGCACGCTCGCGGGCTGGGCGTGCCCCTCGATCCGCTCCGCCGTGTCGGCGGGGAGCAGCCGCGGCGGCCGCCAGGAGCCGCTCTGCACCGCGGCCGCGACCGTCGCCATGCACAGCGGGCTCGCCTCCACCGTGCCCTGCCCGAACGAGTCCTCCGCGAGCGCGTCGGAGTTCTCGGGCCGCTTGAGGCTGCCGCAGGTCCCGCCGACACCCGTGGCGAGGCGGGCGCCGAAGCCGAAGGCACCCGCCTGTTCCACCAGTTTGTCGGCGCTCACCATCTGGACCGCGAGCCGCGCGAACGTGGTGTTGCACGACAGCGCGTACGCCTGGCGGAGCATGACGCTCCCGTGGTCCTTGTCCTGGTAGTTGTCGATCGTCCGCCCGTTGGGGATCGTGTAGGTCGCCGGGCAGGGCACCTGCGAGTCGGCGGTCAGCCCGGCGTCCAGCAGCGCGGCGGCGGTGACCGTCTTGAAGGTGGAGCCGGGAGCGTACTTGCCGGTGAACGCGCCCTTGCCGCCCAGCCGGTCGGCGACCGCGACCACCTCGCCGGTGGAGGGCCGCACCGCGACGATCGCGGCCGGCTGCTGGACCGGGTCCAGGGCGCGGGCGGCGGACGCCTGGGCGAACGACTCGATCGTGGTCCGGGTCCCCTCCTGCTTGTCCACGCGTCTCTCCAGCATGACCCTGGGCTCCTGCCCGGGGTTCCTGAGCTCGACGGTCCACCCCACCTTCGTGCCGGAGGGCGGCTGCGGGATCCTCATCGCGAGATCCGAGAGGTACGGCTCGGCGTAGTTCTCGTGCGGGAACGGCTGCCCCTCCTTGGTGAGGAACCGCGCACCGGACACCGGCTGGTCGATCCGGACCAGCTCGCCTCCTTCGACCAGGTCCGGATGCATCACCGAGGGGGTCCAGAGGACCTTCCAGGTCAGATCCCGTACGGCCAGGCGCAGCGTCGAGGCGAAGTCCCAGGTGCCGCCGTATCCGTCCACCTTCCGCGCGCCGGTGAAGCTCACCTCGGCCGTGTCCTGGCCGGTCATGGTGAGATCGCCCGGCGTGAGCCGGACGATCCGGGCGGAGACGGCGTCGTCGAGCTGCCGGTGCCGGTCGGCGAAGTCGTCGGGCGGCTCGTCCACGAGCTCGCGCATCGACTCGTAGTCGCCGATCGCCCAGTCTCGCAGGTAGGTGTCGGCCGTCTCCCTCGGCGTGCCCTCGACCCGCTGCTCCGCCGGCGACGAGGGCGGCGTCGGCGTCGGCCTGAACACGAGCTGCGTGGGGTCACCGGCCCCGGCCTCGTCCCTCCCCGACAGGACGAGGCCCGTGACACTCGTGACGATGATGGTGACGACCACGCCGACGAGGGCGAGCAACGCCCGTCTGCGCATACGGTTTCTCCTGGGGGGTCGGAGTGCTCCCCTCGATATACCACGCATAGGGGGCAAAGGGTGCAAGAACCGGTCCAGGGCCGCTATCCGGTGACATTCGGCGAGGTGGAGCTGCTGCGCGACCTCGACCGGCCGGACGGGTGGATGCTCGTGATGAGCGGCGTCGCCCAGTCGTACGTGGACCTGGCCGATCCGACCTACCTCGACTTCGACTACGTCCGGCTGATGGCGGAGGTGATCGGCTGCCTCCCCGAGGGGCCGCTCGACACCGTGCACGTCGGCGGCGGGGCGTGCACGCTGCCGCGCTACCTGGCCGCGACCCGGCCGGGCTCGCGGCACATCGTGGTCGAACCGGACGCCGGGCTGGTCCAGCTCGTCCGCGACCAGCTCCGGCTGAAGTCGGTGCCCCGGTTGAAGGTACGCGTCCTCGACGGCCGCGCGGCGGCCGCCGGGCTGAACGACGCGTCAGCGGACCTGTTCGTGCTCGACGCGTTCTCCGGCGCCGTCATGCCCGCCGAGCTCGCCACCGCGGAGTACATGGCCGAGGTGGCGCGCATCCTCCGGCCGGACGGCACGCTGCTGATCAACGTGGCGGACGGCAAGGGCCTGCCGTTCGCCAGGCGGCTGCTCGCCACCGTGCTGGGCGCGTTCCGCCACGTCGTGCTGCTCGCCGAGCCGGGCATCCTGCGCGGCCGGCGCTTCGGGAACCTGATCGTGGCGGCGTCGGCGGGCGAGCTGCCCGTCGGCCCGCTCACGCGCCGGGCCGCGGGCGGCCTCACCCAGGCCAGGTGCCTGTACGGGAAGGAGCTGACGAACTTCGTCGCCGGCGCCGCCCCGATCCGCGACGGCGAGCCGGTCGTCTCGCCGGTGCCGCCGCCGGGCCTCTTCGACTGACGGCAGACCGGAGATCAGCTCGCCCCGCGCGCGGTCACGATCTCGTCGATGCGGGCGGCCAGCGTGTGGTCGAGGTCGGTCAGGCCGCCCGCGTCGTGTGTGGTGAGCGCGAGGTGCAGGGTGCGCCACCTGATGTCGATGTCGGGGTGGTGGTTCATCGCCTCCGCCTGCTCCGCGATGTCGTCGACGATCGCGATGGCCGTACGGAAGTCGGGGGCGGTCACGGTCCTGCGGATCGTCTCGCCGTCACGGTGCCAGTGGGGTGACTGCCGCTCAGTTGGCTCGCTCATGCCTCCAGGACATCACGAGACCCTGGGGACGCGCTATTTGAGCGCGCCCGCGGTCAGCCCCGACTGGATCTGCCGCTGGAAGACAATGTAGACGATCAGCATCGGGATGATCGCCATGCTCAGCGCCGCGAACAGCCCCGCCCAGTCGGCCTCGTAGCCGGCGTTGGTGGAGATGTTGGCGACGCCCTGGGTGATCAGCCACTTGTCCTGGGCGTCTCCCGGCAGCAGCACGATCGGCAGCAGGTACTGGTTCCACTGGCCGAGCACGTTGAAGATCGTGATGCTGATCAGGCCGGGTTTGGCCATCGGCATCATGACCTGGAAGAACGTACGCGTGTGCGAGGCGCCGTCCATCATCGCGGCCTCGGCCACCGAGGTCGGCAGCGTCTTGAAGAACGCCGTCAGGAAGAACACCGAGAACGGCAGCGAGTACGCGACGTAGACGATGATCACACCGGTGTGCGTGCCGAGCAGTCCGAGATTCTTCACGGTGAGGAACAGCGGGACCAGCGCGAGGAAGACGGGGAACGACAGGCCCGAGACGAACAGCAGGTATATCACCTTGCTGCCGAAGAACCGGTACCGGGCCAGCACGTACGCCGCCATCGAGCTGAGCAGCATCGTGAAGAAGGTGGCCACCGCCACCACGAGGATGGTGTTGATCATGTACTGGCCGATGTGGGCCTTGGCCCAGGCCCGGCCCCACGCGTCCCAGTGGAAGTTCGCCGGCAGCCCCAGGGGGTGATCGCCGAAGATCTCCGTGTTGGTCTTGAAGGAGCCGAGGAACGTCCAGACGATCGGATAGATCACCAGGATCGCCCACACGGCCAGGGCCAGGTGCGAAAGAGCGCCGAAGACGCCGACCTGGCCGCCACGTCGCTGCGGGGGACGTGCCATGTCTAGAACTCGATCCTCTCGCGCCGGGTGACCCGCAGGGTGAGAGCGGCGAACGTCAGGGTCAGGAAGAACAGGGCGACGCCCATCGCGGATGCGTAGCCGTACTTGGAGAAGGTGAACGCCTGGCGCCAGATCTCCAGCGGCAACACCGTGGTCGCGTTGTCGGGGCCGCCCCGGTCCACGGAGAGGACCTGGACCAGGGCGAACCCGTCGAACGCGGCGATGCCGAGATAGACCCAGCCGACCTGGAGCGTGTCCCAGAGCAGCGGCAGGGTGATCTTGAAGAAGAGGGTGAACCGCCCCGCGCCGTCCAGCGCCGCCGCCTCGAACACGTCCTGCGGAATGGACGACATCCCGGCGGAGAAGAGCACCACGTAGAACCCGACGGCCTGCCACACCATCACGCCGATGATCGTCCACAACGCGAGGTCGGGGTTGATCAGCCAGCCCACGGGATCGATCCCCAAAGCCCCGAGCGCGCTGTTGAGCACGCCGCTCTTGTCCGGGCTGAGGATCGCCTGGAACAGCACGCCGACGATGGCGACGGCGAGGACCTGCGGGAAGAAGAACACGATCTTGTAGAAGGCCGCCCCGGGAACGCCGGTGCGCCGCCCGTTCCGCTGCCCGCCCCCGACGTTGAGCAGGAACGAGAAGAACAGCGCGATGGCGATGGTGGCCAGCGGCATGACGAGCAGCAGCAGCCCGTGATGGCGCACCGCCGGCCAGAAGGCACCGTCGTCGAACAGCTTCGTGAAGTTCTCGAAGCCGATGTAGTCGAAGTTCGGCGAGATGCCCTTCCAGTTGGTCAACGCGATCTGGAACGCCTGGATGTACGGCCCGACCACGAAGACGGCATAGAGGACCAGCGGCGCCGCGAGGAAGGACAGGATGAACCCGTACCTTCTCAGCGCCATCGGGGACGGGGCGTGCGCCAGCTTGCCATGCCGCATGGGATCACGCGGTCCGCTTCTGCTTGGTGATCGAGCTGTCGGCCTTGGTCTTGTCCGCGGCCTTCTGCATGTTGGCGCAGAACTGGTCGGCGGTGATGCGGCCGAACATGAGCGCGTTGGTCTGCTTGCGCAGCTCGGTCTCCAGCTCCTTGTACCACTGCTCGAAGTTGGACCAGGTCACCACGTTGGCGCCGGCGGCGTTCTGCGCGGCGACCACGCTCTCGACGCCGGGCGAGAGGGTGAGGCCCTCGGTGGCGCCGACCACGACGGTGAGGCTCTTGGTCTTCTCGGTGAAGGACTTGGCGGCTTCCTTGGAGAGCATGACCCGCATGTACTCCAGACCGCCGTTGACGTTCTTGCCCTTGGCGGCGAGGACGAACGGCTCGCTGGCCACGGCCCGGATCGCCCCGTACGGCATCGCGTCCGACGCCCCGACCGACGGGGTCGCCGCCATGGCGTACTCGAACGTGGCCGGGGTGTCCTTGGCCTGCTCGGACTCCAGCCAGGAGCCGGAGGGGTAGAGCGCGACCTTGCCCTGGTTCTGCTGGGTCTGGACCTGGGTGTGGATCAGGCCCTCGTAGGACTTGTCCATGTACTTGCCGATCTCGGCCCAGGCCGCGGCCGCCTGCTTGACCGCGTCGTTGGTCCAGGCGCCGTCGACGAGGTTGTCGATGTCGATCAGGACCTGGTTGCCGGCGATCTTCGCGGCGGTGATCAGGATCATCCAGTACTGGTAGTACGAGGCGTTCTTGCCCGCGTACGCGTACGGGGTCATGCCCTTCGCCTTGATCTGGTCGGCGAGGGTCTTGAACTCGTCGAACGTCTTCGGCGGTGTCCAGCCCTCCTTCTCGAAGAGCTTGGCGTCGTACCACAGCCCGTAGGCGGTGAAGACGTAGTTGAGGATGTACGGCTTGGCGGGGTCACCGGCCAGGCCGGACTCGATGGTGCCGGGGACGATGGTGTCCTTGACCTTCTTGCTCGGGTCGTCGATCGACGGCGCCTCGAACAGCGGGGTGAGGTCGAGGAGCTGGCCCGCGGCGACGAGCGAGCCGGTGTCGAGGTTGTCGGTGCCGGAGTTGTTCACCACGTCGGGCACGTCGCCGCTGGCGAAGCGCGGGGTGAGGGTCTGGGCGATCGTCTGGATGCCCTGGTGGGTGATCTTCGCCTTCGGGAACTCCTTGACGTACAGCGGCTCGTGCGACTGGGTCGCGTACTCGTCGCTGTAACCGCCCTTGAAGATCACCACTTCGAGGGGAGCGTCGGCCTTGACGCCGAACGGGTTGGTCTCCGACTTCGCCGCGCCGGCGGCGGCGGAGGGGGTCGGCTCCGAGGAGCCGCCTCCGGACGTGGCGCAGGCGCTGAGCAGGCCGGCCGCGGGGCCGGCGACGAGTGCGGTGAGGCCGATGCGGTGCATCATCTGGCGGCGGGTGATCTCGCGAGGCGTGTTGGTCATCCAACTCTCCCGGGGGGGACAATTAGGAAAGTTTCCTAAACGATTGCTGGAACGTACGGCGAGCCGCCAAGCGCGTCAAGGGTCCCTGGTCGGTCTAGACCAATCTGTGATCCGACTGCGACGTCCCGTGCCCGACTATCGGAGGGTATATCGATGTTTAAGCAGCTAAAAGGCCCTATCAAAAGTCGGATGATGGGATCTAGCTGGTATAGACCGGAGTGCGATATCGCGGCTGATCACCTAAATTGGCGGCATGTGGGATCTTCGCCGGGAATTGTGTGAGTACGGCCGTAGAGCCGCCGATCTGGGGTTGGTCATCGGGACCTCCGGCAACCTCAGCGTCCGGGAGGGAGACCTGGTCGCGGTCACCCCCTCCGGCGTGGCCCTCGACCGGCTCAGACCGGAGGACTGCCCGATCGTGGACATCGAGGGCCGCCTCGTCGAGGGCGACGCGCGCCCCTCGTCGGAGACCCCGATGCACCTGGCGGTGTACGCCTCGACCGGCGCGGGGGCCGTCGTGCACACCCACTCGGTCTTCGCGACCGTGGTGGCGACGACCATGACCGAGCTGCCGCCGATCCACTACAACGCCCTGTTGCTCGGAGGCGCGGTCCGCGTCGCGCCCTACGCGACGTACGGCACGCCGGAGCTGGCGGAGAACGTGCGCGCGGCGCTTACGGGGAAGCAGGGCGCGCTGCTGGCCAACCACGGCGGGGTCACCATCGGCCCGACCCTGGAGAAGGCGTTCGAGGCGACCCGGTTGCTGGAGTGGCTGTGCGAGGTCTACGTGCGGGCGCTCGGCGTGGGAACGCCCGCCGTCCTCAGCGAGGAGCAACTCGCGGCCGTGGTCGAGCGGGCTCTCAACCCGCCGGGATGACCGCCCGCCGGGCCAGACCGAGAGGAAGGCCGCCGCTCCCGGCGATCTGATCGTGGAACTTGCGGAGGTCTCCGGAGAAGTCCTCGCGGATGCGCTGGATCTCCAGCGCTCCGGTGAGGTAGGACGGCGCCTGGGTGGGCCACGCGCAGTAGCGGCTGACCTCGCCCTTGGCGGTCCCCGGAGACAGCGACGCCTTGGTGGCCATGAACGTCTCCGCCTCCTCGATCGTCATGTCGCCGCAGTGCAGGGCGGTGTCCACGACGATCCGGGCGGCCCGGAAGATCCGGCAGTCCAGGTGGGCCAGCTCGGTCGCCGGTGTGTCGAAGTATCCCTGCTCGTGCAGCACGCCCTCGACGTACAGCGCCCAGCCCTCGAGGAAGTACGGCGTGCGGAAGATCTTGCGTACCTTCCGGGGGTTGGCCGCCAGCCATGCCAGGTGCCAGTGGTGCCCGGGGTAGGTCTCGTGGACGGCGATCGACGGCATCTGCGCCCGCGAGTTGGTGCGCAGACGCTGCCGCACCTGCTCGGGGGTGGAGCCGTCCGGCGTGAACGGCACGAAGAAGACGCCGGTCCTGGACGCGCTGAGCGGCGGCGGCGCGAGATAGTTGGCCACCGCCAGGATGGGCCGCTGGAACTCCGGCGACGGCAGGACGTGGCACTCCTCGCCCTCGGGGAAGGTCACGAGGCCGCGGTCGCGGACGAAGTCACGGGCGCGCAGCGTCTCCGCCTCGTACTCCGCGCGCATGGCCTCCAGGGTCTCGGGATGGTCGTCCATGAGGGACTCCATCGCGGCCCGCCAGTCCTCACCCCAGGCGCCGTCGCCGAGGCGCCCGGCCACCTCGCGCATCCGGGCGTCGATCTCGTCCCAGGCCCGGAGCCCCTTCTCGTGCAGCTCGGCGGCGCCGTACCCGAGCATCTCCCGCTCGCGGAGCAGCGTGGAGTAGAGCTCCTCCCCCATGCGCCAGGTCCCGCCCGCCCTGAAGCCGTCGAGGAAGGTGACGAACGCGTCGAACGCGGCGGCGGCCGGCTCGGCCGCCGCCGCCAGCCGCGCGCGCAGGACGGGGTCGGCCACCTCGCCGGGGACGGTCTCGGTGAGGAAGCGCCGTGCCGTACGGGCCTGGTCCAGGCCGCGGGTGACGAGCAGGCCGGCGGCGAGGTCGGGGTCGAGGTTCTCTCGGCAGGCGGCGAGCACGTCGGGCACCTCGGCGAGCCGGGCGACGGCTGCCTCGACCAGCTCGGCCTCCGGCTTCAGCCGCTGCTGGAACGGCGTGAACAGGGAACCGAAGATCGCCCCCAGGTACGGCGCGGGATCGCGCCGCCACTCCGGCCAGCGGGCGCTCGCCACGGTCCCGCGCAGCTGCGAGGTGACGAGATCGCGGTCGATCTCGTCCTCCACGGTCGCGGCCGGCTCGGCGGACAGCCGCTCCAGCCAGCGCTCCGCGGCGCGCTCCCTGGCCGTGAACCCGGCCTCGCTGAAGTCTCCGAGGGTGCGGTCGTATCCGTCCGCTCCGAGCAGGGCGGCCCGGACCGGGTGTTCGGCGAAGTACCAGCCGACGAACTCATCCAGCAGCGTCATGGTCCTCGACTCTATCCGCGACACTGAATCATGAAACCCCCTAAACGAGGAGCGAACCGGTGCCCCTGCAGATGATCGGCGCCCCCGGCGACCCCGACCTGATCCGGCTGCCGTGGGACGTCCCGCTGGAGCAGTGGCCCGACCACCACCTGGTGACCCTGCCGCGCGGCATCTCCCGGCACGTCGTCCGCTTCGCCCGGCTCGGGGGACGGGTCTACGCCATCAAGGAGATCAGCGAGCGGTACGCCAAGCGGGAGTACAAGCTGCTGTGGGACCTGGCACGGCTGGACACCCCGGCGGTCGAGCCGGTCGCGGTCGTCACCGGGCGCACCGACGCGGACGGCGACGAGCTGGACTCCGCGCTGATCACCCGGCACCTGCAGTTCTCGCTCCCCTACCGGGCCGTGCTGTCCGGGTCGGTGCGGCCCGACACGCTGACGCGGCTGCTCGACGCCCTCGCCGTGCTGCTCGTACGGCTGCACCTCACCGGCTTCTACTGGGGTGACTGCTCGTTGTCGAACACGCTGTTCCGCCGGGACGCCGGGGCGTTCGCCGCGTACCTCGTGGACGCCGAGACCGGCGAGCTGCATCCGATGATCAGTGAGGGGCAGCGGACCCACGACATCGACGTCGCGCACGTCAACATCTACGGCGAACTGCTCGACCTGGAGGCGGGCGACCTGCTGCACCCGTCGATCGACCCGCTGGTCTTCGCCGAGCAGATCGTCGAGCGGTACGAGCGGCTGTGGAGCGAGCTCAACTCCGACGAGATCATCGAGGAGGTCGACTGGCACATCGTCGACCAGCGGATCAGGCGGCTGAACTCGCTCGGCTTCGACGTCGCCGAGATGATGGTCCGCAGGAAGGCGGGCACGGGGCGGCTGATCGTCCGGCCCAAGGTGGTGGACGCGGGGCACCACCAGCGCCGCCTGCTCAGGCTGACCGGCCTGGACGTCGAGGAGAACCAGGCCAGGCGGCTCCTGAACGACCTCGACTCGTTCCGGGTGTCGAACGGCCTGCGCCACGAGGACGAGGCGATCGTCGCGCACCGCTGGCTGGCCGAGGTGTTCCAGCCGGTGGTGACCGGGATCCCGGCCGAGCTGCGGCGCAAGCTGGAACCCGCCCAGCTCTTCCACGAGGTCCTCGACCACCGCTGGTTCATGTCCGAGGCGGCCGGCGGCGACGTGGGCCTGGAGGCCGCCCTCCGGTCCTACGTCGAGAACGTCCTGGTCTTCAAGCCGGACGAGAACGCGGTGATCGTCACCTCCGACCCGCTGTCCCCCTGATCACCTGTCCCGTAGATGGCGGGCGGCCCCGGCGATGTCGTCCTCGTCGAAGACCCGGACGCCGTTCTGTTCGAGGAGGGCGGTGGTCACCCCCTGGCCGGGCGTCGTGCGGCCGGTGAACGTGCCGTCGTAGACGCGCAGCGAGCCGCATGACGGGCTGCCCTCCTTGAGGATCGCCACCCGGGCGCCGGAGGCTCGGGCGGCGTCGAGCGCCCGCCGCGCGCCGGCGAGGAACGCCTCGGTCACGTCGTCGCCGTCCGGCGTCACGATGCGCGCGGTCCCGGCGAGAACCGCCGCGCCGCCGGCGCCGCCCTCGATCTCCGCCGGGGGCCGGGGTACGGGGAGCCCACCCGCGACTTCTGGACAGAACGGCACAAGCCGCCCCTCGGAGTTCCAGGTGGCGAGAAGCTCGTCCTCACTCGTCTTGGCACCGCCGTCGTAGCGCACCCGTCGGCCGAGCAGGCATGCGCTGACCAGGACTCGTTCCATAAGCCCTATTCTCCCCTACCCGTAACCCAAAATATCCGAATAATCTTCACAATCGCCGGTAAATACAAGTCTTCTATGCAGTGGGATAATTCTTCTCCTAGAACGGCCAATCCTTATATCTCACCTCATATCCCGCTGGACTGTGCGGACTCCGCGCGTATCGCCTTCTCTAGTGTTGGCCGCGCCGTATCGACGACCCGGCGAGGGAGTTGCGCGTGATCGGGATAGAGGACTGCCTTTCGGAGGCCATGACGATTCCCGGCGCGCTCGACGCGATTCTCGTGGATCACACCAGCGGCATGGCGGTGGCCGCCGAGGGTGTCCCCTACCCGGAGGGATCGGCCGCCGGGCTGAGTGAGGCGTTCCGCGCCACGCTCGACGGGCTCGCCCTCTCGACCCCCGATGGAACGATCCGAATCGAGGACGTGATCGTCACCACGGACCGGGCCTACCACCTGATCAAGCCCATGGAGACGATGTTCGACGGGCCGCTGCTCATCTGCCTCCGGCTGGATCCCGAACGCGCGAACCTGGCCCTCGCCCTGCGCAGGCTCCAGGCCATCTCCCACCGGCTGATCGCCTCGTGAGCCATGGCGACCTCGACCCTCGACTCCGTACTCGCCGGACTCGCGCAGGACAAGGCCACCGGGTCGCTCCGGGTGGGCCGCAACGGGACGATCTTCCTCACCCGCGGCCGGGTGTCGTACGCCGAGTGCACCGGCACGCCGAACGTGGAGGAGCTGCTGACCGCGTCCGGCCGGATCAGCGCCAGCGCCGTCAGGAAGGCGCGGCAGGTGGTCAGCGCGGACCCCGACCCCGTGAACGGGGGCGACCTGCTGGTCGGCAAGGGCGTACTCACCCGGGGAGAGCTGGAGTTCTGCGTGCTGGGGGCCACCCTTGACGCCTCGTTCTTCCTGCTCGACACGGCACTCGACACGACGGGAGCCCGGCCGGGGCCCCGCTCCCGGTTCAGGGACGGGGAACGGCACTGGCTCGGCACGCACTGGTTCTTCGACGTGCCCGGCCTCTTCCGGGAGTGCCGGCGGAGGAAGGCCCGATTGGACCGAGCATGGCCGTCGACCGAACTCGACACGCAGCCGGTGATCCCCGTACGGCGCATCCCCGGCAGGCACGTGGTGCTGACCGCGGTGCAGTGGGAGGTGCTGCTCGGCGCGGACACCACCGCCACGCCCGCGGAGCTGGCCCGCCGCCTCGGACGTCCCGCCTACTCGACGCTGCTCGCCGTACGGGAGCTGGGGGCGGCCGGGCTCCTCGCGACGCGGGTGGAGCCGGCCGCGCCGTCCCCGCCGACGCTGCCCCGACGCGGCGATCGCTCCGGCCCGCGGGCCGAGCTGCGGCCCGGATCAGGGCAGGACGCCGCGGAGCCGTATCTGCCGCAGGTCAGCGCCGACCCGACCGACGTGAACCTGCTCATCAGGCTGCGTGACGCACTGGAGGCGCTGCAGTGATCACGTGGCTCAAGCGGGCCGGAAGGGGCATTGCGATGGATCTGCGCGGCGAAATACACGAGGAGATGCTCCTCCTCAGGGAACGCGCGCCCGAGATCACCGGCACGCTCACCTGCACGGTGGACGGGATGCTCGTCGCGACCGACCTCGGCGGCCATACCGAGCAGGTCGCGGCGCTCTCGTCCGCGCTGCTCTCGATGGCCCGCCGGATGACCGACCTCGTCCAGGCCGGCGCACTCGAGGAGACCCTGATCTCCGGCACCCGTGGGTACACCGCGTGCTATGCCGCGGGCCCCAAGCTCGTCCTCGCCGTTCTCGCCGGGCCGGGGGCCAACCTCGGCCTGCTCCGGATCGAGGGTCGCAAGACGGCGGCCAAGCTCGCCGCCATCGTCGAACGCGAATAGGAGAAACGCACATGGCGAACATCGACATCTCTCTCAAGGAGATGATGGCGGTCGACGGCGCGCTCGGCGCGGTCGTCGTGGACTACAGCAGCGGCATGGCGCTCGGCACGCACGGAGGCTCCAAGGACCTCGATCTCCAGGTCGCGGCCGCGGGCAACACCGAGGTGGTCAAGGCCAAACTCCGCACGATGGAGTCGCTCCAGCTCAAGGACGCCATCGAGGACATCCTCATCACGCTCGGATCGCAGTACCACATCATCCGCCCGGTCACCGGGCGCAGCGGGAAGGGCCTGTTCCTCTATCTGGCCCTCGATCGAGGCAGGTCCAATCTCGCGATGGCCCGGCACCAGCTCAAGGCCATCGAGGAGCGCCTGGAGATCTGACCCTGACAGGGAGGCCGCCGGCGCGGGCGGCCTCCCTGTCAGCATGTACCGTTGTAGTAGTGCAACTAATGAATCGCCGACGGCGGATCCTGGTGCTGCTCATCTGCTGCACCAGCCTGCTGATCGTGTCCCTCGACAACACGATCGTGAACGTGGCGCTGCCCGCGCTCGGGCGGGACCTGCACGCCCCGGTCTCCGGGCTCCAGTGGACGATCGACGCCTACACGCTCACGCTCGCGAGCCTGCTCATGCTGTCGGGGTCCACCGGCGACCGCGTCGGACGGCGGCGCGTCTTCCAGGTCGGGCTGCTCGTCTTCACGTGCGCGTCGCTGCTGTGCAGCATCGCGCCGACGCTGGAGTGGCTGGTCGCGTTCCGCGCGCTCCAGGCGATCGGTGGTTCGATGCTCAACCCGGTGGCGCTGTCCATCATCACCAACACGTTCACCGACCCGCGCGAGCGCGCCCAGGCGATCGGCGTGTGGGGCGGCGTCGTCGGGATCAGCATGGCCCTCGGCCCCGTCGTCGGCGGCCTGCTCACCGACAGCGTCGGCTGGCGGGCCATCTTCTGGATCAACGTGCCGATCGGCCTGGTCGCGGTGCTGCTCACCTGGCTGTTCGTCCCCGAGTCCAGGTCGGAGCGGCCGCGCCGGATCGACCCGGTGGGGCAGATCCTCGTCATCGCCCTGCTGGCCTCCCTGACGTACGGGATCATCGAGGGGCCCGGCCTCGGCTGGTCGTCGGGCCTGATCATCGCGTGCTTCGCCGTCGCCGTGCTCTCCCTCGTCGCGCTGATCGTGTACGAGCCGCGCCGTGAGGACCCGCTCATCGACGTGCGCTTCTTCCACAGCGCCCCGTTCTCGGGGGCCGCGGCCATCGCCGTGGCGAGCTTCGCCGGGCTCGGCACGTTCCTCTTCGTCAACACGCTCTACCTTCAGGACATCCGCGGGCTGTCGGCCCTGCACGCGGGACTGTGCATGCTGCCCACCGCTCTGGCGACGCTGATCTTCGGACCTCTGTCCGGACGGCTGGTCGGCGCCCGCGGGCCTCGGATGTCGCTGCTCGCGGGCGGCGTCTGCGTCACGGTGGCGGGCGTGCTGCTCGCGCAGGTCACCGTGGTCACTCCCATCCCGGAGCTGCTGGTGATCTATCTGATCTTCGGGCTCGGGTTCGCGGTGGTGAACCCGCCGATCACCAACACCGCCGTCTCCGGGATGCCGCTCTCCCAGGCCGGCGTCGCCGCCGCCGTCGCGTCGACCAGCCGCCAGGTCGGCCAGTCCTTCGGCGTGGCCATCGCCGGCTCGGTGATCGCCTCCGCCGTACACGTCCCCGGGTTCACCCGGGCCAGTCACGTGGCCTGGTGGATCGTCGCCGCGTACGGGCTGATCGTCCTGGTCCTCGCCCTGGTCACCACCAGCGGCTGGGCCAAGGCCACCGCCGAGCGTACGGCGGCCCGGCTGACGCCGCACGAGCCGGTGAGGTCGCGATGAGCGAGGACGTGGCGGCGCGCGTGTGGCGCGGGATGCGCGGCCTGGTGCTCGAACGCCACGAACGGCGCAAGGAGGTCTGCGACGCCCTCGGTATGAGCTTCATCCGGGTCAAGGCCCTGCGCCTGCTCGCCCCGGGGCCGCTGACCCTGCGCCGCCTGGCCGAGCGGCTCGCCACCGACGCCCCCTACACCACGATCGTGGTGGCGGACCTCGAACGTCGCGGGCTGGTCGAGCGCGCGCCCCATCCCGAGGACCGTCGAGCCAAGATCGTCTCGATCACACCGGAGGGGGTCACGGCCGCGGAACTGGCCGAGCGCATCCTCGGCGAGCCGCCCTCGGCCCTCCTCGCGCTCGATCCGGCGGACCTCGACGCCCTCGACCGCGTCATCGCGCGGCTCCTCGCGGCCGGTTCCTGACGGTCCCCTCTCAGTCCGTGGGAAGGAGGGTCCCCAGCGGCCCGAGGTCGAGGTTCAGGTCCGCGGGCTCCAGCCCGAACCGCTCGCACAGATCGGTCATCGCCTCTTCGAGACGCATCAGTGTCAGGCCCAGCGTCTCGATCTGCTCGTCGGACAGGTCGCCCTGGTCCATCCGCCGGATGCACTGGCGCTCCACCAGCTGGCGGACGAGCTCGACGAGGGTCAGCACCAGGCGGCTGAGGTCGCGCTCCACCGCCTCGCGGTCCGCCTCGATGCGCAGGCGCGGCGCCCTCGACCGCGGCTCACCTCCAGGCCGGCTCATCGTCGAACCTCACGTTCGTCATGCCCGTCGTCTCCGCGGTGATGGATGTGATCAGCGCGCGCAGGGAGATGCGTACGAGCTCGACGTCGGCGATCGACAGGACCAGATCTCCTGTGATGACGACACCTCCCGCGAGCAGCCGGTCCAGCAGGTCGACGAGCGCCACGCGCTCGGCGGGAATCCGGCCCTCGGCCGCCATCACGGCGCCTCTCGGCTCAGGGGGCGCCATGGCGCGCCTCCTGGTCGTCGGTCAGCTCCGTGAAGGAGTACGGCGGCCAGGGGCCGCTGAGCTCCACGTCCGTCCCCTGCTCGCGAAATCGGGAGACCAGCGCCGCGAAGTCCGGGCCGCGGTTCTCGTCGACGAGGTACGCGCCGTTCAGAACCATCCACTCGTCGCGTCCGGACAACTGCGGGTCCTGAGCCCGGTGCCTGCGGCCCATGACGGCGACATCCAGCAGAGCGGTGTGGACGCGCTCCCCGCGGGCGACCGCGTCGCGCCAGGCCGCCTCACGGTCGCGCAGGCTCGCCTGGCGCCGTTTCAGGTACGCGAGCCCCGGCCGGGCGCCCGCCTCGCCCCCTGTGCCGCCCCCTGCTCCGCCCGAAGCCGCCGACGGCGCGGCGGGATCGACGTACACCTTCACGCCCCATTCGTTCCGGCCGGTCACCCGGGAGAGCGCCTCGGCGAAGTCCGCGCCCCGCCGGCGCAGCAGATCGCGCACCTGCTCGTCCCCGCTGTACACGGTCACGAGCCGGACGGGGGCGGTCGGGCCGGTCGCGGCCACCGCCGCCACGACGCCGTGGTGCGCCCGAGCGGTCTCCCCCAGCCAGTCCAGCTCCTCCATCGAACGGCGCAGCGGCTCCTCCCCGAACTGGTCCAAGGGGACGGTGCTCACGTAGGCGAGCAGGCCGCCTTCCGCGATCACCCGGACCGGCGCGCCGCCCACGCCCGTCAGCCCGCCGGGAGGGCGCCGCCCCCCGTCCCCGGCGACCGCGTAGAGGTAGGTGCCGACGTCAGCCACGGTCGTCTCCGCGTCTGCGCTGTTCGGGCGGGCGGTGCCGTTCGGACCGGCGCTCCTCGACGACCTCGCCCTGGATCTCGTCCGAGCCGCCGAGCGCCAGCCGCTCCTCCACCGCCGCGAGGCGCGCGCGCAGCCGGCGGTTCTCGTTCTCCAGCTCACGGTCGCCGCCGGTGAGCCACGGGTCGTGCTCCCACCAGTCGATGCCGAGCTCACGAGCCGTGTCCACCGAGGCGATCAGCAGCCTCAGCTTGATCGTCAGCAGCTCGATGTCCAGCAGGTTCACGCGGATGTCCCCGGCGATGACGACGCCCCGGTCGAGGACGCGTTCCAGGATGTCGCCGAGGTTCGCGGCCTCACGTTGCCGCGGCACCGCCCCGTACGTGTCGCGGAGCACGGGCCGGGCGTGTGTCGGATCGGTCATCTCGGAACGCCCTCACCATCGTCGATCATGCCGCGCCGGTAGCGCCGCACCCTCCGGTAGGACAGCAGGTCCCCGTCGCCGTCCATCTCGGCCTCGTACAGCGCCAGCATGTCCCCCGACGAAGGGACGCGGCGGTCCTCGACGACCTCGACGTGCACGACCCAGCCCTCTCCCATGGGCTCCACAAGGGTGACCGCCTCGGTCTCCTTGGCGGTCAGCCGGGAGATCAGGCGCAGGCCGGTCTCTCCCGCCGTCGCGGCGGTGAGCGTTCCCGGGTGCGGTTCGGCCCGCTGCTCGGGGACCCGCCGCTCGTCGTCCCTGGGCACCACGTGCACGGCGTCCGGCGGCGCGGCGCGCTCGATGTGTCTGCGACCCGGAGGCACGGTCGGTCACCTCCCTCCGCTCATCCTGCGCACGACCTGTTCGATCGCCAGGGCCTCCTCCTCCGCGGAGATCCGTCCGGCGGCCCTGGCCTCCGCTATCTCCTCCAGCTCACGCCGGGCGATCGCCGGGTCGTGGAGCTCGCGCTCGGCCTGCTCCTGTATCACCTCGCCGAGCTTGATGACCCCGCGAAGCGGCAGCAGCGGCCAGCCGAAAAGGAGCTCTCCCAGTCCCACGGGTCAGCCTCCTCGCTCTTTCGGCACCACGAAGTCGTACGGCGCCAGCGGACCGAGCAGGCGCAGTTCGACCTGCCCCGCCCAGTCGCCTCCCACCTCGTCCAGTGCCTGCCGCAGCTCGGCCTGTCGGCCGGTCTCCATGAGGAGGGCGAGGTGCACGGCGTCCCGTTCGTGGGACGGCTCGCGCACGAACGCGGCGGCGGCGAGCGGGCTGAGACGCTCGGCCAGCGCCTGCGTGTCCGCGTCGCGTTTGGCGGCGATCGCCTGCGAGACGATCTCACCCAGCCGGATGCGGGCGTCCCGGGTGGCGTCCTCCGGCCGGCCGCGGATCTCCTCGCGCAGGCGCCGCGCCTCCGGGTTCGCGTCCAGGATCTCCGTGAGCACGGCCTGCTCGACGTAACGGCCCTTGACGACGTACTCCGCGCGCCCCTCGAGCTCCCGCAGCGCGGCGAGGAACTCCTCCTCGTACGGCGAGAGCAGCTCCTCCACGACGGCCTCGGAACTCGCCATCACCGCGCCGAACCGGAACGGCAGGACGGGCACCTCCGCCGCGGTGGCGTCGAGCAACGCCTCGTGGGCCAGCAGATCGGCCGACGTGCCGAGCGGGCGCTCCAGGTCCACGTCGCTCACCAGGGCGGCGACCGGGCCGTGCCGTACGAGCCTGATCCGCCGGGGTGGGTCGCCCACCCCCGTGGCCTCGGGGTTCACCACCACGTCGGCCGGAACCACTCCGTAGACGTAGCAGCTCTCTCCCTGCGCGAGTCCCTCGGCAGGGCCGGGCGTCGTGCCCTGTGAAGCCTGGGTCGATGTCGACATTCCGGTCCCCTCACCGCCGCCGGGGCGCGTCTGAGCGCTCGACGGTCTCTCCGCTGACGAGGTCGTGCAGTTTCTCCCCGGCGGCTTCCAACGCCCCCTGGGCCACGCCCTTCGCCTTGTCGGTGATCGCCCCCTGCTTCGCGTCGTGAACCAGCTCGGGCAGTCCCTCCTGCTGGCCGGCGATGTCCAGCCGGTTGACCGCGTCCGCGAAGCGCAGATAGGTGTCCACACTGGCGATGACGGCCCGGGCGTCGATCGTGAGCACCTCGATGCCGACGAGTGACACGCGGACATAGGCGTCGATCACGAGCCCCTTGTCGAGGATCGTGTCGATCACATCGGCCAGGCCCGTCGCCGACGGGCGCTCGATGCCCCCGCCACCGGACGCCTGCGTGGCTATCGTCACTTTGATCCCTCCTCGGCGCTTCAGCCTCTGTGCCGGCCGTGCGTCCTCAGCGACATGCGGCGCGGAGCCGCGTGCACGGGCCCCTCCTCCTCGGTGGGTCGACGCTGCACGGGAGGCCGATGCTCCCGCAGCCGGGCTTCCTCCGTCGGCGTGCGCTCTTCCGGACGCTCCGCGGTGGGCTCGGCGGTGGGCTCGGCGGCGGCCTCCTCGACAGGCTCCCCGGCCTCCCCGGTAGGCTCCTCCGCCTCCTCCGCCCGCTCCTCCTTGAGCGCGGCCTCCTGATCCTTCACGACGCGGCCCTCATGGATCTCGCCGCGCCATCCCTTGACCTCGTCGGGGTGCAGCAGGTCCTGCGTCATGACGTGGCGGCGGAAGTGCTTCAACTCCAGCCGCGCGCGGCGGCCCTGGGCCCGCCAGATGTTGCCGGTGCGCTCGAACATGCCCTGCGGGTGGTACTCCAGCACGAGGAGGACCCTCGTGAGCTCGGGCGCGAGCTCGTGGAAGGTCACCGCGCCGTCGACGTAGCCCTTCGCTCCCTTGGAGCGCCAGATGATCCGTTTATCCGGCACCTGCTCCAGGATCTTCGACTCCCAGGTCCGGTGCGACCAGAAGACCTGGGCCTTCCAGTCGAGCTTCTCGTCCGCCTTCTGCTCGACGGTCTCGACCTTCTTCATGAAGCCGGGGAAGTCCTGGAACTGCGTCCACTGGTCGTAGACCACGCGCAAGGGAGCGCCGACGTCGATGGACTCGACGATGGTGGTGAATCGCAGCTTCTTCGGCTTTCCGCCGCCCTTGCCGGGGAGCGCCGCCTTCAACTTCTGCTTGATCTTCTCCTTGGCGAAGGTCATCATCCCCGCCACCGCGGGTGACGGCCCGTCGCCCGAGCGTCCGGTCACCGCGCTCAGCAGTCCCGAGCCCTCGTTCTCGACGTAGCCGGTGAGCCGCCCCGCGAGTCCCTCGACCTTCCCGGCCGCGGACGTCAGGAGCCGCTGTCCGGCCGCCGACGCGAGGTTCCGCATCTCCTTGTTGAGCCGGCTCATGGGCTCATGGACGGCACCCGACAAAGTGCCAGAAACCGCCCCCTTGACCGTCTCCTGGGCCTTTTCCTGGGCCTTGCGGCCCTTCTTCAGTCCCTCGGTCACCGACATCGGGCTCACCTCCGCGCACGGGTGACGGGCGGGGTGGCGCGTTCGCGCCCGGGCGGCTCCTTGGCGGGCCCCCTCGCGGGTTCGGCCTCGCGCTCCTCCTCGCCGGTTTCGTCGTACTCGCCGTATTCGACGTACTCCTCCTCGGCCGGCCGGCGCGTCCGCGGTACGGTCGGCTCCTCCGCCCGCTCCTCGCCGCGCGGTACGCCCGGACGCCGCAGCGCCTCGGCCCGCTCGTGGAGCCGGTCGCTCAGCGAGTCGATCTGCCGGCTGGTCGCCGCGACCGCCGCCGCCTTGCCGACCTCGATCAGGTCACCCCGGACACGTTCGGTGAGCTCCTCGAGTTCCGGCGAGGAGCCGAGCGCCTTGATGCCCTGCTGCAGCAGGCCGCCCTCCCCCGACTTCGCCTTCGGCTTGAACCGTTTCGCCGCTCCGGCCAGGGCGAGGCCGGCGGCCATGCGCAGCTTGTGACGCCGTCCGAGGTAGTAGCCCACCGCGACGGCCAGTGCCATCTGCAGTCTGTCCTTCATTTGGCGCCCCTTCCTCCGGGCGTCCGCTCGTCTGGCGGCGGGATATGGCCGTCGGATGGGGAGGCGCCTCAGGAGCTGGCCTCTGGTTCTTGAGGGAGACGTAACTACCGAGCGCCCCCTCCCCTAAGGCGGGATACGGAAACCCGGATAGCGAAGCATCGGACAAACTTGACGTCCGCCAAACTGGGCGGAATCACGGTTCTGCCTCCGGGCCGAACAGCCGGCACGTCGGGCACCGTGACCCGCCTTGACGGAATCGATGCGCATCCATGGCCCAACCTCGCCCCGGCCCCAATAGTTCTGCGCCTCAAAGGGGGTAACTGACGACATAGGTACCAAAAAGCAACAAGGCCGCTAGAAAAGGTCAAGGCGGGGGATTCACATGACCGAGACCAATGCGCCAACGGTTCAGGGCGTACCGGGACAGAGGGAGGGCACTCCCGGCCAGGCGACCATGGGCGGTGGCACCAGCCTGGTGACCGACCGGGGCCGTACCACCATCTCCGAGGACGTCGTCGCGAAGATCTCGGGCGTGGCCGCCAGAGAGATCTCCGGGGTCCATGACTTCGGCACCGGCCCGGCCCGCGCGATGGGGGCGCTCAAGGGCAGGCTCGGCGCCGAGAACGGCGTCACTCGCGGCATCTCCGTGGAGGTCGGCGAGCGCCAGGCCGCGGTGGACATCGACCTGGTCGTGGACTACGGCGTGGCCATCCCGGACCTCGCCTCGGCCGTACGCGACAACGTGATCTCCGCGGTCGGGCAGATGTGCGGGCTGGAGGTGACCGAGGTCAACGTCACGGTCGACGACGTCTACCTGCCGTCACAGGAGGGGGGCGCCGGCTCGGGGGAAGGAGCACGGGTCCGATGAGCGCGAGCGAGGGCCTGCCGGCCCCCGGTAACGCTCTGGCGGACCCGACGCCTCCCGACCCGGCTCCCGATCCGGCTCCCGGCCCGCCTCTGACGGGCGCGGACGTCAAGCGGATCGCCGAGCGAGCGGCCTCCTGCCCGGACGTCGTGGCACTCTCCGGTGGCCCGTTCGGAACGGTCGCCGCCTACCTTCCCGGCGAGACGGTCCCAGGGATCTCCGTACGGGAGACAGAGATCGAGATCCACGCGACCGTCCGGTACGGAAGGCCGATACCCGAGATCGCGGCCGAGATCCGCGACGCCGTCGCCCCTCTGACGGGCGGCAGACATGTGAACGTGACGGTCGACGACGTCACCGGCACGGAACAACCAGGAAGGTGAGATCAACATGAACCAGTTCCCCGTTTGGTCGGTCATCGGACTCGCCTTCGGCACGGTCCTCGGGATCGTCGGCGCCTTCGGCGGGCTCAACGCCTTCCTCATCGTGCTGGTCCTCGGGGTGGTCGGCTTCTTCGTCGGCCTCGTCCTCGAGGGCGGCGTCCAGATGCCGACGCTCCGGGCACGGCGGCAATGACCACCGAGCGTGCGGGCGTGGCCGGGCACGGCGCCACCACGGTCACCGGCCGCGCGTTCACGAAGATCGCGACGGAGGTGGCCGCGGACGACGACCGGCTCGCGGAGCGGCCGCAGGTGACGGCATCCGTCAGCGGAGCCGTCGCCGCGGTCCGGCTCGGCCTCGCCGTGCGTTACCCGGCCTCCGTTCCGCAGGTCGCGGCGGACGTACGGGAGCGGCTCAGAAGCCGCGTGCACGCCCTGACCGGCATCACCGTGGAGAACGTCGACATCGACATAGTCCGGCTCGTACCGGGACCGAGGAGTGGCCATGACGACTCCCCGCACGGGGTCTGAACCTTTTGAGACCCCCCGACCACCTGAGACCCCCCGACCGCCCGTCCGCGCGTCCGCGCGTGGCCGGGGCGCGGCGCGGTTCTTCCGTACCAGGCGGAAGGTCCCCGCCGCCATCATGGCGATCATCCTGCTGGCGATCGGGGTGCTGACCGCGATCGAGACGATCTCGGCGCTGTTCGGCCACCCCGCGAAGATCGTGCCGTACAGCCAGGTGGCGGACTTGGCCCGCGCCGCGACCTGGCAGGACAACGCCGTCATGGCGTGCGCCGGAGCCCTGGGGATCATCGGGCTGGTGCTTTTGCTGATCGGGCTGGCCCCCGGACGCCCCCGGCTGGTGCCGCTGCGCAGCGGCGATCCCGACATGATCATCGGGATGCCGCGGCGCATGCTGGCCCGGGTGCTCGGCGCGGTCGCCGGCCAGGTCGACGGGGTGCGGCGAGTCCGGGCGAAAGTACGCGGACGGCGGGTGACCGTACACGCGGGCAGCGACCTGCGTGACATGTCCGCGCTGCGTGACCGGGTGGAGGCCGCCGTGGACGACGAGCTGGCCAAGCTCGCGCCGGTCGGCCGGTACACGGTGCGGACCAAGGTGAGCGGACCAAGGTGAGGGGTGTCTCATGAGACGAGGAAAGGCGTTCGGCCGGGGCATCGCGTGGGGCAATCGCACCGGCCTGGCCCTGCTCGGCCTCCTCCTCTTCGCGGCCGGCGGCGCCGCCCTGGCACGCGGCCTGGGCGTGTTCGGCGCGGACGCGGCCAGGCAGCCGTTGTTGCCCGGCTTCGTCACCGCCTTCGCCCGCTCCACCTCCTGGTTCTGGCCGGTCGTGGCGATCGGGGGCGTCGTGCTCGCGCTCATCGGGCTGAGCTGGTTGCTCGCCCTGCTCCGTCTCGACCGGTTGCGGCGGATCCGTCTGGAGTCCGGTCCTTCCGGTATCACCGAGATCGGCGGCAGGCAGGCGGGTGAGGCACTGGCCGGGCAGGTGAGCGGCTATCAGGGCGTGCGGCGGGCCAAGGCCACGCTGCGCGGGAAGCCCGACGCCCCCGCCCTGGACCTGCGCGTGATCTCACAGGACCCCGCGAACCCGGACGCCCTGATCGCCCGGCTGCACGACGAGGCGGTCCCCGACCTGCGCGCCGCGCTCGGCGTACGCCGCCTGCCCGCTCTGGTCAGGCTGGACTTCACCACCCGCAAGCGGACCCGCGAGGTTCGCTGAGCTCCCGTCAGGCGAGCGTGACGGTGACCGGGAGCTCCTTGATGCCGTTGACGAAGTTGGAGCGGACCCGGCGGATGTCCCCGGCGAGCCGGATGTCGGCGAGGCGCGGCAGCAGCTCCTCGAACATGATCCGGATCTCCAGGCGGGCGAGCGCGTTGCCGAGGCAGAAGTGCGGGCTGCCCTTGCCGAAGGTGATGTGGTCGTTGTCCTGACGGGTCACATCGAAGGTGTAGGGCGACTCGAAGGCCCGCTCGTCGCGGTTGCCGGAGGCGAACCACATGACGACCTTGTCGCCTTCGGCGATCTTCTGCCCGTGGATCTCCACGTCCCGGGTCGCCGTACGGCGGAAGTGGTAGACCGGGGAGGCCCAGCGGAGGAACTCCTCCACCGCGTTCGGCATCAGCGAGAGGTCCTGCCGGAGCTTCTCCGCCTGCTCGGGGTGCTCGATCAGCGCGCGCATCGTGTGCGAGATCGCGTGCCGGGTGGTCTCGTTCCCGGCCACCACGAGCAGCAGGAAGTAGTTGTCGAAGTCGGTCGGCGAGAGCGCCACACCGTCGGCGGGGGTCTCGTTGACCAGCTTGCTGACGAGGTCGGTGCCGTCGCCGCCGCGCCGCTGCCTGGCCAGCTCGCGGCCGTACTCGAAGACCTCGAGGGAGGCGGGGCTGCGGAACGGCAGGTCCCGGTACTTCTCGCTCTCCGCGCTGTGCAGCAGCACGTCGGCGTAGTCGGGGTCGGTGTTGCCGATGATGCGGTTGCCCCAGTCGATGAGCTGCTGGGTGTCGTCCGCCGGCACGTCGAGCATCTTCGCCAGGACGTTGATCGGGAAGTCGGCGGAGACCTCCTTCACGAAGTCGAACGTGCCCTTGGCGAGCGCGGCGTCCAGGGTCCGGGCGGTGAGCCCGCGCAGGAAGACCTCGTACCCGGCGACGGCCCTTGGGGTGAACTCGCGCTGCAGGATGCGGCGCAGCACGCTGTGCCGGGGGCCGTCGGTCTCCAGGATGGAGCGGCGGATGGTGGCCTGCCGGTCGTCGACCTCCTCGAGGTTGGTGAACTTCATCGAGGTGAAGGTCGCCGCGTCACGGTCCACGCGCACGATGTCGGCGTGGCGGGTGAGCGACCAGAAACCGCTGCCGTGCTCGCCCTCGTCCTGCCAGTGCACCGGGGCCTGTTCGCGCAGCACGTCGAACATGCGCCACGGGGTGTCGCCGTCGAGGAACTTGTCGTTGTCCGCCAGGTCGACGTCTTCCAGGCGCATTGGGTCCTCCAGAAAGGGGTTGGTGAGAAGTGCGGGTGACTAGAGGTGGTAGGCGTACTCGCGGAACTCCCAGTCGGTGATGAACTGGGAGAAGCGCTCGACCTCGTTGCGCTTGTAGGCGAGGTAGGCGGCGGTGAACTCCTTGCCGAGCACCTCGCTCAGCGCCGTGTCGGCGCCGAGGGCGTCCAGCGCGACGGGCAGCGACATCGGCAGTACGGGGGCCTTGCTGGTGTCGTAGCCGTAGCCCGACAGCGGGGCGGGCGGCTCCACGCGGTCGCGGATGCCGAGGTAGACGGCGGCGAGCAGGCCCGCGATGGCGATGTAGGGGTTGGCCGAGGCGTCGCCGAGCCGCACCTCCAAGCGGGCGCCGGCGCCGCGCTCCGGCGGCACCCGCAGCATGGCGCTGCGGTTGTCCAGGCCCCAGTCGATCAGCCAGGGGGCGAGTGTGTCGGGCCCGAACCGCTTGTAGGAGTTGATCGTCGGGTTGAGCAGGGCGGCGAGCGCGGGCGCGTGCGCGAGGATTCCCCCGATGGCGTACCTGGCGCTCTCCGACAGCCCGTACGCCCCGGAGGGGTCGTCGAAGACGTTGCGGCCGCTCTCGTCCACGCACGAGAGGTGGATGTGGAAGCCGGAGCCGCCCTCGTCGTTGAACGGCTTGGCCATGAAGGTCGCCAGCAGGCCGTCGCGGCGGGCCAGCTCCTTGATGGCGGACTTGAAGCGGAACGCCCGGTCGGCCGCGTCGACCGCCTCGGAGTGGTGCAGGTTGATCTCGAACTGGCCGCCGGAGAACTCGTGGTTGCCCATGGTGACGCCGAGGTCCATCCCGCGCAGCGTGCGGAGGGTGCGCAGCACGTGCGAGCCCTTGTCGCCCTTGGCGCCGACGACGTAGACGTTGCCGGGCGCGTCGTCGTACCGCTTCCAGCCGGCGCCGTCGGGCTCCATCAGGAAGTACTCCAGCTCGGGGCCGACCACGCCGGTCAGCCCGAGCTCGGCCAGCCGGGCGGCGGCGGCGCGGACCACCTCGCGCGGCGATTCGGGGAACGCCTCTCCGGTGGCCGGGTTGACCGCGTCGCCGAGACAGTACGCCACGCCGGGCTCCCAGGACAGCGGGACGAGCGTGGACAGGTCGGGATGGATCGAGATGTCGGGGAGGCCCTCGTCGAGGCCGCCGGGCACCGGGACGACGTCGCCCTGGGGCGAGGTGTAGTAGACCGCGCGGCAGAACGCCACGCCGCTCTCGCACACGTCGGGGAGCCGCTCCACGAGCACGTCCTTGCCGCGGTCGGTGCCGATGAGGTCGGGATAGCCGATACGGACGACGTCGACGCCCTGCTCCTTCAGGCGCTGGACGGTCCGTTCCGCGGATTCCGTACTCACGTGGCCTCCTCGATAGTGCCAGGACATGGGGGGTTCATTTGGGTGCAAACAATACGCGCGAAACCGGCGGACAACAAGAGCCCACCAATCGAAGATATCCAGGGGTTGCTCGTGACAACCCGCAGCTCAGCACATATCGTATGGACCCAAATGAACTGTCGTGACCCTCAAGGAGGCACCGTGGCGAAGCTGCGCGGTTTCTACACGCCCAAGACCGCGACCGGCCGGTCCTCGCTGGTTCCCAGCCCGCCCTGGTACTACTCCGGCGACCTGCTCACCGTGGAGTACCGCACCGATCCCGCCAAGGTGGCCGCGCTACTCCCCGATCATCTCTCGCTCGCCGACGAGGACCCCGGAGCGGTGGCCGTGATCTGGGCGGACTGGCAGTCGTGCTCCGGCGGGCAGGAGGAGCTCCTCGACCCCGTCCGGTCGCAGTACAAGGAGTGCTTCGTGGTGGTGCGCTGCTCCCACCAGGGGCAGACCTACTCCCGCTGCGTCTACATCTGGGTGGACAAGGACTTCGCCATCGCCCGCGGCGCGCACCAGGGCTATCCGAAGAAGCTCGGCTCCATCCACATGACCCGCCCGCACCCGTTCGGCCAGGCCGCGCCGCGGATCGGGGAAGGGGGCGTCTTCGGCGCCACGCTCGCCGCCGCCGACCGGCGGCTCGCCCAGGCCGTCGTACGGCTGCGCGAGCCCAGCGAGACCAACGGGTTCGTCAACGGCCACCCGATGGCCCACAACCGCTGGCTGCCGTCCATCGAGCCGGGCAAGGGGCTGGCCCTGGACGAGCTGATCGTCACGGCCGGGGCGTCCTTCGAGGGCGGCCAGGCGTGGACCGGCGACGCGGAGATCGAGCTGTTCGACGCGCCCACCGAGGAGCTGGCGGACCTCACCGTGGACGAGGTCATCGGCGGCTACTACCGCCAGGTCGGCGTCGTCTGGAACGGCGGCACCCTGCTCGAGTCGGGCACCTCCGGCGCGGAGTAGTCGCCCGTTGACATGAAGGGTTGGCATGAATAAGGAGGGCCGGGATTCCCCGGCCCTCCTTATTCATGTTCGGACCACTACTCCGCGGGAGGAGCGCCGTGACCGATCTGGGCGTAGGTCCGCGGGTTGCTCGTCTTGATCCACACGCCGTACCCGATGCCGATGACACCGGCGAGCAGGACGAGACCGGGGATCAGCCAGTTCAGCACCGAGCCGTCGGGGGTGCCGAGCAGCGCCTGGAAGTTGACCACCGCGAGCACCAGGATGACCGCGAGGGCGGCACTGGACAACACCGGAGCGACCACCCTGCTCCAGCCGTTCTCGCCCCGACCGTCCCGCCGGAAGTAGCCGATGACCGAGACCGAGGTGACAACGAGCAGCAGGATGACGCCGAGGGCGCCCAGGTTGGTGAACCAGTTGAACAGCGTGCCGGTCGGGTCGCCGCCGGACACGCCGAACAGCAGCACCACCGCGGCGGCGAAGATCGACTGGGTGAGCGAGCCCACGTACGGCGAGCCGTGGCTCGGGTGGGAGGCGCCCAGCTTGCCGGGGAGTACGCCCTCGCGGCCGAGCGCGAAGAAGTACCGGGCCACCGCGTTGTGGAACGACAGCAGCGCGGCGAACACGGCGGTCACCATGAAGACGTTGGCGATCGTGGAGAAGCCGGAGCCGAGGGTCTGCTCACCGAGGATGAACACCAGGTCGGTGGCCTTCTCGCCGGACTCGGCGACGATGTTGTCCACGCCGGTGCCCATCGACATCGCCCAGGCGGTGAAGGCGTAGAACAGACCGATCACCGCGACGGCGATGTAGGTGGCGCGGCTGACGGTCCGCTTGGGGTCGCGACACTCCTCGCTGTAGATCGCGCCGGACTCGAAGCCCATGAACGACGCCATCACCCAGCAGAACCCGGCGCCGACCGCTCCGGTGGTCAGCGCGCCCCAGGTGAACGGCTCGGCGGACAGGCCGGACGGCGCGTTGGAGACCTGGGCGAAGTCGAAGGCGAGCACGGTCAGGCTCTCGCAGATGAGCAGGACGGCCAGTACACGGGCGTTCAGGTCGATCCTGCGGTAGCCGAGGATCGCGATCAGCACCAGCGCGACCAGCGAGCACACCCACCACGGCACGTCCAGGCCGAAGTGCGCGCCGAGGAGCCCGGAGGCGGCCGCGCCGAACAGGCCGTACAGGCCGACCTGCATCGCGTTGTAGGCGACCAGCGCGACGAAGGAGGCGCCGACGCCTCCGACCCTGCCCAGGCCCTGGGCGATGTAGGAGTAGAACGCGCCGGCGTTGGAGATGTGCCGGCTCATCGCGGCGTACCCGACGGAGAAGACCGCGAGCACGGTGGCGAGCACCAGATAGATGAGGGGCACGCCGATCACCCCGGTGGTGCCGTAGCTCATGGGGAGGCCACCGGCGGCGACGGTCAGCGGGGAGGACGCGGCCACCACGAAGAAGACGATGTCCGGCACGCCGATACGACGGCGGGAGAGTTCGTGCGTGGCGGACTGTTCACCGGCCGAGAGCCGTCCGGTGGCGATTGCCTCATCGGCCATGGCAACCTTCCATATTGGGTGGATCGGGGTTCGTGGCGAGATCGTTTGCATACGTACGACCTGCCGTTTGGCGGATCGTACGTGTACAAATG
Source organism: Microtetraspora glauca (assembly GCF_040656155.1). Taxonomy (NCBI): domain Bacteria; kingdom Bacillati; phylum Actinomycetota; class Actinomycetes; order Streptosporangiales; family Streptosporangiaceae; genus Microtetraspora; species Microtetraspora glauca. The sequence continues at coordinate 107,653 of NZ_JBFALK010000020.1, forward strand.
AACTTGACGCAAGAGTTGACATGAAAGGAGCCGGGGTGCCCGCGCACTATTCGTTGTCGGAGACCGAGGAGGCGGTGAAGCGCCGCCTGGGAGAGATCCCCGTCCGGCGCGAGGCACTCGCCGCCGTCTCCAACCTGTATCGCGCGGCCGCCGCGGTCCGGCAGCATCTGGAGAACTCCGCGCTACGCTCGGCCGACCTCACCTGGAGCGCGTTCGTCGTGTTGTGGGTGGTATGGATCTGGGAGGAGATCGAGACCCGGCACGCCGCCGCCGAGGCGGGCATCTCCAAGGGCACGCTCACCGGCATCATCAAGACCCTGGAGTCGCGCGGCCTGGCGGAGCGCCGCCAGCATCCCGACGACGGCCGGCTGGCGCTGCTGCGGCTCACTCCCGAGGGCCTGGCCCTGATGGAGACGCTGTTCCCCGCGTTCAACGACGAGGAGTCGTTCGTGGTGGGCGCGCTCAAGGACGAGGAGTCGCTCCACCTCGCCGACACGCTGCGCCGCATCGTCACCCACCTGGAGGAGCACGGCGAGGAGCGGCGGGAGAACCTGCGTCGCGACTCCCCCGCCCCGCCGCGTCGCGGCGGCCGCCGCCGGTCGAGCTAGAGCCGGTCAGGCCGACCTGGCGGCCGTGACCAAGCCGTCGAAGACGCGCTGGTTGACGGGGTCGGTCGCCGCGGTGTCCTCGGGGTGCCACTGGACGCCCAGGAACCAGCCCGCCCCCGCGGCCCGCTCGGCGGCCTCGACCGTGCCGTCCTCCGCGTGGGCGGTGGCCACCAGGCCCTCCCCGAGCGACGACGCGCACTGGTGGTGGTAGCAGGACGCCTCCACCTTCTCCGCATCGGTCACCCGGGCGAGCAGCGAGTCCGGCCGTACGCGCACGGGGTGGACGAGGTGGCGGTGGTCCGGCTCCATGTGCTGGCGCAGCCGCCCGCCGAGGGCCACGTTGACGACCTGGAGCCCGCGGCAGATGGCCAGGGTGGGCAGGCCGGTGCGCAGCGCGTGCCGGGCCGCCGCGAGGTCGAAGGCGTCCTGCTCGGCGTCCACGTCGTAGACGCTCTCGTGCGCCGTGTCGTCGCCGTACGCCGAGGGGGCGAGGTCGCCGCCGCCGGGGAGCAGCAGCCCGTCCACGGCGGCCAACCGGCCCGCGGCCTCGTCCGCGCCCACGGGATGCATGAGGAAGGGCTCGCCGCCGGCGCGGTAGACGGCGTCGGCGAGCGCCCTCGCGGTCACCACTGCCGAGTAACGGAGCGCGGACGTGGTGGCGGCGAACCGTGAGGGAATCGCGATGATCGGCCGGCGATCGGGCATCCCAGTCTCCTTGCAGCTTGTTTGACTCCAAACGATACCGTCATATTGACTCGCCGCGAGAGCGCGACCTAAATTGTTTGGAACCAAACGACTTGGAGGGGCGGATGGCCACTGTCGGGGATGTCACGGTCCAGGAGGATCACTGGATCGGGGGCGAACGAGTCTCCTCACCTGCGACGTTCGACGATGTCTCGCCGATCGACGGACAGGTGATCGCGCGGGTCGCACGCGGCGGCGCGAAGGAGGCCGACGAGGCGGTCCGGGCCGCGACCAAAGCGTTCCCCGCGTGGGCGCGTACGAGCCGTGAGGAGCGGGCGCGTCTTCTGCACGCGATCGCCGACGGAGTCGAGAAGCGGCTGGACCAGCTCGCGATCGTGGAGACGACCGACAACGGCGCTCTGCTTCGTTCGCACCTGCGTGGTGTGATGCCCCGCGTGGCGCACAACTTCCGCTTCTTCGCCGACTGGCTGCTCGGCCTCGGGCACGACGACTTCGAGACCCGCGGGCACCGCAACCACGTCTCGTGGGACCCGGCCGGGGTGTGCGCCCTGATCACGCCGTGGAACGCGCCGCTCATGCTGGCCACCTGGAAGATCGCCCCCGCGCTCGCCGCCGGGGACACGGTCGTCCTGAAGCCGGCCGAGTGGTCGCCCCTCACCGCGTCGCTGCTGGCCGAGATCACCGCCGAGGCCGGGCTGCCCGACGGCGTGTTCAACGTCGTCCAGGGCTACGGCGAGGAGGTCGGCGCCCCCCTGGTCGCCCACCCCGACGTCCGCCGGATCAGCTTCACCGGATCGGTGCCCACCGCCCGGCACATCGCCCGGGCGGCGGCGGCCAACCTGACCCCGCTGTCCCTCGAACTCGGCGGCAAGTCCCCGCTGATCGTGTTCGCCGACGCCGACCTGGACCTGGCCGTGAACCTCGCGGTCGAGCAGTACGACAACGCCGGGCAGGTCTGCCTGGCCGGGACCCGGCTGCTGGTCGAGGAGAGCGTCGCCGCCGAGTTCACCGAGCGGTTCGTCGCCAAGGCGGCCACGCTCCGCCAGGGCGACCCGCGCGACCTCGCCACCGACATCGGCCCCAACATCCACCGCGAGCACGTCGAGCGGATCGACGGGTTCGTCCAGCGGGCCATCGCCGCCGGAGCCACGCCCGTCATCGGCGGCGGCCCCAACACCGACCTCGGCGGCCTCTACTACCGGCCCACCCTGTTCACCGGCGCGGCCGCGGACAGCGAGATCGTCAACGAGGAGGTCTTCGGACCGGTCCTCACGCTCCAGACGTTCCGTACCGAGGAGGAGGCCGTCGAGATGGCCAACTCCACCAGGTTCGGTCTGGCCGCCACCCTGGCGACGGGGTCGCGCGAGCGGGCCGACCGGGTCACCGAGCGTCTCGTCGCCGGCACCGTCTGGGTCAACTGCTTCTTCGTCCGCGACCTGCAGGCCCCGTTCGGCGGCGCGCGCCAGTCGGGCGTCGGCCGCGAGGGCGGCGACTGGAGCTTCGACTTCTACTGCGACGTCAAGAACACCGTCACCGCGCCGGGAGGCTGGAATGGGTGAAGTCGTCGGCGCGGGCATCCTCGCCCACGCCCCCACGATCATGCTGCCCCTTGAGGTCCGCAAGGAGCTCAACGAGGGCAAGGAGATCAGCATCGTCCCCGGGCTGCGGCGCCTGCGGGAGGAGGTCTTCGAGACCGTCGACTACGACACCGTGATCGTGCTCGACTCGCACTGGGCGACCACCGTGGAGTTCGTGGTCACCGCGCAGGACCGGCGTTCCGGGCTCTTCACCTCGGAGGAGCTCCCGCGCGGCATGTGCCGGATCCCCTACGACTTCGCCGGCGACCCCGAGCTGGCCCGCCTGATCGCGGCCCAGCAGGAGAAGCACGCCACCTGGATCACCGCGATCGACGACCACCACCTGCCGATCTTCTACGCCACGGTCAACCTGTGGAAGTACCTCGGCGTACCCGGCAAGCGGTGGATCTCGATCGGCATGTGCCAGACCGCCGAGACCGAGGACAACCTCCGGCTGGGCCGCGCGGTAGGCGACGCCATCGCGGCGAGCGACCGCAAGGTCCTGCTGATCGCCTCGGGCGCGTTCTCGCACACCTTCTGGCCGCTGCGTCAGCTCCGCGCCCACGAGTCCAGCGACCCGGTGCACGTCTTCTCCCCCGAGGCGCGTGCCGCGGACGAGGAGCGCATCGAGTGGATGCTGGCGGGCGACCACGCCCGCGTGCTCGACACGATGGAGGACTTCTACCGCTTCAAGCCCGAGGCGCGGTTCGGCCACTACCTGATGATGGCCGGGGCCCTCGGCGAGCACGACCTCATCGCGCCGGGACGGCTCTACAGCGACTACGAGAACGCCACGGGCACCGGTCAGGTGCACATCTGGTTCGACCGGCCGGAAAGCGGCTTCGCCGCTCCGCAGGCCACCGACAGCTCGGGCGACCCGTACCCCTACCCGTTCACCCTCGAAGGGACCCGTTGATGCCCGAGTACCGCAGGATCCTCCTGGACGGCGCCGCCACCCAGGTACGCCGAGAGGGTGACGAGCTGGTCAGCGCGGACGGCCGCGTGGTGGGCGTCGACGACGCCGTCCACCTGCCGCCGAGCGTGCCGAGCAAGATCGTCGCCGTCCACCTGAACCACCGCAGCCGGGTCGAGGAGTTCATGACCTCGCTGCCCCCGGCACCGACGTACTTCCACAAGCCGACCTCGTCGCTGAACGGCCACAAGGGCGCGATCGTCCGTCCCGAGCGGTGCAAGTACCTCAACTACGAGGGCGAGGTGGCCATCGTCATCGGCCGCACCGCGCGGGGCATCTCGCCCGAGGAGGCCGGGGACTACATCGCCGGCTACACCGTGGGCAACGACTACGGCCTGCACGACTTCCGCGACACTGACGCCGGATCGATGCTGCGGGTGAAGGGCTCCGACACGCTCTGCCCGCTCGGCCCCGGCCTGGTCACCGACTGGGACTTCCACGGCAAGCGGCTGCGCACGTACGTCAACGGCACGGTCGTGCAGGACGGCTCCACCGACGAGATGGAGTGGGACATGCACTACCTCGTCGCCGACATCGCCCGCACGATCACGCTCTACCCGGGCGACGTGCTGCTGTCGGGCACCCCGGCCAACTCGCGGCCGGTCCAGCCTGGCGACGTGGTCGAGGTCGAGGTCGAGGGCCTCGGCACGCTGACCAACCACATCGTCCAGGGCCCCGCCCCCATCCGTGACGACTGCGGCGCCCAGCCCACCGAGTCCGAGGAGGTCATCTCGACCACCTTCGGCGGTGACTGGGAGTTCCGCGGCATCCGCGCGCCCAAGCGCTAGGCCACACGCGTTAGAAGGAGTCAGTAAGCATGAAGGTCATCGTCGACATGGACGTCTGCAAGGACCACGGGCAGTGCGTCTTCTCCGCCCCCGAGGTCTTCCAGATCAACGAGAACGGCCGGCTGGTCTTCGAGGCCGAGCCCGACGAGTCGCTGCGCGACGCCGTCGAGGAGGCCGCCGACGTCTGCCCGCTCCAGGCCATCACGATCGAGGGCTGACGAACGTGGGCCAGCGCATCGTGATCGCGGGCGCCTCCATGGGCGGCCTGCGCGCGGCCGAGCGGCTGCGCGCCTCCGGATTCATGGGAGAAATCGTCGCCGTCGGCGACGAGACCCACATGCCCTACAACCGGCCGCCGCTCTCCAAGGAGGCACTCGCCTCCGAGGTGACCCACGAGGCGGTCGCGTTCCGGCTGCGCCCGGCCGTCGCCGACGTGACGTGGCGGCTCGGCGTCCGGATCGCCTCCGCCGACCTCGCGGCGGGAGCCGTACGGCTCGCGGACGGTGCCGAACTGGCCTACGACGGCCTGGTGATCGCCACCGGGATGCGGCCGCGACGGCTGCCCACGCCCGGCCCCGCGCTGGGCAGGCACGTCGTACGGACCCTTGAGGACGCCTGCGCGCTGCGCGGCGAGCTGGGCCCGGACGCCCGCGTGCTGGTCATCGGAGCAGGATTCATCGGATGCGAGGTCGCCGCGACGGCGCGGCTCCTCGGCGCCGACGTGACCGTGGTCGCGCCGGAGGCGGTGCCCATGCGGCGCCCGCTCGGCGACGACCTCGGCGCCGCGCTCCAGCGGCGGCACGAACGGCAGGGGATCCGCTTCCTGCTGGGCCGTACGGTAGCCGCGTTCCTCGGCGAGGACCGGGTCACCGGTGCCGAGCTGTCCGACGGCACCCGCCTCGACGCCAATGTCGTCGTCGAGGCGGTCGGTTCGGCCTCCAACACCGAGTGGCTGGACGGCAACGGCCTCGACCTGTCCGACGGTGTGCTGTGCGACAACGCGCTGCGCGTGGAGGGGCGGCCCGGGGTGGTGGCGGTGGGCGATGTGGCCCGCTTCCCCAACCCCCGCTACGACGGCGTGGCCCGGCGGGTCGAGCACTGGAGCATCCCGACCGACACGGCCAAGCGGGCCGCCGTCACGCTGATGACCGACCTCGGGCTGTCCGGGCACGACCCCGCGCCCTTCACGCCGCTGCCCACCTTCTGGAGCGACCAGTACGACCTGCGGATCCAGTCGTTCGGCGCCCCGGCGCTCGGCGGGGACGACATCCGCGTCCTGGAAGGCGACCTCGACGGTGAGGTCGTGGTCGGCTACCACCGCGACGGGGCGCTCGTCGGCGTCGTGATGATCGGCCTTCCGTCCGCCGTCGCCCGCTACCGCGCCGAGCTGATGCGCGGCCCCGCCGCCGCCTGAACCCGGAGAACCCCCTATGGCCACGCTCGACACGCGGGGATGATCAGCGACGCCTGAAGTGCTCGGCGAACCAGTCGCGCGCGAGCTCGGCGACGGCCTCGAGCGCGCCCGGTTCCTCGAACAGATGGGTCGCCCCCGGCACGATCCGTAGCTGGTTCTCGCAGCGGAGCCGCTGCTGGGCGGCCTGGTTCAGGCCGAGCACCACGTGGTCGTCGCCTCCGACGATGAGCAGGGTGGCCGCCCGAACGGCGGACAGCCGCTCGCCCGCGAGGTCCGGCCGTCCGCCGCGCGACACGATCGCCGCGACGTCGCCGTCAGGTTCCGCCGCCGCCCACAAGGCGGCGGCTGCTCCGGTGCTCGCCCCGAAGTACCCCACCGGCAGTCCAGCCGCCTCCGGCCGCTCCCGCAGCCAGCTCGTCACCGCCGCGAGCCGATCCGCCAGCAGCCGGATGTCGAACACGTTGGCCCGGTCGATCTCCTCCTCAGGGGTGAGCAGGTCGAACAGCAGCGTGCCCAGCCCCTCCCTGTTGAGCGCCGCCGCCACGTAGCGGTTGCGCGGGCTGTGCCTGCCGCTCCCGCTTCCGTGTACGAAGAGGACGATCCCCTGCGCCCCATCCGGTACGGCCAGCCGGCCCGCCAGCGGGACGCCCGCCGCGTCCACCTCGATCTCCCCGCTGAACCCCGGAGGATCCACGGCCCGGTGGAGCAGCTCGACCACCTGCTCATCGCTGGTCTGCGGAAAGTCGGAGTACCAGGCGCCGATCGCGTACAGGTCATGCGGGGCCTGGAGGCACACCACCTCATCAGCGTCCTTGCGCAGGCCCGCGATCGTGTCGGGAGCGCCGACCGGGACCGCCAGCACGACACGTTCCGCGCCCTGCGCCCGGGCGACCCGGCACGCCGCCCGCGCCGTCCCTCCGGTCGCCACCCCGTCGTCCACCACGATGACCGTGCGCCCCTTCAGCTCGACCCGGGGACGTCCCCCACGGAATCGGCCCCCGCGGCGGATCAGCTCCTCCCGCTCGGCCTCCTCCACCTTCGCCATCTGCTCCTTGGTGACGCCGGCGAGCCGTACGATCTCGGGGTTCAGCACGCGCACACCGCCCTCCCCGATGGCCCCGAACCCGAGTTCCGGCTGGTACGGCACGCCGAGCTTGCGCACCACGATCACGTCGAGCGGAGCGCCGAGGGCTCTGGCCACCTCGTACGCCACCACGACACCACCCCGGGGCAGCCCCACGACGACCGCGTCGGCACCGCTGAGCCGGTCCCGCAGCCGCTCGCCCAGGCGGGTCCCCGCGTCACGCCGGTCAGCGAACACGACCGCTCACCTCCCCACCGCGTGAGGTCCTTCCTTTCCGCCCTTCCCTGTCATCGGGGGCCGATGCATCAGGAAGGGGCCGAGTAGCTCCTCCGTACGGGCGTAGACGGGAGCGTGCTCCGCGCCCAGCTCGATCATGCGGGCGGCCTTGTTCACGACGGCGTTCACGAGTTCCGCGGTGGTGGCGGGATCCGGGAGTCCGAGGTCGGCGAGCGCGCCCACGAGCGGGCCGAGCAGTTCCTCATGCATGACCTTGCTGGTGCTGTCCAGTTTCTCGCCCGGGGCGATGCCGGCCAGGGCACGCGCGACCGCGTGCTCACCCTCCGCGACCAGGCGGAGGTTCGCGTCGACGTAGGCGAGCACCCGAGCGCCCGGCGTGGCGGCTGCCTCCATCGCGTCGGTGACCCGCTGGGACCACCGGGGGAAGGTGTCCTCGATGAGCGCGTAGAGCAGGTCCTCCCTCGACCGGAAGTACTGGTAGACCGACGAACGGGCGAGCCCGGCCCTGGCGCCGACCTCGGCCAGCCCCGGCGCCCGGCTCGCGTCCTCGGCGAGGATGGCCCGCGCGGCGTCGAGCAGGGCCCGCCGCTGGGTGGCGCGATGTTCCGCGACCGTGGGCGCGGTGATGCGCGGCACGGGCCCTCCTCGATCTCTCCGCGGCCCCCGGAGCCGGCTAGGCGGGAGCCGTCTGGTCGGACAGGCGTCCGTCGGTCATCTCCACGATCCGGTCGCAGTGGGCGAGCACGTCATGGTCGTGGGTGACCATCACGGTAGCAACCGCCGACCGCTTCGTCTCCCGCGCCAGCAGGGACACCACCTCATGGCTGCGGGCCCGGTCCAGCGCCGCCGTCGGCTCGTCGACGAGCAGCAGCGACGGCGTGGTCATCAGCGCCCGGGCGATGCCCACCCGCTGCCGCTCGCCGCCGGACAGCTGGTGCGGCCGGCGGTCGGCCTTGTGCGCCATGCCGACCTCCTCCAGCAGTTCGCGGGGTTCGCGCCGGGCGAGGTCGGCGCCTCGGGTCAGATGGGTGACCAGGCGGAGCTGGTCGAGCACGGTCAGCGCCGGCAACAGGTTGCCGGTCTGGAACACGAACCCGATGTGGTGACGGCGGTGGGCGGCACGCTCGGCCTCGCTCATCGCCCCGATGTCGCGCCCGTCGATCGTCACGGTTCCCTCGTCGGGTGCGGTGAGCGCTCCCGCGACCGCGAGCAGGCTGGACTTGCCGGCTCCTGAAGGGCCGACGACCGCGACGAACTCCCCGGGGCGTACGGCCAGGTCGACCGCGTCGAGCGCGGTGACGAGGCTGTCGCCGTCTCCGAGGCGCAGGGTCACCCCGGAGAGAGCGAGCCCGCTCCGCTCACCCGGCCCTCCGGGGTCCGTGGTGCTCGGGGAGGTGGTGGTGCCGGTGTGGTTCATCGGTGGCCTCCCAGCGCGGCCAGCGGGTCGACGGCGGCGACGCGGACGATGGCGGCGGCCGCGCCGACCAGTCCGAGCGCGACGAGCAGGGCGCTCGCGACGGCGACGGCGGACGCCTCGAGCAGGAACGGCATGGCTCCGCCGCTGATGAGGGCGCCGAGCCCGACACCGATCAGCACGCCCGCGGCGGTGGCGCCCAGCAGGACCACGAGCGCCTGGAACAGGCCGTCCCGCAGCATGTACGGCTTGGACGCGCCCATCGCCCGCAGCACGGCGAGCTCGTGCTTGCGCTGGATCGTCCACACGGTGAAGAACGCGCCGACCACCAGGGCGGAGATGGCGTAGAGGAAGACCTGGATGAGGTTCAGCGTCGACGTCTCGGCGGTGTAGCCGGGTGACGCGGCGAAGGACGCCGCGAGCGTGAGGGCGCTGGTGCCGGCGGCCTTGTCGCCCGCCGCGAGGTCGAGTGTCGTCTTGTCCTCGGCCTTCAGCGCGACCGCCGTCGCCTCCGTCAGCGTCTCCGGGCGTACCTGGTCGTCCGGGCCCGCGCCGGCGTGGATCCGCCGCCATGTGTCCAGCGGCACGAAGGCGACGTCGACGTGGCCGAAGGTGTACTGGTCGGCCGTCGCGCCGACGACGGTCAGCCGTGTCCCGATCCTGTCGAGAGTCACGGTGTCGCCGACGCGCAGACCGGCGTCGGTCGCGCTGGCGGACACGACGATGCCGTCGGGAGCCGAGAGCCCGCCGCCCTCGGCGGCGACCGGAGCGAGGAACGATCCGGGGGTCACTCCGAACAGGGCGAGGTCGATCGGCACGCCGCGGCTGCTGCGGGCGTTGACCAGGACGTTGCCGAACGGCTCCGCCTCCGCGACGCCCGGCCGTGCCTTCCACGCGTCCACCTGAGCGGTGTCGACCACGCTGCGCGAGAACGCGGCGTCGGTCTTGGTCCCCTCGTCGAAGGCGAACGCGGTCACCGGAAGGTTCTTCAACCCGGAGACGCCGTCGTTCACCAGGCCCGACGAGAGTCCGGACAGCAGGACCATCAGCACCGCGATGAGCGCGACCACACCTCCCATCAACGTGAAGCGGGCACGCGCGAACCGTAGTTCGCGCAACGCGAGAAACATTTCCACTCCTCCCTGGAACACCCAGGTTCCCGACACAATGTTGGGAACTATACCGACGCGATGTCGGGATGTTTCGGGACGGGTACGCGGGGGCCGCTAATTGTCGTAGGCGATCTCTACTGTCACCGCCATGACGAATGCCGTGCAGGCGTATTCCTACGCCGGACCCTCCATGCTCACCGAGGGCCACCTGGGGTTGTCGACGTCCGGAGGCAGGACCACCCGGGGTCTGCTTGAGCACCCCCGGTTCTTCAGCGGGGTGATCACCCAGGCGGCGCCCGCCGCAGGCGGCCTGCTCGCCGTGGCCGACGTGGCGCTGACCCGGTATCACCAGCCGCGTCCCGGGTGGACCCGCGACCCTGTGGTGACGTGTGACGGCGACCGGCTCAGGTTCGAGTCGTTCTCCGCGTGCGGAGGCGTGTACGCCCGGCTCGACATGCTGGCTCCCGCGCTGGACGGGGAGGTCGTCGATCGGGGCACGACCAACGTCGACGTCAACCTCCCCCTCCGGGAGGCGCTGGCCCGGGTGGGCGCCCGCGACCCGCTGCATCTCGGGGTCGGCCATGACGAGCTGACCGTCACCACGCTCGACGGCGCCGTCGTGGAGAAGAAGGTGCCCCTGCCCGAGCGGTGGTTGCGCGGCTTCGCCGAGGTCCAGGTCATCGCCTCGGGTTTCGATCTGCGCGCCGAGCTGGCCGGGCCGCACGCCGTACGGTTCCTGCGGGGCCTGCCGAAGAAGGCGAACACCACCGTGTGGGCGGTCCCGGCGGGACGGGAGCTGCGACTCACGAGCGCTCCCGCCCCCGGCGCGGTCTGCCTGGCGGGTCCGCACCGGCTCGCCACGATGCTGCCGCTGCTCCGCTTCGCCACGTCCCTGCGTGCGTACGGCCCGGCCGTGACGGCCGGGTCCCGGACGATGTCCGGCTCAGAGGTCGCCGCGAGCGCGTGGGAGCTGGAGCTGCCCGGCATGCGCTACACCCTGGCGATCTCGCCCGAGGCGTGGCGTGGTTTCTCCGGGGAGGGGGCCGTGCTCTCCGACCTGGCCACGGAGGAGGCCGCCGGGGACGCGGACGTGATCGGCATGCTGCTCAACTTCGAGCCCATCGTCGAAGTGGGGTTGCTCGCCGAGCGGTCGGGTCTGCCTCCGGCACGGGTGAAGGCCGCGCTGACCCAGCTCGGCGTCGCCGGGCGCGTGGGCTACGACCTGGCCGAGGCGGCCCACTTCCACCGTGAGCTGCCCTATGACCGCGACCACGTGCGCGCGCTCAACCCGCGGCTCGTCTCCGCCCGGGACCTGGTCGAGTCCGGTGCCGTGCGGGTGTCCGGGGACACCGCCGAGGTGACCTCGAACGGCGAGATCCGACGGGTACGGCTGAGCGACGGCTCGTGCACCTGCGCCTGGTGGTTCGATCACCGGGGGTCACGCGGTCCGTGCAAGCACGTCCTCGCCGCGCGGATCGTCGGCGCCCGCACCGCCACAGAGAAAGCCGCGACGGATCAGGGTGCCCTCACGGGACCTGCTCTCACGTGACCGGTGGATCGGCCGGGCCGTCCCAGGCGTGCAGCGCGAATGGCTTCCCCGCCACGATGGCCCGTATGGCGTCCGCCGGATAGGCGATCATGTCGGCGGGGAGGGCGTCGAGCGGCCACCAGGCGATCTCCGAGCACTTGTCCGGCTCCGCGTTGTACGGCTCGGGATCCCATGCGGCGGCCATGAAGAACAGCCCGACCCGGTCGGGCGCCCGGTGCATGACGTGGGCGAAGGCCAGGTCGTCCGGCCGGATCGTCACGCCGATCTCCTCGGCCGCCTCGCGCACCGCCGCGTCGACGACCGACTCCCCCGCCTCCAGGTGGCCGCTCGGCAGGTGCCACATGCCGTCGCCGTAGCCGGTACCGGCCCGGCGCCCGAGCAGTACGGAGCCGTCGCGGACGAGGAGCACGTGCACGTCGACGATGGCACGGAATCGGAGTTTGTCCGGCGTGCGCTCCGGGCCGAAGTCGCCGGGCGTCACCATGGCGCCTCCGCGTAGTCCTTGAGGAAGACCCCGTGCACCGGATCACCGGATTCACCGCGCAGGATCGGGTCGTAGACGCGTGCCGCCCCGTCGATCACGTCGAGCGGGGTCCTCCGGTCCAGCAGGTCACGCATCGGCACGGGGTTCTCGTCGGTGATCCACCCCGTATCCACGCTGCACAGGTAGATCCCCTCCTTCGCGAGGTCGGCGGCGCTGGTGCGGGTCAGCATGTTGAGCCCGGCCTTGGCCATGTTGGTGTGCGGGTGACGTCCGGTCTTGTTGGCGACGGTGAACTGCCCTTCGACCGCCGACACGTTGACGACGTAGCGGCGCGGAAACGGCGTCGCGCGCAGCAGCGGCAGCAACCGGTCGATCAGCAGGAACGGCGCCACCACGTTGACGAGCTGGACCTCCAGCAACTCGGCGGCGTCCACCTCGCCGATCCGCGCCGACCACGAGTTGCCCGCCGAGAGGTCGGGGAGGAGGCCGGACACATCCGGGAGGCCCGGGTCCGACCCCCGCGCGGCCGGAAGGGCATCGTCGACCGGTGTGAACCCCGGCGCCGCCCACGCTCCCGCCGGGAGCCCGCGCCGCTCGCCGTCCGTCAGTGCCGCGTACGCCGCGGGAGGGCGGCGGAGCGTCTGGGCGGCATTGTTGATCAGGATGTCCAGCGGCTCGCCCGCCGCGAGGAGGTGGTCGGTGAGGCTGATGACCTGGCGGGGGTCGCGCAGGTCGATCCCGACGATCCGGAGGCGGTCCGACCAGTCCCCGGTCTCGGCGAAACGCCGGGCCGCGTCGCGGGGGAAGCGGGTGGTCACCGTGACGTGGGCGCCGTCTCCGAGCAGCTTCAGCGCGACGTGATGGCCGATCTTGGCGCGTCCACCGGTGACCAGCGCCCGCCGTCCGGTGAGATCGGCGCGGGCCGTACGGCGGGCCTTGTTGAGCGTGGCGCACGGGGGGCAGAGCAGGTGATAGAAGCCGTCCACCTGGAAGAACCCGCCCTTGCAGACGTAGCACCTGCGCATGCGGCGAAGCCGTCCACCTGGCCCGGGATCGTCCACGACGGGGGCGTCTATCACGCGCTCCGCCGAGCCCATGGCGGTCGCGGCGAGCACGGCGGCGTCGGCCGCGATGGTGTCGCGCCTGCGAGCTCTCTTGCGCCGGCGCTGGCCGTCACGCACCAGGGCGAGGGCGGCGCGCTCGACCCGCACGCGTTCGGGGTCGTCCAGCGGACGGTCACGCACCTCGTCGATCAGCCGCAGCAGGGCGGCGACGCCGTCCCCATCCCCGCCCATTTCCCCTCCTCGCGTGGGCCCGGCCGGATTCGAACCGGCGTCCTCTCTCCCCCGTCGAAGGAGGCGCGACAACCGCTGCGCTACGGGCCCCAGGTGATGTTGATCGACAACCTAGCCGATAGATCATTTCATTGCCACCCATGATCGAACATGCGTTTGACTAAACTGGTGGGGTGATATTCCAGAGCTCGCTGCTGGACTGCGGCGACGAGATCGGACCCGGCCCCCTGGGAGCGTCGGTGAAGCGCGCGGTCCTGGACCATGGGGCGTGGATCGACGTCCGGCCGGGCTGGATCTCCGGCGCCGACACGCTGTTCGACCGGCTCGTCCACGTCGTGCCGTGGCATGCCGAGAAGCGGCAGATGTACGACCGGGTCGTCGACGTGCCCCGGTTGCTCTGCTTCTACGGCGAGGACCATCCCCTTCCCGATCCCGCGCTCGACGAGGCCAGGAAGGCACTGGACGCGCACTACGCCGACGAGCTCGGCGAGCCGTTCCGCACCGCCGGGCTGTGCCTGTACCGCGACGGCAGGGACAGCGTGGCCTGGCACGGCGACACCGTCGGGCGGGGTTCCACCGAGGACACGATGGTCGCGATCATCTCGATCGGGACACCGCGCGCCCTGCTGCTGCGCCCGCGCGGCGGCGGCCCGACGCTGCGCCACGACCTCGGCCACGGCGACCTCATCGTGATGGGCGGGAGCTGCCAGCGCACCTGGGAGCACGCCATCCCGAAGACCGCGCGGGTGGTCGGGGCCCGGATCAGCGTCCAGTTCCGCCCGCGCGGGGTTCGCTGACTCCGCACGGCCGTTCTCGCTGTGACCCGTACCACTCAGATTTCCCGGTTTTGCGGTGAACCCGCCGGTCCGGAACAGTACCCAGAAGGATGGACGACACCGACCCGGAGCTGCTGCGAGGCGTCGCCGCGGGAGACGAGCGGGCCTTCGAACACCTCTACAGGCGGCACGCCCCCGCGCTGCTGGCCTACGCCCAGGGGCTTCTCGGGGGCGAGCGCGGACCGGCCGAGGAGGCGCTCCAGGAGACGTTCGTGGCCGTGTGGCGCGGCGCGGGCTCCTTCGAGGGACGCTCGCTGGTACGCACCTGGTTGTTCGGTATCTGCCGCCGCCAGGCGCTCAAGCGCGTATCCGGTCGTCCGGCGGCCCTGCCGCTCCACGACGCGATGGACGTCCCCGCCTCGGACCCGGATCCGCAGGTCGTGGCGCTGGCCAGGGCCGACACGGCGGCGGTCGGGGCGGCGCTGGACACGCTGTCCCCGCTCCACCGCGAGGTCCTGGACCTCGCCTTCGCCGCCGAACTGTCACACGCGGAGATCGCGGAGGTGCTCGACGTCCCCGTCGGCACCGTGAAGAGCCGGTTGTTCAACGCCCGGGCCGTCCTGGCCAGGGCGCTGCCCGTCGTGGTCGAGGAGGCCGGGCGATGAGCCATCCCACAGACCTGCTGGCCGGTTACGCCGCCGGGGTGCTCCCCGGCGCCGAGGGCGTGTCGGTGTCCGCCCATCTGGAGGCGTGCCCGGCGTGCGCCGCCGAGGTCGAGTCATGGCGGCGGGTCGGCTCCGCCGTACGGGAACGCGCCGCCGGGGTGCCCGCGCCCGCACCCGCCCTCTTCGCCGCGATCCTCGGCCGCCTGGGCCATCCCGCCGCACGCGAGGACACGCGGGTGGCCGTGCCCCGCTTCACCGCCGAGATCGGCGGGCGGCCGCTCCGTCGCGCCCTCGGCGTGCTCGCCCGCCAGCGTGCCCTGATCGGCTGGCCCGTGTGGGCGCTGTCCGCGTCCGTCCTCGCGATCGGTACGGCACTGGCCGCGCTGGGGCCCGCCGGGTTCGCGGAACGGGTGCTCGGGACGGTCGTCCCGCTGGTCGCCGCGCTGGCCGTCGCGGGAGCGTGCGGATCGGATCGGGAACCGATCGGTGAGCTGGTGGCGGCCACGCCCACGTCGCCGAGGGCGGTGCTGCTCGCCCGGCTCACGCTGGTGCTCGGGACGACCGTCGCGGGCAGCCTCCTCGTCACCCTGGCCCTCCTGCCGCTGGCCCCCGGCGCGGGGATGCTCGGGCTCGCGGCGGCGTGGTTCGGCCCCCTTGTTCCGCTGTCGGCGCTGAGCTTCGCGCTGTCGGTGCTGTGGCGACCGTCCGCGGGTGTGGGTGCGGCGATGGCGCTGTGGGTGGTACGGGTGCTCGGCGCGACCGGTGAAATCGACAGGAACGTGCTGAGGGTCGTCGAGCCGCTGTGGGCGCCGGACGCCGGGGTGGTCGTGGGCGCCGCCGTACTCGTGGGGGTGACAGTGCTGCTGGCGCCACGCCTCTCGCACGGGCGGGTACGCCGGGCCGGTTTCTGATCCGCGCTTCCTTCTGACGCAGAAGAAGGTTCCGGTGAACCTGTCCGGCCCCTCCCGTACTCACTGCTGTGAAACCGATGTCTTTGTGGCGCCACGAGGCGCGGCGCGCGGGTTGGGCGGTGTTCCTGGCGCCGGTGGCCGCGCTGCTGGCGGCCCTCGCCCTCGCCGCGGTGGGAGCGGGGTACGGCACGCCGCCGCCCATGGTCGCCCGACTGCTGCTGACGGGGATCGAGGCGCTCGTCCCGCTGGCCGCGGCGACGGCGGCGGTGACGGTGATCAGCAGGGACGGGTGCCGTGAGCTGCAGCTGGCGCTGCCGACCGGCTACGCGGGCACCCTGGGCCGCAGGCTGGGAACGGCGGCGGGGTTCAGCGCCGCGCTGTCGGTGCTCTTCTCGGCCGTGCTCGGGCTCACCGGCTCGTGGTCCGGGCCGGAGTCGCCTCTGGCGGCGCTCCTGGTGTGGGCGTCCCCGCTGCTGTGGCTGACCGGGCTGGGCCTGCTGGTGGCCGTCGTGGGTCGCAGCGTCGTACTGGCGACGACGGCGGTCGCGGTGGTGTGGCTGTCCCAGCAGCTGTTCGCCGCGGCCTTCGCCGCCGGCGCGTGGACCCGCCCGTTCTTCCTGTTCATGACCAGCCGGGTCGGGGTCACCGAGGGCTGGGGGACGAACCGGGCGGTGCTCGCGGGTTCCGGCGTCCTGCTGATCACGGCGGCGCTCCTGCTGCTGCGCAGGCCGGAGCGCCTGCTGACCGAGGAAGAGGTATGAGATCACGTCTCGCGGCCGTGTGCCGTTACGAGTTCCGCATGCAGATACGCAAGCGTTCCCTGTGGCTGAGCACGGCCGGCCTGGCCGCCGTCATCGGGCTCGCCCAGGGAGACCGCGGTCCGCGCCACCTGCCGGACGGCACCGCCGCCGCGCACGTGATGGCCGGGTGGGCGCTGCTGTTCTCCATGATCGTGCCGATCGGGTTCGGCATGGTCCTGGCCGACCGGCTCGTCCGCGACCAGCGGCTGGGGGCCGCGTCGCTGCTCCGCAGCCTGCCGACCCGGCAGGGCACGCTGGTGGCCGGGAAGTACCTCGGCGCGGTCGCGGCCACGGCGCTCCCCGGCCTGCTCGCGATGCTCGTCACGGCGGCGGGCGAGTTCGTGAACCGCGGCGACGCGTCGTTGTTCGCCTGGGCCGTGGTCGCGTTCGCCCTGGTGCTGCTGCCCGGGATCGCGTTCGTGGCCGCGTTCGCCCTCGTCTGCCCGCTGGTGCTGACGGCACCGCTGTTCCGCGCGCTGTTCGTGGGCTACTGGTTCTGGGGCAACATGCTCGCCCCGAACTACCTCCCCTCCCTGACGGGAACCCTGGTGACGCCGATCGGGGACTACGCGGCGAGCTGGCTCATGGGGGAACGCGCCCTCTATGCCGGAGCCCCCGGCTGGCCCGCCTTCCTGCGCCCGGAACCCGGCATGACGCCCGCCCTGATCAGCATCGCGTCGCTCGCCCTGCTCGCCCTGCCGCCGCTCGTGCTCGCGGGCCCGCTGCTCACCCGCCGTACCTCGTCCTGAAAGGAAGATCATGGACATCACGATCACCGGGCTGCGCCGGAAGTTCGGACGCGTCGAGGCGCTCCGCGGGGTCGATCTCACCGTCCCCGGCGGGATGTTCGGCCTGCTGGGCACCAACGGCGCCGGCAAGACCACCCTGATGCGCATCCTGGCCGGCGTGCTGCCCCCGACGAGCGGGCGGGTGGTCGTGGGCGGCAACGATCTCGCCACGCGGGCCGGGCGGCTGGCCGTACAGCGGCGGTTGGGATACCTGCCGCAGGACCTCGGCCTCTACCCCGACCTGTCGGCCCACGAGTTCCTCGACTACATCGGGCTGCTCAAGGGGCTCGACGACGACACCGCCCGACGGCGGCAGATCGGCGAACTGCTCGACATGGTCGGCCTGGCCGACGTCGCCAGGCGCAAGCTCAAGGGGTTCTCCGGCGGCATGCGGCGCCGCGTCGGCATCGCGCAGGCCCTCCTCGGCGACCCTGCCCTGGTGGTCGTGGACGAGCCGACGGCCGGTCTGGACCCCGAGGAGCGCATCCGCTTCCGTACGCTCCTCGCCGGGATCGCGGGGCACCGGACCGTCCTGCTGAGCACCCACATCGTGGAGGACGTGGCGCAGACCTGCCAGGAGGCCGCCGTCATGGCCAAGGGCACGGTCGTCTTCACCGGCCCGGTGTCCGGCATCGTCGAACGCGCCCAAGGCGCGACGTGGGAGGTCGTCACCCAGGGGCCGCCGCCCTCCACGGGCGTGGTGGTGTCGGCGGTCGGCCGGGCCGGTGGCACGCACTACCGGGTGGTCAGCGCCACCAAGCCGGACCCGGCGGCGGTCGCGGTCCAGCCCTCACTCGAAGAGGGTTACGTCGCGCTCATGCGGGAGGCCGTGCCCGGCTGATGGATCACCCGCCCCCGGGCACTTCGTCCCGTGGCGGCGGGAGATCCGTTGTGGGTCAATGAGGGCGACCGGTCCCCCTTCACCGAGGAGTCTCCGTGCGCGCTGGCCTCGCCTGGAGCGTCTTCGGCCTGGCCTGCGTGCTGGCCGTCGCCGGCGGCCCTTTCACCAGGACGACCACGCAGGACGTGGCCATCGCGCTGAGCTTCTGCCCTCTCGGCGCCTATCTCGTGGCCCGGCGGCTGGGCGGCGCCGTCGGCCCCCTGTGCCTCGTGGCCGTGCTCGGCGCCGTCGCGCACGCCGCCGAACGGTACAGCGCGTACGCCGACTGGATCGGCTGGCTGGCCCGATGGGTGTGGGCGCCCCCGTTGCTGGCCATCGGCACGGTGCTGTTGCTGCTCGTCCCGGAGGGACGCCTCCCCGGCAGGCGCTGGCGGCCGGTCGCCGCCGTCGCCGTCACGGGCATCGCCGCCTTCACCGTCCTGCTCGCCTTCGTCCCCGGCCCGGAGCGCAACCCGTACGCCGTCGAGGCGCTGCGGCCGGTCGTGTGGGCCCTTCCGATCGCCATCGGCGTGCTCGCCCTCATCACGCTCTCCTGCATGGCGGGCCTGGTCGCGCGGACCGTACGTGCCGGCGGGCAGCGACGGCTGCAACTGCTGTGGATCTGCTCGGGCGGTGCCGCCTTCGCGCTCGGCTCCTTCTCCGAGTCCGTGTTGCCGGAGGCGGTGGCCGTACCGCTGACCACCGTGGGCACGTTCGCGCTGCCGGCGGGCATCGCGATGGCCATGCTCAGGCACGACCTCTACGAGACTGGGCCGCTGCTGCGCGGCTTCCTGACGTACGGGCTGCTCGCCCTGGCGCTGAGCGGCGTCTTCGCGGCGCTGGCCCCCATCCCGGGGGACGAGAACGTCGTCGCGGCCGCCGCGGTGGCGGCGGCGGTCGAGCCGCTGCGCCGCGGCCTGGGGCGGACCACCGGCCGGATCCTGTACGGCGGGCACGGCGACCCCCGCGAGGTGGTCGCGCGGCTGGCCGAGCGCCTGGCCACGACGCCGGCTCCCGAGGAGATCGTGGCCGCGCTCGCCGACGCGGTCACCGACGTGACGCGCACGCCGTACGTCCGGGTGCTTCTCGGCCCTGAGGAGGCCCCGCTGAAGATCGTCGAACGCGGAGGGCCGCACCGGGCGGCCCTCACGGTCCCGCTCACCTTCCAGGGGGAGGCGCTCGGCTCGATCGACGTCGCCGAGGGCAGCCCGTGGATGTTGCGCCGGCTCGCGCTCCAGGCGGGCGCCGCGCTGGCCGCCGCCCACCGGCAGATGGCCCTCCAGCAGTCCCGGGTGCTGCTGGTCACGGCCCGCGAGGAGGAGCGGCGGCGGATCAGCCGCGACCTGCACGACGAGCTCGGACCGGTGCTCGCCGGGATCGGCTTCTCCGTCGACGCCGCGGGGAACGCCCTGCGCGACGATCCCGACCGCGCCCGCTCGCTGCTCACCGACGTCAGGGCCCAGGTCGGCGAGGCGGGGACGAGCGTACGCCGCCTGGTGCGCGGCCTGCGCCCGCCGGAGCTCGCCCAGCTCGGTCTCGGCCCGGCGATCGAGCACGCGTCGGCGACGTTGCACGCCTCGGGAGTGGCCGTCGAGGTCGGCCTCTGCGACACCTCCGGGTTGGGCGCCGCGGTCGAGACCGCCGCCTACCTGGTGGCCAGGGAGGCGCTCACCAACGCGATCAGGCACGCCTCCGCCCGCCGCTGCACGGTACGGCTGAGCCGCAGCGAAACGGCGCTCACCGTCACCGTCGCCGACGACGGGACGGGCCTGCCCGCGCGGGTGGCACCCGGAGTCGGCCTGACGTCCATGCGTGAGCGCGTCGCCGAACTCGGCGGTACGCTCGCGTTCGCCTCCGGCGATCCCGGCACCACGGTGATCGCCTCGATCCCCCTCGGTGAGGAACGATGACGATCCGCGTGATGGTCGTGGACGACCACCCCCTGTTCCGGGACGGGCTGCGGGCGATGTTGTCCACCGTCGCCGGCCTCGACGTGGTGGCGGTCGCGGAGGACGGCGCGAAGGCGCTGACCTCGGCCCGCGAGCACACACCCGACGTGGTGCTGATGGACATCTCGATGCCGGTCATGGACGGCATCGAGGCCACCAGGCGGTTGTCCGCGCAACCCGCGGCGCCCATGGTGATCATGCTGACCATGTCGGACGACGACCTGTCGATGCTCGCCGCCATCCGGTCGGGCGCCAGGGGCTACCTGCTGAAGACCGCGACCCAGGACGACGTCGTCAACGCGGTCAGGGGCGCGGCCCTCGGACAGGCCGTCTTCGGCCCTGGAGCCGCCGAGGCGGTCATCGCGCTGCTGCACGCGCCGCCGCGCACCTCCGAACGCGCCTTCCCCCAGCTCACCGAGCGTGAATACGAGATCCTCGAACTCGTCGCCCGGGGGCTCGGCAACCAGGCCGTCGCCGCCCGACTCCAGGTCAGCCCCAAGACCGTCGCGAACACGGTCTCCGGCATCCTCGTCAAGCTCGCCGTACCCGACCGAGCCGGTGCCATCGCGGCCGCACGCGACGCGGGTCTCGGCCGGACCTGACGGGAACGCGTCCCTCCCGGCCGGGACGGCCGACACTGCCGTACGGGATGGGGGCGAGCGGACCCTCTTGGCATGACGAGAACACATGTATGGAACGCGTTCCCGCTCGCCGCCGCGGCCGCCTCGGTGGCCCTGTGGATCGTGCAGACGGTATGCGGGAAGCAGCACATCCCGTTCACCACGTTCGCCGACTATCTGATCGAAGCGTGTTTCGCCCTGTCGCTGGCGACGGGTGCGCTCGCCGTGACCACGCTGCGCGCGGCGCACGCGACGGCCCCCGGCTGGGGCCGCCTCGGCGACGCCGGGGCCGCGCTGTACGGCCTGGGCCAGGCGTTGATCCTGATTCCCGCGACGGTCACGCTGGTCGCCGCCGACGAGCTTCCCGTGCCGCAGACGCTGTTCCTGCCCGGCTTCGCGCTGTGGGCGGCGGGCACGGTGCTCGTCGCGGTCGGCGCCTACCGGGCCGGGGTGCTCCCTCGGCCCGTGGCGGTCCTCCTGCCCGCGTCGTTCGTGCTGATGGTCAGCCTCGGAGAGGCGGGCGCGCTGGTGACGGCCGCCACGTGGGCGGTGATCGGCGTACGGCTCCGCGGCGGGCCGCCACGGAACACGGAGCCGGTCAGCGAGTGAGCTGCCCGGCCCGGCTCACGAGGTGAGCTGCCGGTGGAGGCGGCGGGCTTCCATGGCGAACCTGGTCGATCCACCCCGCTCCACCACCGCGGCGAGTTCGGGGATGTCGGCGCGGGCCCCGGTGAGCTCGGCCGCCCTGGCGCCGGTGGCGAGGAGATCCGCCACGTTCGCCCGCGGCTTCTCTCCGGCCGCCGGCAGCAGCTCCCGCGACGCCTCGGCGACGATGTCCCACACGACGGCGTGCGCGCCGGCCCGGGAGGCGTCGTCCAGCACGGAGGTGATCCGGTTGAGCTTGACGAAGCCGTCGCGAACCAGCTCGCCGGCCGCCCTGCCGATCTCGGCGGTGGGCACGTCGCCGCGCGCGGCCAGCGCGATCAGGGCGTCGGTGGCCGCGGCCCGCTGGGCCGGATTCCGGTTTCCCATACCGACGACCAGCGCGTACGCCGTGGCAACGCCGACCGGGCCGTCCCCGTGGACGACCCGGGTGAGGGCGTCGACCTGCCCGTAACTTTCGTCCATGAACAGGGGGAGGATCTCGGCCATGTGCGCCGCCATGACGTCACGGTGGGAGGGCATGACAGCGGGCCACCAGTCCAGGATCTGCGCATAGAACCACCGGTCCTCAGGATCCCGTGCGAAGAGTTCCCCGATCAGGGACGGCAGCGCCCCGTCAGGTAGCGCCGTACCGGACAGCCCCGTATCGGACGGCCCCGCGCCGGGCGGCTCGATCCGGGCGCGCAGCTCGCGGTACGGCGCACCGTCGCGGGACCGCCGGTCGTACCGCAGCTCGCATGACGCGACGGGGTCCGGCAGGCCGCCCCGCTCGATCCAGGCGGCGAGCTCCCGCCCTGCGGGGGACGACAACCTCGCGGCCCGCGCGACCACGTCCGGATCGGCGGAACGGGGCAACCGGAGAAGGGCCTGCTGGAAGTCGGCGGGCAGCGGCGGGACTCCGGCCGCCTCCAGCAGCTCCATCCGGGTGACCAGCGTGTCCGGGGCGATGTGCCCGGTTCCCGACGTGGGCGTCGCCAGCAGGACGGGGCGGCGCTCCCCGGCCTCGAACAGCGTGACGATCTCCCGCACGCGCTCCCTGATCAACTGGTCGATCGGGTGCGGTCGCTCGCCGTAGGGGTGCGGCCGGCTCTTCGACGTGCGGGCGCGTGACCGGCTGTCCTCGACGGAGGCGAACATCAGGGCCGCCCGGCAGAGCAGCGCGTACGGCTTCTCGTGTTCGACGAAAGGCGTGTAGCAGTAGGCGTGGGAGGCGAGCACCTCTCGCAGCGGGTCGAGCGCGCTCCTGAGGGTGTCCGGTTCGCGGTCCGCCCACTCCACCAGCCCGGCCAGGATCCGTTCGAACTCCTCCGAACCGAGAGGCCACCGGAACGCGCCGATCGCCCGGACCAGTTCCTCGGGCGACGAGAACGGCGGCGGCGGAACCGGGGGCGCGGTGACCACCAGGACCGGAACGGGCGGCCGGATCGGCGTCACCACGACCTCGCCGTACTCGGCCGCGATCTTCTCGCGCAGCTCGGCGGGAAGCGCCGCTGCCGCCTCGCGCACGGTGGACCGTTCCCGCTCCCCCGCGTGGCCCGCCAGGCCAAGGGCCGTCCGCACCGCACGCTCCTGAAGGGGCAGGACGTCCTGACCGAAGATCGCCGACAGCGCGGCGAGCCCGGACGCGGCCCGGGAGGGCTCCCGGCGTACGGCGTCGCCGATCCAGCCCATGAGCGCGAGGAGGAGCTTCCGCTCGGCCCGGAACGACAACTCCTCCGCGGCTTCGGCGAACATGTCGTCGGACAGGCGGCCTTCCGCCTCCAGCCGCCTGACCTGCGCCAGCGCCGTCTCGGCCACCACGAGCGGCGCCACCGGGAGCATCCGGACGTAGTCGGTGACCCGCTCCTCCGCCTCGTCGAGGGTGGGATCGAGCCGGTCGTGCAGCTCGGCCAGCGTGGGGAGAGCCGACGGCCCGTCGCTCAGCAGCCGTCCCACCACCCGGTCCAGGATCACCGGCCGGTCGAGGATGCCCGCGTCGACCATCCGGACGATGACATCGATCTGCGCTCCGAAGAGGGCGGACCCCAGGCCGTCCGCCTCGAACGCGTGCGGCATCAGCCGGGCGAACAGCGGATCGTCGGTGATCCGCTCCAGGTGAGCGGGTTCCAGGCCGTGGGCGGCCGTCCCGAGGGAGCGCAGCCAGCCGAGCATGAAGGCGTCGTTCGCGGGCGGTTCGATCCCGGTCTCGCGGACCAGGCTCGCCGCGATCCGCCAGTGTGGGATCTCCGCGCCCACCTGGGGTGCCCGCAGCCGATCCACCATCCGGCGGGCGAGGTCCGCGCGCCACGGCTCGGGCCGCTGCCGCAGCAGCCCGAGGATGCGCCCGGCGTCGGCCACGTGGTCGTCCCGCCAGCCGAAGTCCCGCCGGAACAGCCAGTTCGCCACCGCGGCGGGACCGGGCAGGCACGCTGCTCCCGCCACCCGCAGGGCCGGGATCTGCCTGCGCCACTCCCACCAGCCCGCGTGCACGCGTTTCTGCTCGGCCAGGTGGCGCGGCAGCTCGGCCGCCACGGTCTTCCTGCCCGACGCGTCGAGCGCGGTCACGAGCCGGAGGGTTCCGGCGGCGTCCCCCGCCTCGATCCGTCCGGCGACCTCCTGCCAGGGAGTCACGCCGTCACCCCCGGCCGGTCCTGGGCCGCCAGCCCCTGTCTCGTCATCGACATGGCCCGGACCATAGTGATCGACTCCGACAATCTCGGGAGCGCGGACCGGCCGCCCCGGCCCCGCCGTACGGAATCCCGTTTGACGCCCGCCCGCACCGGTGGCCAGGATCTGCGGAGCGGTCGGAGACGAGGAGGACGGACATGCAGGTCAGAGCGGCACGCGCGGACGAGGCCGAGGTGCTGAGCGCGCTGGCGATCCGCTCCAAGGCGTACTGGGGGTACGACGAGGAGTTCATGGCCGCGTGCCGGGACGAGCTCACCATCTCGGCGTCCCGGGTCGGGACCGTACGCGCCACGGTGGCCGAGCGGGACGGGCGCGTCCTCGGCTTCGGCACGCTGGAGGGCGAGCCGCCGGAGGGCGCGCTGGGCATGCTCTTCGTCGCCCCGGACACGATCGGGCAGGGCGTCGGCCGCCTCCTGTACGAGCATGCTGTGGCGACCGCGCGGGACCTCGGCTTCACCCGTCTGACGATCGACGCGGACCCGAACGCCGAGGCGTTCTATCTGGCGATGGGCGCCGTCCGGATCGGCGGCACCCCGTCCGGCTCCATACCGGGACGCGTCCTGCCGCTGCTGGAGGTCACCGTGGCGTGACCGGCTCGCGGACTCAGTACCCTCCTCCTCCATCGGAGGACCAGTCACCGCCGCCGTAGTCCCCACCGGAATCCGCGCCATGCCAACCGCCGTGGCTGGAATGGCCGCCGGTCGAATATCCGCCGCTCGAATGTCCGCCGTCGGAACCGGAGTGACCGCCACCCGAGTGGCCGCCGGAATCCCTGCTGGTATCCCCGCCGGCGTGCCCGCCGCGCCCGCCACCGGAATCGTCGCCGGACGAGTCGATGAGGATCCACTCGTGCGGTCGACCGGTGTCGTACCACTCACCGGAGTGCTCGCGGGAATCGGAACCGGAGCGGCGGCGGCCCCGGCCCCCACGCACCTTTCGAGGAGCGGGATGGCCGGGCATGTCCAGCCACGTGGCCCACACCTGGAAAGCGACATCACCACAGGCCTGTTCCGCCACGGCACATGCGGCGGTGTCCCAGCTGATCCGCCTGATCCCTTTGTCCCGCAGGGATCGCAGAGCCGAGGCGAGGTCCCATCCGTTCAGCGGCCGGGGGGACGAGATGGAGGGAGACTTCGGCAACTGCACACCCAGCGACACATCGTCGCGGTAGACGATCACGGTCTTGGCCTTGACCACATAACGCCAGACCTCGCGCGCCGCCTCCGCCGTGAAAGCCTCCTCCCTCCTCCGCCGCTCCTCCGCCAGCCGACGCCGGATCTCGTCCTGGACGGGCCGGCACCTCTCGACAGCGGTCGTGATCCGCGCCGCGGCACGCTTCCGACGCCGTACGAGCCACACCTTCTCCCCGCCCAGACGGAAAGCGAGCCGACCCAGTGACCGCCTTCTCGCGTTGTACTCGTTCAGGGCCGCGGCGATCTCCTTCCGGCAGTCCCGCATGGCCGTCCGCCACTCCAGGCGCTCGTTGTCCGTCCCCGGCACCCACTCGATCTGGTCGCCATTGGGGTTGGCGGCGTCGCTGCTCCCGCTGAAACCGTCGAAGAGGACGAGGGCGTTCCGTTGTACGGGCTCGACGTTCTCAGTGATCGTCTTGACCTTGATCCACCTGATCACGGCGACCTCCTTCTCGTACGCGCGTCAACCGCCTCGCGCCGTACGACGATCATCAGGCCGCCTTCGTTCATGGGCGAGCATTCGACCTGATTTCTCCCTGGATAAGACGACCCGGGATCGCTGCTGGAGTTCGCTGCGCTGACGAAACCGGACCGGGGCGGCCGCCATCCGGCCGCCCCGGTCCCGGGTGCCATGGCGACGACGGGCGTCAGCCACAGCGCCCGAACATCTGCACGTACGTCACGGCCGGGGTGACGGACCCGGCGGCCGGATCCGCGCTCCCCCACGCCGCCTTGGCGTACATCTCGGTGAAAGCCGGGTTGAGGATGGCGTCGCGGTGCGGCTTGCTGTTCATCCACCACGTGACGGCCGCCCGCGGCGTGACAGAGGAGCGTCCCCACCCGGCGTACGTGTTCTCGGCGACGGCGAACGAGGTGCAGCGTCGGCCGTAGCCCACCGCCTGGGCCCGGCTCAGCGGGGTGGATCCGGTCTGCGGGTTGATGTGCGGGTCGCACTTACTGGGGTCGCCCTTCACGGGGCGGCAGTTCTTACCCGGCTCCACGTTCCCCCACCAGCGCAGGTTGACGGCGTCGGCGACGTGCCTGGCCGCGGCGGCGCCGAGCGTGAGAGACCCTTTGCCCAGCCCGATGTACCGCTTCAGCGGTTGCATGCCGGTCCGTTCGGCGTTGACGAGGCACAGGACCGCCATCTCGATGGTGGTCGTCTGCGCCCTGAAGTCGTAACGCCCCCGGCTGGTGTCGGGGAACGCGGACTGGGGCCGGTAGACCATGTCGATGTTCGCGCAGGTTCCGGCGCCTTTCAGCGGCGCGGCGGCTACCGGCTGTGCCGACAGAACGGCGCCGGTCAGGCTCAGCACCAGGGCGCCGGTCACGGCGACGGCAGCCTGCCGTCGCCGTGACACAGGGCTGCCGGGCACGGGTCGCTGCTCGCGGGAGAGCTGTAAGAGGCTGCTCATGGGGGCTCCTCGGCGTCGGGGTGTCCCTTGAGTGATAAGCCAGCCGCCTTTCAGATGCCTTGCAGGCGCCCCTGTAGCCCCCTTCAGCACGGTGTACGGCAAGCTCGGGCGGTCGGCATCGGACCCGAGGCATCCGGCTGCCATCTCATCGTGTCGAGGCATCGATCGCAGGGACGGCAGTCTGCCGGAAGCACACGATCATCTGGACTTCACGGTACAGATGAGTAATGTCGCGACAGGAGCCGATGAAGCCTCGGGAGACGACCATGCATGTCGCGATCATCGGAGGCGGCCTCGCGGGACCGTGCCTGGCCCACGGGCTGCGGCGGGCCGGATTCCAGGTGACGTTGTACGAGCGCGATTCAGCGCCGACCAGAGGACAGGGCTACCGCATCCACATCGCGCCGGAGGGCAACCGTGCCCTCCACGACTGCCTGCCCGAGCACCTTCACCGCCTGGTGCTGGCCACCACCGGGGTGTCCGGCTCGGCCTGGAGTTCACCGACACCCGCGACTACGTGATGCGGTGCTCGGCACGCCCGACGACGTGTCGGGGCTGGACGGCTCCGGACTGCGAGACGCCGTCCTGGAACGCGTCGCCGATTGGCATCCCCGACTCAGCCGCCGGCTCACCGATGCCCGCGACCGCGGGCTCCCGCTGGTTGAGGCCGTACACGCCTATGAGGCGGAGATGCTCCGATACGGCTTCGCGGCTGTGGCCGCCGCGGCCAAGCAGGCCGGCCTGACGACGACCTAGGAGGTGACGCGGGCAAGCGAGATCATGACAGACGAGCGACCGGCGTGGTCCGACCAGGGTCCGCTGGAGCGCAAGAAAGCCACCGGCTGCCCCGCTCCTCATCATCTACCGCCCCGCTCCTCATCACCGGCTTCGCCGCCAAGACCGGACTGAGTTTCCAACCCCCGTAACCCCAGTCGTTACACCTCTCTATGTGCAGGTCTTCGTATCCGGAGAGCAGAACCCGACCTCGGGGTAGCGCGCCGACGGTCTGTGCAGCAGGGGCTGTGGCTTACCGCGCAGGTGCAGGTCGAAGAAGGCTCGGACGTACCTGCGGGTGATGTCCACGGAGCGGCTTCCAGAGAGCTCACTGCCGAGGTCGACGCCGATCTGCTGGGCCAGCAGGTCGTAGTCACTGAAGGACGAGTGCACCGCTCCGTCCACCACGAGCCAGCGCTTCCACCCGGTCAGGTGTTCCCAGTCGCGGTCCCATGTGGCGTCCTGGCCGCCCGGGCTGTGCAGCGACTGGCCCAGGAACAGGAACGGGCGCGCCACCCCGCTCGCGGGGATCGGGGCGAACATGAAGCCGTCCATGTTGATTCCGGCGCGTACTCGTGAGTCCTTCAGCATCGTCTCGGCGGCGCTCGCGCCTCCGAGGGACGCGCCCGCCATCGCGATCCGGGACGGGTCGATCAGCGAAGCGCCCTTCCACTTGGGGTGTGGACCGGTCAGCTGATCGATCACGAAGGAGACGTCGACCGCCCGGTTCTGCACCGCCTTCTTACCGAAGTCGTCGACATCGAGTTCGCATGCGGCGCAGGTGGCCAGCCGCCCGTCCGGGAACGTGGTGGCGAAGGTCTCGTACGTGTGGTCGATGCCGGCCACCACGTAGCCTCTGCTCGCCAGTTCCTCGGCCAGGGCGGTGAGTGAGCTTCGGGGGTCGGTGAAGCCGGGAGAGAGCACGACAAGGGGCAGAGTGTGTCCACGTCCCGCCGGTTCGGCGCCGCTGAACGCGTTGGTCCGCGTTCTGCTCAGCACGTCGGACGGCACGCCCGTCACCCCTTTGCCCTTCAGGATGAGCTCCGACTCCTTGGGCGTCGCGTAGGGCGCACGCCGTCCGTTCCGGGACTTCGCCGGATACCAGAGGGAGACCATGAGCTCCCTCGTCTTGGCCTCGGGGACCCAGGGGTCAGGGCGCGAGGTGTCCTCCAGACGCAGGGACGTTGTGCCGACCGGATGGGGACCGGCCGGCTCGGGCAGATACGGCGTGCTGCTCGACGTGGCCGAAGGGCCGACGGAGGCGTGTGCGGAAGAGGCGGACGCCCAGGAGGCGGGGACCGTCAGGGTGAGCAGTCCTGCGAGAGCGGCCAGGCCGGCCCGCAGGATCGGAGTCCGGAGCATCGGCTTTCCCTTGCTCGGACGACGGTCGGTCAGAGCTTTCAGCCCCGCATGCGGATCTTTGTATGGCATGGCTTGATCCTGCGAGGCCCCGGCCTGGCGCGGTATCAGCCGAAAGTGCGGTCGGCGCCGTTTGAGTAGCACTTTCGGCCGGTTCGGGGCGCCGACAGCGCGACGCGTTCGGGCCCACGGTGCCGGCGGACGGGAAGTGCGGGGCTCCGCACACAGGCCGGGGCTCCGTGCATGGACCGGGCCTCCGCGTACGGCTCTCCGTGATGAGGCTCTCCCCGGCGTCAGCCGACCGAGAGCACCGCGACGACGATCAGCACCAGCAGGAGCGCCAACACGCCGCCCGCGAACGCCAGGGACGTGATCGCGCAGCCCTTTCCGTTCCACGGCTGGGGCGCGGGGCCGAGGGCGCCTCTGGAGTAGGTCCACATGGGGGCGCGGTATTCGAGTTCGAGCGCCATCCCCGGCTGGAGCCAGATCGTCAGATCCGCCGGACCGATCTGTGCGGGGAGGAGATAGGGCAGGTGGACGTGGAGATGGTACTGGCCGGGAGGAAGCGGGATCACGTTGCGTCCCCACCGGCCCAGCGCCTGATGGCCGTTGAGGACGATCTTCGGCGTGATCATGGCCAGCATGAAGCTCAGCCAGTGCCGCTTCACATCGAGGACGAGATGCGCCTGTACCCCCGGAGGAGCGGGTGGGGGCGGCTGGTTCCAGGGGGTGGGTGGCACCGGCGGATGCATGGCGGTCATGCTACTGCGGTCCTGATTTTTGGGGATCTGTTCGGGCATTCCCTGACGCCGGCCGAGCCGGCACACGGTCGAAATTCGTGGCCGGTCATGTACCGCGAATGGTGTGGCGATCATGCTACGACCAGGATTTCGGCTGGCGAGCAAACGACGAGCAACCATTGCGATCATGATGGTGTACGGGCTGCCGTTGAGTTGGGCTCCAAATGAAGAAAGCCCAGGTCAACTATGCCAACCTGGGCTTTTGCTGGTGCGCCGCCAGGGACTCGAACCCCGGACCCGCTGATTAAGAGTCAGCGGTTCGCCCTGTCAGCCTGTGCCGGCCACCGCCACGCCGCGCCGATTGACGCCGGCCTGTACGGTCGTCGCCCGGTTTGAATGCCGCTTGATGTCGGGCGCTGACACCCCGTTCCACCGCATCCGAGCAACCGCCGAGCAACCACCCATTCCGCCGCGCGTGGAGTTCCCGCATTCTCCAGAAACCGCTCACGGGGCCAGACAGCGGCCCTAACCCGCGCTACGGAATCGCTCGTACCGCTCTTCGACCAGCTCCGGGGCGGGCCTGTCCGCTCGGCACCGCGGGAGCACAAGGGGGACGTTGTTCATCTCCTGCAGCCCGTGTTTGAGCATCGGCCCGTCGATCTCCTGCAGGATGTCGGCCCGTACCTCGATGGTGTAGTCGGGGCGGATGCCGAGGATGTTCTGGTCGTAGGCGGCATGGTGGATCTTGCACAGAGCCAGGCCGTTGGAGATCGCGGGGACACCACGGACATCGCGGTCGGGGATGATGTGCGCGGCATCCAGCAGGGAACGGTGGCGTAGGCGGCACATGGCACAGCTGGTCTCGTACGCCTGGATCACCCGCTGCCGGAAGACCGGCTGGTGGAGCCGCTGCCGGGTGATCCGTTCGGAATAACGGCGCTCGATCAAGCTCACCGGACCGTCCACGGACAGGTGCCGCTGGGCCTCATCCAGCGCGACCGCGACCTGGGACAGCCTCTCGTCGACGGCGACGATCCAGACCGGGAAGAACGGCAGATACAGGCCCTGCTGAACGCCGAAGAACCACATCAGGGGCACACCGAGTTCGTGGGCGCGCCGCAGGCCCACGTTCGTGTAGTGCCCGGGGTTGCCCTGGAACTTGTAGCGCAGCAGCCCGTCCTCGCCGACCGCGTCCTCATACGGGGCTCGAGCCCCGTCGGAGGTGTAGGTCGTCAGAATCGACAGCGCGGCGGTGAGCCCCTGCGGCTTGCGGATGCCGAGCTGGTTGTCTATGAGCGGAAAGGTCCGGCCCTCGAACTGGAAGCCCAGCAACTCGTCCCGGCGGACCACCGGATCCTCCGGCGTACACCGCTGCCGCAGCCAGGCCATCGATGCGGCGCGGATACGGCTGTCCAGGTCATCGCCCAACGGCATGATCACATCGGTGTTCTACACCCGCGGCCGGCTCGTCCACCAGAGGTCTCCAGTACCGCGGCCGAACGGGCGCAGCCGCGCACGGCTTGGTCGGCCTCGGCAGGATCGTGCACACGAGCCCATCCAAGCAACGGCCGGCCTGGACGAACGGGAAGTCGTGGATCGCCGGCACGGGCATGCGGCGCGATGGACTCGGTACGCTGGACGGCGACGTCCTTCCTCGCGCAGGTGTTGCAGATCCATGCCCGACCGCCAGACCTTCGACGCACCGGCGCTCCTCGACCTACTTGAGCGGTCGTGGGGCGCACAGCTGCGGCGGGTGTCGCTGGTCATTGAAGCCGAGGTGGCCGAAGAGACGATCGAGGCGGCGGCCGACGCCCTGGGCACGGCCTACCGGCGGGTCGGCCATCAGGAGCTCGCCACCCGCTGGCCCGCGTGCGTCGCGGTGAGCCTCGCCGGGATCGCCGCCCGCCACGATCCGGACAGCCCGTTCTGGCCGCACTGGTGGGCGGCCATTCACCATCGGGGGAGCCCGAGCAGGTGGGGTGCCGCGTTCCTGAACGCGTTGCGCGTCTTCGGCCTGCCCGCCGATCGGGACGCCAAGCAGTCGATCAGGACGCATGCCGGTTTCGGCACCGCGGCTTCCGGCAATGCGGGCGAGGGTCCGCCGCTCCGTCTCGACCCCTTCGGGCAGGGGATCCAGTGTGCCGGCGCGCCGCTGCCCCGCCCCACGGAGGAGACCCTGCTGGTCTTCGCCGAAGACGGACGACACCTGCCCGCGGAGCTTCCGCCTCGGCCGGTCTGGATCGTCCACCCCCGAGACCGTGAGCCGGCCGCGGACGTCCCGCTCCGGACGCTCGCGGAAAGCCTGCTCCCCCTCGGGTGGGAGGGCTGGCGGCTCGCGCAGATCGACCTGGGGAGCGCGGCCTGGCTGGCGCTGGCGGAAGGGCCGCGCCACACGGTCAGGAAGCGGTCCAGGCCACGGCTGTCGGCCTGCCGGCCCATCCCTGGCCTCGCCACACCTGACGGCTCCGCCGTGCTGGCCTCTCCTCCCGCTCTGTGGCTGCCGAAGGGGGATTGGACGGTCACAGTGGAGCGTGCCGGCACCCACTCGGCCGGTCCCGCCGACCCCGCCGATCTCTGGGCGCGACTGCCTCGGCCGCTGCTCGGCACGTTCATCGTCACCGCCAGAACCCCGGGCGGCCGGGCGACCCGGGAGACCGTGACCGTCGCCGAAGGGCTGGCGGTGCGTTACGAGCCGCCGGTCCGGCTCTTCGACGACGAGGGCCTGATGCCGTCGGACGTCTCATTCGCCGCGGAGCCCGGCTTGACAGTGACGCCTCAGGCGCTCGCCTTCACCTCGCGCGAGCATCTGCGCCGGATCACCTGCGTCGCCTCCGGCCAGGTCATGGACCTCGTCGTCGCCCCGCCGCACATGCGGGTACGGACCGGAGAGGAATGGCACACCGCTCCGCTTCACCTCACACCGGCCGCCGTGGAGGAACTGGGGACTCTGCGACTGGACATCCCCGGCATCCGGGAGAGGCTTCCCATCGAGGTCGTCGCCGGCGGCACCGGCGAAGGCAGCAGTGACGCTGCCATCGAAAGCGGGAGGGCCGGGATCGGGAAGACCGTGCAGGTAGTGACCCCGCACGCGCGTGGTGACTATCCGTTGCGACGGGTGCTGGACACCCTGGACGCGAGTCTGGACGCGCACGGGAACGCCACCCTGATGGTCAGAGCGGGCGAGCACATCGTACCGCTGGCCTTCATCTCCCCCGGCGAGCGATATGTCCCTGATCCGTGGCTCTGCAACGATTGACGGCGTGGATCCTCTCGCAACCGGCACGCTCATCACCGGCACCTACCGGCGCTATCTGCGTTCGCTGCTACCCGTGCGGGATCCCGGGATCGCCGCGGCCCTGGCCGCGGAGGTGGCGGCGAGCCCGCTGCTGACCAAGGGGCCGTTGCTGGAGGCCACTCCGCCCTACCGGACCGGGGCCACACTGCGCGAGCTGATCGGCGAAGGCGTCCTCGATCCGGCTTTCGCCGCGCTCACCGGCCCCGCGCTCCCTGCGGACCGCCCGCTCTACCTGCATCAGGAGCAGGCGCTCCGCAAGGCGGCCACGGGACGGAACCTGGTGGTGGCCACCGGCACGGGCTCGGGCAAGACGGAGAGCTTCCTGCTGCCCGTCCTGTCCCTTCTCACCGCGCAGCAGGCGCGCGGTGAGCTCGGGCCCGGAGTGCGCGCCCTGCTGCTGTACCCGATGAACGCCCTGGCCAACGACCAGCTCAAGCGGTTGCGCGATCTCCTCGCCACGGTGCCGTCCATCACGTTCGGCCGGTACACCGGGGACACCCCGGAAAGCGCCCGTCAGGGCGCCGCGCTGTTCGAGGAGCTCCACCCCGGTAGGCCCCGGCTTCGCAACGAGCTGCTGAGCCGGGAGGAGATGCGGGCCGCTCCCCCTCACCTGCTGCTGACGAACTACGCGATGCTGGAGTACCTGTTGCTTCGGCCGGCCGACCTGGAGCTCTTCGAGAAGCAGGACACCTGGCGGTTCGTGATCCTGGATGAGGCGCATGTCTATGACGGGGCTCGTGCGGAGGAGCTCAGCATGCTGCTGCGGCGGCTGCGCGACCGGGTCGCACGTGGGCGGAGCCTTCAGTCCATCGCGACCAGTGCCACGGTCGGTGACCAGCCGTCCGCCGTAATGGAGTTCGCGAGCCGGTTGTTCGACTCTCCCTTCGAGTGGGTGCCCGGCGACCCCGCGCGGCAGGATCTGGTGACCGCGTCCCGGGTGGACATGCCGTCCGGTCCCTTCTGGGGTCCGCTCACCGCCGAGGAGTACCGCAAGCTCGCGGTGCACGAGGACCCGGGAAGCGAGCTGGTCCGGCGCTCCGGTCTGCCCGACGCCGGTACGGCTCTCGCCCACGAGCACGCCATGGCGACCCTGCGGGGCACGCTGTCCCGGGGACCCCGGCCGTTCGCCGAGCTCGCCCGGTTGCTGTTCGGCGGACAGGACGCCCCGGAAGAGGGTCTGGCGGCGCTGATCGCCGTAAGCGGTTCGGCGCTGTCGGCCCGATACCACCTGTTCGCTCGTGCCACTGAAGGCGCGTTCACCTGCCTCACCCCTGCCGGCCCGCATGTCTCGCTGGCCCGCCGCGAGGTCTGTACGGCATGCGCGGGGGTCATGTTCGAGTTCGGGGCCTGCAAACGGTGCGGAGCGGTCCATCTGATCGGCACGGTGGAGCACGCCTCCGGGGGGCAGGTGTTCAGCCCGCGGGCGACCAGGGCCGATACACGGGTCTGGCTGCTGCTCGGCGACAGCTCGAACGTCGCCGACGAGGACGACGAGACGCTGGAGGACCTGCCGGAGACCGAGGCGCAGGACGCGTTCCTGTGCGGTACGTGCGGGGCTCTTCGTGCCGGACCGGCCGATGCGTGCTGCGACACGCCCCATCCGCGGCCGGTGCGACGGCTCACCTCCACGGCCGACTCACCCAGCGGCTGTCTGGCCTGCGGCGCCCGGGGCCCGGGCATGATCCGCCAGTTCGAGAGCGGAAACGAGGCCGCGGCGGCCGTGCTGGCCACGACCCTCTATCAGGCGCTCAGCCCGATGCCCGAGCAGGAGGACCGTCCAGGGGGCGGACGCAAGCTGCTCGCCTTCAGCGACAGCCGCCAGGCCGCCGCGTACTTCGCCCCGTACCTGGAGTCGAGCTACGGCCAGATCCAGCAGCGGCGGCTGATCCTCGCCGGCCTCCGTCGAGCCTGCGCCCGGGACGACGACGCGACGGTGGATGACGTAGTGGACGAGGTGGTCAGGGCCGCGGGGCAGGCCGGGGTGTTCGAACGGCGCACCTCCCGGCAGCAGCGGCGCCGCGAGGTGGCCCTGTGGGTGATGCGGGAACTCGTCGCGATGGACGAACGCCAGTCCCTGGAAGGGCTGGGCCTGATGCGGGTGGAACTGGATCGCGATCCGGGTTGGCGGCTGCCGGCGCCGCTGCTGGAGCTGGGCCTCACCGAGCGTGAGTGCTGGCTGCTCCTGGCCGAACTGGCCCACTCGCT
Source organism: Microtetraspora glauca (assembly GCF_040656155.1). Classification (NCBI taxonomy): domain Bacteria; kingdom Bacillati; phylum Actinomycetota; class Actinomycetes; order Streptosporangiales; family Streptosporangiaceae; genus Microtetraspora; species Microtetraspora glauca. The sequence continues at coordinate 142,593 of NZ_JBFALK010000020.1, forward strand.
GCGCCGGCAGGGCGTGCTGAGCATGCCGGAGGAGGTCGATCCGCGTGACGAGCTGTTCGATCCGCGCCGTGGTCCGATCTACGTCCGCGGCGACGGCGCCGAAGCCAGGCTGAAGGTACTGAGCTGGCTGCCGACCCGTGGCGTCAACCGGCGGCTCGACTACCTGCGCCGGGTCCTCGCCGCCCTCGACTCCGACGTGGACGCCGGTGAGATCCTGGACGGCTGCTGGAAGCTCCTCACGTCGCTGCGGGACGGCTGGCTGGTCTCCGCCGCCCTTCCCAGGCTCGGCCGGGTCCACCAGTTGGATCACGCCTGGCTGAAGCTGTCCCCCGCTGCCCGGATCCATCGCTGCGACCTGTGCTACCGGGTCGGCGCGGACTCGCTGCGCGGGGTCTGCCCGACACTCGGCTGCCAGGGGGTCCTCGGCCCGGCGGAGCCGGACGCCGACGACCACCACCGGGTGCTCTACCAGGAGATGGCACCGGTTCCGCTGCTGGCCCGGGAGCACACCGCCCAGTGGACCGGTCTGGAGGCCGCCGACATCCAGCAGCGGTTCCTGCGCGGCGAGGTCAACGTGCTGTCCTGCTCCACCACGTTCGAACTCGGCGTGGACGTCGGCGAACTGCAGGCGGTGATGCTGCGCAACATGCCGCCGACCACGGCCAACTACATCCAGCGGGCCGGGCGGGCCGGACGGCGGGCGGATTCCGCCGCGCTCGTGCTGACCTATGCCCAGCGCCGCTCGCACGACCTGTCGCGTTACCAGGAGCCGGAGACCATGATCTCCGGCCAGGTGCGGGCACCGTACGTGCCGCTGGGCAACGACCGGATCGACCGGCGGCACGCGCACTCGGTGGCGCTCGCGGCCTTCTTCCGGCATGCGAAGGAGACCTCGGGCACGGTCTGGAAGACCGCCGGCGACTTCTTCCTCTCCGGCGGGACGCCCCAGGTCAGGGCGTTCCTCACCCCGGTCCCCGCCGAGGTGCTCGCCTCACTGCGACGGGTGCTTCCGCCGCCGGTGGCCGCCACCTTGGGGGTGGAGACAGGCGCGTGGGTCGAGGTGCTGTGCGATCTCCTGGAACAGGTGCGCGTGGAGCTCGTCCAGGACATCGAGACGTTCGAGGAGCGCCGTCAGGAGGCGTTCGCGCAACGCCGCAGCGACCTCGCCGCCCGATACGAGCGTACGGTCAACACGCTGACCCGGCGCCCCCTGATCGGCTTCCTGGCCAACCGGAACGTGCTCCCGAAGTACGGCTTCCCGGTGGACAGTGTCGAGCTGCGCACCGCGCACTGCGACAGCCAGGTGGGAGCTCGCCTGGAGCTCAGCCGCGACCTGTCCTCGGCGATCTACGAGTACGCTCCCGGCTCCGAGGTGGTCGCCGGCGGCGTGTTGTGGCGTTCCGCGGGGGTCTACCGGCTGCCCGGGCGCGAGCTGATCAGCAGGTACTACACGGTCTGCCGTTCCTGCCAGCACTATCGGGAGGGCGACAGGACGCTGGAGGCGGCCTGTCCCGCCTGCGGCAGTCCCGGCGACGGCCCGTTGCGGCAGTACTACGTACCGGAGTTCGGCTTCGTCGCCGACCCGCGTACCGCCAAGCCGTCCGGCGCACCGCCGAAGACCTCCTGGCGCGGCGCCACACACGTCGTCTCCCTGGGCGAGGAGTTGGCCGAACGGCACTGGGCGGCGCCGAGCTGTGCCTCCGTCTGGTGCCGTTCCGGTTCCCGTGGACGGCTGGTCGTCCTGTCCGAGGGGACCTCCGGCAGTGGGTTCCTGATCTGCGACTGGTGCGGCTGGGGCACCGCCAATGTCGGCAAGACCACGAAGTCGCATGTCAACCCACTGCGCCGGACGGCGTGCACCGGACCGCTGCGCTGGCGCTCCCTGGCGCACAGTTACGAGACCGACATCCTGGAACTGCGCCTCGACGCACCCGGCGTGACCGGTTCCGGGCAGTTGCGCTCCACCCTGTACGCCCTGCTCGAAGGTGCCGCCGAGGGGTTGGAGATCAGCAGGAACGACGTGGATGGAGTGATCAATCCCGGCTCCGACGGCCGCACCGGCCTGGCGATCTTCGACACGGTGCCGGGGGGTGCGGGCAGCGCGCTGCGGATCGCGCAGGCGCTCGACGTGGTCACCGCCGCGGCCCTGCGCCGGGTCGCCTCCTGCGACTGCGGGGCGGAGACCTCCTGCTACGGCTGCCTGCGCACCCGGCGAAACGAGCGCTACCACGACCAACTCAGCCGGGAGGCGGCCCTGCGCGTGCTCACCGCGGTGACCCCGCTGACCCTGATGTGAGAACTCCGGTGGCGGAGCGGGACATCGTCCGGAACGGTCCGTTCCATCGCCGGCGTGCGGCATCCTTGACGGCATTCACCTCTCACACCCCAAGCGAATGGAAGACCCGTGGATCCACTCGCCTCCGAGCCCCCTACGGAGGGCAGCTCCTTCGGGATGGACGCGTTCACTCTCGACGACCGGATGCGGCTGTTCCATTTCGCCGCGGCGGAGAAGCGCAACGAGTATCTCTGGCTGCTCCGCGCTTTCGACCGCGGCCGGGCCAACTACCAGGTGCTGCTGCACGCCGGCAGCGCACGGGAGTTGCTCGCGCAGCTGCGTGCGGAGCACCCGGACTGCCCGGAGATCGGTGAGGTGCAGCCTCTGCTTGACTCGCTGAACGACTGGCGCCTGCTGGACCGCAGCTATGACGGGACCCGAGCCGCCAACCTGGCCGAGTATCGCAACCGGCACTACGTCTACCAGTTCACCCAGGCGGGTTACCGGGCGTATCGCGCGGTCGAGGACGTGCTCGGCGCGACGCTGGACGACGCCCAACTATCAAGGCTGATATTTCCAGACATTCTGGCCGATCTGCAGGCGCTGGCCACGGCCAACGAGACCGGTGACGCCGACGAGGTCTACCGCAAGCTCAGCCGCCTGGACCAGGTCCTGGGCGACATGGCGCAGCGGGCCGCCCGCTTCTACCTGATGCTCGGCGATCTCGCCCGGACCAATGACGCCCGGCCCGAGGTCTTCCTCCGGCACAAGGACGCGCTCCTCACCCACATGCGCGAGTTCACCGCCGAGCTGGCCCGCTACACCCCCCGCCTGGCGGCGGCCGTGCACACCGTGGCGGAGACGGGGGTGGACCGGCTGATAGCGCAGGCCGCCTCCGCCGACGACCGGCTCTTCCGCACGGCCAGTGAGCGGGAGGACGACTGGCGGCAGCGCTGGGCCGGTCTGACCCACTGGTTCGGCACCGGCACCGGCACCGGCCGCACCGCGCCGACCGAGGCCGACCGGCTGCAGACGGCGACCATCACCGCGATCGCGGGCGTGCTGGCCCTGCTCAGAAGGGTGACCGAGGCGCGCCGCGGGGGCGTGAGCCGGGAAAGCCAGCTGCGCCACCTGGCGCAGTGGTTCGTCTCCTGCCCGGACGACGAGGCGGCGCACGGACTCTTCCAGGCCGTCTTCGACCTCGGGGCGCCACGCCACATCGCGGTGCCGCACGAGGATCCCGAGCTCGTCCCGGCCCGGCTGTCCTGGTGGGACGCCGACCCCGTCCCACTCGCGCGTGGCCTGGTGGAGGCCGGCAGGGAACCGCAGAAGACCGGGCGCACGGCCAGGATCGAACGGAACGACGCCCAGCGTGAGCGGCTGCGCGCCGAACAGCTCAAGCTCCAGCGGGAACGCCGCGGCGCCGCCCTCGCGCTGGCGGCCGACGGCCTCTACGACCGAGTGCTGGACGAGCCGGAGACCCAGGCCCTGCTCGGCCTGCTCGACCTCGCGCTCGGCGCCCGCGTGCCGGCGAGCCGGACCGTCAGCGCGAGCGGCTCCGCGCACGGCGTTCGGCTCACGCTGCGCCCGTGCGAGGGGTCTACCACTGTCAGGACGGTACGCGGCAGGCTCCACCTGTCCGGTGTCAGGCTGGAGGTGTCATGACGCCGGACCAGGAGCGGGATGGGTACGGGGGCTCGGCGGGGCGGGATATGTACCGCGTCGCCAAGGATGTGAGCCCGCTGGATCTGGCCGACTACCAGCGCGCGGTACGGGTGCTGCTGAGCAACCCGCTCATCACCGACGTCTACCCTGACCGCCGCTCGCTGCCCCTGGTCAGACGGTGGGCGGCCCAGCTGCGTACCGACCTGCACGAGATGCTCGGCTACCGCCTGGTGACCACGGCGAACACGGCCCGGCTGCTGCGCGTTCAGGACGAGCTCGACACCACCCGCCCCGCGCGGACGAGGACCGACCGTCCCTTCGACCGCCGCCGCTACGCCTATCTGGTGCTGACACTCGCCGCCCTCGGCAGGTCCGGCACCCAGATCTCGCTGAGCGAGCTGGCCGACTCCGTCGGCGCCGACGCTACTCGCGTGGACGGGCTCGGCCTCGACACCGAGAGCAAGCCGCACCGCGACGCGTTCGTCGACGCCGTCGCCTGGCTGGAGGCTCGAGGCGCACTGTCCCTGGCCGACGGCTCGGCAGCCGACTGGGTCAACAACCCCGACCGGGCCGAGGCGCTCTACGACATCGATCGCGAGATCGTCTTCGCCATCTACACGCCGAGCCGGGTCCTGCAACACCTGCGGTCGGTGACCGCACTGCTGGAAACGGATCACGGTTTCGCCCAGGGCCAGACGACGCAGCGCAAAGCGGCCGCCCGCAAGGCCAGACGACTGGTGCTGGAACGGCCGGTCGTCTACTACGCCGACGCCGACGAGACGATCCGCGGCCAGCTCCGGCACGCCTCGCTCGGCGAGGACCTGGAAAGGTTGACCGGCCAGACCGTGGAGCGGCGCGCGGAGGGAGTGTCGATCGTCGACACCTCCGGGCGGCTGTCCGACGTGCGGTTCCCCAGCGGTGGCACCCCTTCGCAGGCCGCGCTGCTGCTGTCGGCCCGGATCGCCAGGTACGTGGCGGACGAGGATCCGCCGAGGCTGCCCGCCGCCACCGCCGGCGAGCGGGACGAGGCCGCCGCGGCGAGGATCGACGAGGGCCTGCCCCTCACCGGCATCCTGGACGAGTTGAGCGAGTCCGCCCCCACACCCCGCGGGACCCCCGAAGACCCGGAGAATCCGGGCGGCCCGGCGGAGGCCGCGGAGTCGGCCACCTACCCGTTCGTCGCCGACGCCTGGCTGCGCTCGGCGATGCGGGAGCTGAACGACGTCTACGGCGCGGCCTTCGCCGTGGCCTGGCGGGGCGATCCCGACCGGCTCCTGCGCGAGGCGGTGCGGCTCCTCGCCTCCCTCCGCCTGGTCGCGAAGATCGACGGCGGTGTGCTGGCGCTGCCGCTGCTCGCCCGCTACCGGGGCACCACCGCGGTGGTCAAACCCCGCAACAAGCCGACTCCCCTCTTCGATACCGAGGACGTTTCGTGACGCGGTATGTACCGACCCGGGCAGGGATCATCAACCTCTGGGACTACCGGGACGAGGAGTTCGGCTTCGCCGGCGGCTGGCTGATCCTGCGCGGCCCCAACGGCTCGGGCAAGACCAAGGCGCTTGAGGTGCTGTTCCCCTTCGTGCTGGACGGGCGGATCGACCCCAAGCGACTCAACCCGTTCGCCTCCGAGGACCGCACGATGAAGTCCAATCTGCTCTTCCGCGGGCAGGACAGCGCGGTCGGCTACGTCTGGATGGAGCTGCGGCATCGCGACACGGGCGAGTCGGTCACGGTCGGCATCGGACTGCACGCCCAGCGGCACCGGGACACCCCGGTGCGCTGGCATTTCATCGCCGAGGGCCGGGTAGGTGAGGACTTTTCGCTCATCACCCCCGACGACCGGCCGATGAGCAGGAAACAGCTTGTCGAAGAGCTCGGCGAGAACGCGATCATGGCCACTCCGTCGGATTACCGGCACGCCATCGACCAGCGGTTGTTCGGCCTGGGCCGAGAGCGGTACGAACAGCTCATCACGCTGATTCTGACGTTGCGCCGCCCGCAGCTGGCCAAGAACCTCGACCCCGGCAAGCTCTCTGACACGCTCACCGACGGGCTGCGGCCGGTCGACGACGATCTGATCGCCGAGGCGGCCCATTCCTTCGACGACATGGAGACCGTACAGCGGACCCTGGAGGGGTTGGTCGCCGCCGACGAGGCGACGCAGTCCTTCCTGTCCAGCTACACGACATACCTGCGCGCGCACGCGCGCTGGGCGGCCGACGCGCTCACCCGCCGCCGTGAGGTCACCAGCGCTCACCGTGCCGGGCTGGGGAAGGTCACCGCGGCGCTGGCCACGGCCGAGCAGGCCCAGACGGAGTCGGCGCGCGCGCTGTCCGCCGCGGAGGACACTTTGGCCGGGCTCCGCGCCCGGCTGGAACAGCTCAAGAGCAGCGCCGGCTACCAGGCCCTCGAACAGCTCGCCGATCTCGAACGGCTGGTACGGACCTGCGCGGAGACCGCCTCGGCGGCCGAGACGGAGCTGGAGCGACGGGCCGGCACCACCCACCGGGCGCAGGCCGAGCTGGCCGGCGCGCGGCGAACCCTCGCCGAACTGGAGGCGGCGGTCTCACGCACCGCGACCGAACTCGCCGACGAAGCCGCGGCGGCGGGGATCGGCTGGTCCCCCGCCGACGCGGAACCGGACGGCTTCGCCGAGCGGGTGGGTGGCCGGGTGGCCGCGCGCGCCGGTGACGTACGGGCGATCCGCGCGGCGATCCAGACGCACCGCAGCTCCGAGCAGATCCGGGACCTCGCCCAGGTGGCTCTCGACAAGGCGTCGGCGGCAGTCGCGGTGGCGGAACTGGCTGAGGCCGAGGCGGCCGGAGCGGTCGAGACCGCCCGTGAGAACGCCGGTGAGCATCTCGCCCAGTGGGCGCTGCGCCATCACGACGTACTCGCCGACGGGTCGGGAACGGAACTGCTTGAGGCGCTGGAACAGGCGCTGGAGCAGGCTGGCGAGCCCGACGCCCCCGGGCTCGACGCGGTCTTCGCCACCGTGAGCGCCCCCGCGGTGGCGGACCTCCGCGACTCCCAGGCGGAGATCAGAGCCGAGCTCGGCTCGGTACGGCGGGACAGGTCGCAGGTCCAGGCGGAGCGGGCGCGGATCGCGGCCGAACGCGATGACGCCCCGCCCTCGTTCGCGGCACGTACCGCCCCCAGAGCCGGCAAGCCCGGAGCGCCGCTCTGGCGCCTGGTCAGGTTCGCCGACCGGGTGACCGAGGAATGCGCCGCGTCGGTCGAGGCGGCCCTTGAGGCGGCCAACATGCTCGACGCGTGGGTGGCCCCCGGCGACGCCCCGGTCGCCGCCGGAGATTCCGAGGGCTATCTCGTCCCGGCCGCCCCGGTGACCGGGGCGAGCCTCGCGGACCTGCTGGTTCCCGAGGAGGAGACGGTCGTCCCGGCCGAACGGATCACCGCGATCCTGCGCTCGGTGGCCCTGGACGGAACCGGCCCGGTGATCTCGCCCGACGGCCGGTTCGCCCAGGGGATCCAGGTCGGAGCACATCACAAGCCCCACGCGGAATATGTGGGCGCGACCGCGCGGGCCCGCCGCCGCGCCGTACGGCTCGCCGAATGCGACACCCGCATCGCCGCGCTGACCGAGGCCGTCGCGGAGTTGGAGCGGCGCGCGGCCCGGGCTGAGAACGCCTTGGAGGCGATCTCCGCCGCACGCACCGGGCTGCCGAAGACCGGACCGATCGTGACCGCCCTGCGGGAGCACGAGCGCGCGGCCGGGCGCCTGCGCGCCACCCGTGAAGGGGCCGACGACGCGCAGACGGCCTACGACGAGGCGGTCGCCGCCTGCGGCGCGGCCGAGCGCGCGCTGCGCCGGGCGGGAGCCGAGCACGCGTTGGATCCCGGATCCGTGGACGAGGTGGCCCAGGCCGTACAACGCTTCGAGACCGCGGCCGGGACGCTCGTCGGACGCCGTCGCGAGGAGGAGCGGCAGCATGACGTCGTGCGGGGCGCCACGGACCGTCTGGAGTCCGCCGCCGACGACGAGGCGTCCGCGGCCCGGATCGAGCAGGCGGCGCGGCGGCGGCACACGGAGGAGGCCGCCAAGCTGGACGCGCTCCGGACGACCATGGGGGCAGAGGCCAGCGCGGTGCTCGCCGAACTTCAGCAGGCCGAGGCGGGCATCGCCGTCGCCTCCCGCGAGCGGGAGTCGGCCCGCGAGGCCGAGCGGGAGGCGCTCGCCGAGGCCGCGGCCGCCCGGGCCAGGCTCGCAGCCGCTCGGGAGGCGCTGAACGTCGCCTCCGCCGAGGAGCGGCAGACCGCCAGAGCGCTGACTCCGTTCGCCCGGCGTGAGCTGCTTGACGTGCTCAGATGTCCGGCCGATCTGTCGTGGCCCGCACAGGAGGCGGACTGGCTGGGCGAGGAGCTGCCCGCCGAGGTGAGCGCGGTGCACGAGTCGATCCTCGCCGTGACCCGCGACCTGTCCCCCACCGAGGTCTCGCTCAAGCAGTCCACAACCCGGCTCACCAAGGCCCTGGACGAGCTCCAGGCGCAACTCGCCGCAGCCGGGCAGGACTACCGGCCCGAATGGGACGGCTCGGACGGCGTGATCGTGGTCAGGGTCGCCGACGAGGAAGGTCCGCTGCCCGTGGGCTCCTTCGCCGCGAAGATGGCCGCCAGCCGCCGTGACCAGCAGCAGCTCCTCAGCGACTCCGAGCAGCGCATCCTGGAGGACGCGCTGCTCACCCGGCTGGCCCAGCAGATCCACGACCGGACCGTGGACGCCCGCGACCTGATCAGGCGGATGAACGCGGAGATGCGGTCGCGCCGCATGTCGTCGGGGACCACGGTCGGGGTGAGCTGGCAGCTCTCCGACAATCTCGACGACGAGCAACGAGCGGTCTGCGGCCTGCTCGACGCGGACGCCGCCCGGCTCGGCCCTGACGAGCTGACCCGGATGCGTGGCCATTTCGCCACCCAGATCAAGAACGCGCGGGCCCGCGAGCGGGAGACTCCGTACAAGGAGCTGCTGTCGAAGGTGCTCGACTACCGCCGCTGGCGGCAGTTCACGTTCCAGCTCATACGGCCAGGCGGGACCGAGGAGCGTCTCACCCGGGCCAAGCACAGCCGGCTGTCCGGCGGCGAACAGTCGGTGTCGCTGCACCTGCCGCTGTTCGCCGCGGCGCACGCCATGCTCAACTCGGCCCGCTCCGACGCGCCCCGGCTGCTCGCGCTCGACGAGGCGTTCGCCGGGGTGGACGACACGGGACGCAGCGAGCTGATGAGCCTGGCCGCCCAGTTCGACCTCGATCTGTTCATGACGGGCTACGACCTGTGGGCCGCCCACGCCGCCGTGCCCGCCGCGGCGCATTACGACCTGGCTCATTCCCCGGTGGATCACACGGTCAGCGCGCTGCTCCTGGTCTGGGACGGCTCCGAGCTGCTCGCCGACGAGGCGGGCGAGCTGGCCGCAGCTCTCGGCTCTCCCGGCACGCGCCGCGTGCCGTCGACGCCGGCGATGGCCGACATGGCGGACGTTCATGGATGACCTGGACGGCGACGGCTGGAGGCGGCTGCTCGCCGCCGCCAGGCGCAGGCTGGAACGGACCGGCGGGACGATCGAGGGATCGGTGGGACTGGCCGACCCCTCCGACGCCGAGCGACGGGTGGTCATCGGCGTCACCGGCAGCTACCGTCCCGAGAACGTGAATCGGCTCACCGTACGGCTCGCCGACCTCGACCGTGCCCTGAACGGGGGGCTGCTGGCGACGCTCGCCGCGCTGGACGGTCCGGTACGGGACCGGGCGGCTGAGCGGGCCGCCGAGGAGTCCCACCGGCAGGTGCTGCTGGCGGCGGCTGGAGCCGCCGCCAGCGCCGCGGAGCCGTGGTTCGCCGAATGGCTCGCGGCGATGACCGCGGACGGCACGCTCACCCGCCTGATCCGGCGGGACGACGCCCATCTGATCGGTCAGGCGACGGCGGTGCTCGACCAGTTGCCCGCCGGCTACGTCCCGCTTCCGGTCCTGGCCGAGTCCGTCACCGGCGACACCAAGGCGCTCGCGGCCGGTAGCCCCCTGGCAACCCTGGTTCTGCGAGCCCTGGCGATCCGCTCGGATTCCCCCGCGGTTCCCTCTGGCCGGGCGGAGCAGCGGGCTCTGTGGGAGTCCGTGGGCGTGATCATGGACGACATGGCCAGCCAGGTGTTGATACTCAACGTCCGGACCCGAGGCGGCAACCCGGTGTCCCGGTGGCTGGACGACGCCGCCGCGTTCGGCATCCCGTTCCGGCTCACCCTGCACCAGCAGGCGGAGCACCCGGTCGTGCCGGCCTGCGAGGAGATCTTCGTCTGCGAGAACCCGGCGATCCTGCGCACCGCGGCCGCCGAACTCGGGACGGCGTCGGCCGCGTTGGTCTGCACCGAGGGGATCCCGTCCGTCGCCTGTCACAGGCTACTCGCCGCCGCCGTGGCCGCCGGGTCACGACTGCGCTGGCGGGCCGACTTCGACTGGACCGGCCTGCGCATCGTGTCGGCCGCGATCATGCGGCACGGCGCGGCTCCCTGGCGGATGAGCGCCGCCGACTACGCGGCCGGCCTGGCGGGAGGCGAGTCCACGCCCCTCGCCGGCAGCAGGACCGGCAGCCCGTGGGAGCCGGGACTCGCCGAACTGATGGCCGCCGAGGGGCGGGCCGTCATGGAAGAACGCCTGGTCCCCGCGCTGCGCGCCGACCTCACGGTCGATGCCTGATCGACGGCCGGCACCCTCGTTACGGCACCCCCTGAGTGATCTTGCTGTTTGTGTCCAGCACAGCCCGATCGGCCGCTGCCCGCCCTGAGACCCACCCATCGTGGTTGTTGATCGAACCCGCGGTGATCATGTTCAGTTCGGGGAACAGCTTCTGGACCTTCTCTTCGACCGCCTCATCCCTGGCGGCCAGCACTGCCGCTCCCCGATCCGCTGAGCGTAGGCGGCGAGGAACGACTGCCGGAACGAGCGGGTACGCGAGCGGCCCGCACCGTCATGGCGGGAACCGGCCTGCGTCATCGCAGATCGGCTGGGAAGCCCACCATCGTGGCGAACCCCAGGTGTCTGCTCCACACCGAACGGCAGTGGTTGGCCGAGGCCACCATGTCAAGTTGCATCCCGCTGCGCGGATGGTTGGATTCCTGATATGGAGGCGTCGGTAGAGCAGCTGGTGTTCGTCCGCGAGGACGAGTACACGGTCGCGCGCATGAGCGCCGAGGGCGATGTCGCGTTCGTCGCATCGGGGCGAGCGCTGGCCGGAGTGCAACCGGGCGAGACGCTCAGGCTCACCGGCGAGTGGGATGACCATCCGCGCTTCGGCCGACGGCTGGTGGTGACCGGATGCGAGCGGATCGTCCCGTCCACGCTCAGGGCCATCCAGCTCTACCTGGGCTCCGGCCTGATCAGAGGAATCGGGCCGCGGCTGGCCCAGGCCGTCGTGGAACACTTCGGTGAAACCAGCCTGACGGTCATCGACAGCGCGCCGGAAAGGCTACGCGAGGTCGTCAACATCGGTCCGGTCCGGCAGGCTCAGATCGTGAACGCCTGGCAGGAGCAGAAGGCGATCGCCGCGCTGATGGTGATGCTTCAGGGGTTCGGGATCAGCCCGCTGCTCGCGGCCAAGACCTACCAGGTGTTCGGGGCGGACTCGGCCGAGGTGCTGAGGTCCGACCCCTACCGGCTCGTCGGGCAGGTGCGGGGCGTCGCGTTCCACACCGCCGACAAGATCGCACTGCAGTCGGGGGTCCCCGCGCGCAGCCCGCAACGAATCAAGGCGGCGATCCTCGACCGGCTGGAGGCCGCGGCAAGCCGCGACGGGCATTGCTACCTGACGATGCAGGCGCTCGTGACACGCACGGCCGAGCTGGTCGAGCAGGACGAGGAGCTCGTCCGCGCGATGATCGACGCCCTGGCCGCTGAGCTCCGGGTGGTGATCGAGGACGGCCCCGTGGTGTACGCCAAGGGGCTGCACGCTCGCGAGCTCAGGCTGGCCGCCGAGCTGGGCAGGCTCTGGCATACCCGCTCGACGCTGCCGATGCGGCACTTCGAGGAGGATCCCGGGCTCAACGACGACCAGCGCGCGGCCGTCACGATGGCGCTGACCAGCACGGTCTCCGTACTCACCGGCGGGCCCGGATCCGGCAAGAGCCACACGATCAGGGTGATCGCGGCAACCGTACGCGCGATGGGCGGCACGGTCACGCTCGCCGCGCCCACAGGGAAAGCGGCCAAGCGGCTGTCGGAGCTGACCGGCCTGCCCGCGATGACGATCCACCGGATGCTGGCACACGAGCCCGACCCCGACACGCTCTTCGACGAGACTCCGGCGCAGGCAGACCTGGTGGCCATCGACGAGGCGTCCATGCTCGACCTGCACCTGGCCGCCCGGCTCTGCTCCGCAATCCCCTCGGGCAGCCACCTGCTGCTCGTCGGCGACAGCGACCAGCTACCGAGCATCGGTCCTGGCAGCGTGCTGGCCGACCTGCTACGGGTCGAGGCGATTCCCCGGGTCCGCCTCACTCACGTCTACCGGCAGGCCGACGGCAGCGGCATCATCCAGGCGGCCCACCAGATCAAGGCCGGGGAGGTGCCGTGCACGCCGGGCGGCGGCTTCTGGTTCGAGGAGCTCGACGACCCCGACGCGGTCGCGGACCGGGTGGTCCACCTGGCGACCGAGGCCATCCCCCGCAAGCAGGGCGTCGACCCCGGCCAGGTGCAGGTGCTCTGCCCGATGCGCAAGGGCGCCGCGGGCACCGCCGAGCTCGGCCGCAGGATCCAGGAACGCCTCAACCCGCTCACCGTCGGCGAAACGGAACACTGGTTCGGCGCCTCGGCCTTCCGCGTCGGCGACCGTGTGATGCCGATCCGCAACAACTACGACAAAGGCGTCTTCAACGGCGAGACCGGCACCATCACCGCCATCCACCAGGAGGATCGCGCCGTGGAGATCCTCATCGACGACGGCGACCCGGTCACCTACGCCTTCGACGAGCTCGACGACCTCACCCACGCCTACGCCATCAGCGTGCACCGATCCCAGGGCAGCGAGTACCCCTTCGTGGTCGCCCCCATCGTCGCCGAGTCGGGCGGCATCATGCTCCGCCGCCGCCTCCTCTACACCCTGGTCACCCGGGCCCGCTCCTGGGTCGTCCTCGTCGGCCAGCGCAAGGCCCTGGAACTCGCCGTCCACCACCTCGGCCACCGCCGCAACACCGCCCTCTCCCATCGCCTCGTCCACATACTCTGAGAGACCCGTGCTCCCGGAGGCCGCGCCGGCGTACGAGCTGGTGGCGTTGACGCTCAACGACGAGCCCGTTCACCTGTCTGCGCAGTGGGTGAGCGAACTCCGCCGACCAACCACCCTCTTCGGGCCCGTCCAAGACGATCACGGCTCTCGAGCGCCGGCTCGCCCCCCGCCGGCCGAGGCGCTCGGATAGCTTTTATAGCCGAAGCAGCAGGCCTACGAGGAGCGAGGGCAGAGCGAGTGACGGGAACGGAACGGCCCAGCGCGATCGGGCGGGCGCTGCTGGCGATCAGCGACCAGTGGACGTTGCTGATCCTGCAGCGGGCCTTCCTCCTGCACATCCGGCGCTTCGCCGACTGGCGGGACGAGCTGGGCATGTCCGAGTCGGTGCTGGCCAACCGGCTCAAGGAGATGGTCGCGGGGGACCTGCTGCGCCCGGTCCCCTACCGCGAGCAGGGGCGCACCCGTACCGAGTACCTGCTGACCGAGCGCGCGATCGAGCTGTGGCCGATGCTGGTGGAGATCTGGTCGTGGGAGCGCAGATGGGTGCCGCGCCGCCACGGGCTGCCGGAGCTGACACACGACGCCTGCGGCAAGCGCACCGACGTCGAGCTGTGCTGCGCGAACTGCGGCCGGGCGCCGGTCACCGCCCGTGACACCGAGACCATGCGGGGCGCGGCCACCTTCGCCCAGGTGACGGTGCCGCGCCATCACCGCAGGACCGTCCGCGGCGCGGCCGAGCGCGACCCGCTGTCATACTTCCCCGAGACCTTCGAACTGCTGGGCGACCGCTGGAGCACGGTGATCCTCGCGGCCGCCTTCCTCGGCACCAGGCGCTTCGCCGACTTCCAGTCGGAGCTCGGCGTGGCGCCCTCGGTGCTGTCCGACCGGCTGCGCCGCTTCGGGGAGCTGGGCGTGCTCGCCGTGGAAGAGCCCGGCGCGCGGCCCCGGTACCAGCTGACCGACAAGGGCCTGGACTTCTTCGGGATCTTCGCCTTCATCGTCGAGTGGGCGCAGAAGTGGTACACAGGTCCGCCCGACACCGATCTGCGCATCACCCATCGCGAGTGCGGCCGGCCGTTCCGCCCCTACCTACGGTGCCGGTCGTGCGGGCAGGCGCTCGGCCGTACCGAGATGCACTTCGTCATCCCCGAGCGGCGGCCGCCGCTCGCCGGGACTGGGTGACGCGGAAGCGCCCCGCCACGAAGGAGTCGTCGGTGAGGGAGGCGTTTCCGGCCGGGTTGAGCCCGGTGACGTGATAGTCGCTGTAGGCGGCCGAGAAGTTGAGCGGCATCGCGCCGGTCAGGTTGCTGGTCAGCGCGGCGCCGGCGAGAGCGTAGGCGTCCTCGGCCCGCTCCAGGTAGCCCTCGTCGCTGGAGTAGGCGAATGCGGTGATCGCCCCGTGCTCGCGCGCGTCCCGGGCGGCCATGGCCAACGCCTGGTCGGCGTCGTTGCAGGCGATCACGAAGGCGACCGGGCCGAAGCGTTCACCGGCGAACAGATCGCGGTCGGCGACGTCGACCCGGGCCAGCAGCGGGCCGCTGGTGCGGGCCTTGGGGTGCTCAGGGTGCTCGTAGGGCTGGGGGGCGAGCAGGACGCGGCCCCGGGCGGCGGCCTGCTCCGTGACCTGCTCCAGGAGGGCCACGGTGGCGGGCGACTGGATCGCGCCCAGCACGGCGGCGGCCCGCCTGGGCACCGTGGCGATCGCGCGCACCGCTTCGGCCAGCCCTTCGGCGACGTCCTCGGCGCCGACCCGGCCGCCGGCGGTGGGCAGCCCGGCGCGCGGCACGTAGATGTTCTGCGGGCTGGTGCACATCTGCGCGGAGAACAGACAGAGCGAGCCGGCCAGCGCGCGCAGCACCGGCTGGAGCTCGCCGACGGAGTGCATCAGGACCGAGTTCACACCCGAGGTCTCCGTGTAGGCGATGGCCGGGAAGGCGTTGGCCTCCACCCATGAGCCAAAGGCGGCCGAGCCGGTGAAGTCCACGATCCGGACGGCGGGATGCCGCACCAGCGGCTTGGTGACCGGCTCGGCGACCGTGTCCACGGCCAGCCCGATCAGGCCGGGATCGAATCCCGCCTCGGCCAGGACGCGACGGCAGGCCCGCACGGCCATCGCCATCTGCAGCACCGAGCTGGGATGCGGCTTGACGATCACGGGGTTGCCGGTGGCCAGGCTGGCGAAGAGCGCGGGGTAGACATTCCAGGCGGGGAAGCTCGCGCAGGCGATGACGACCGCGACGCCCTTCGGCACCAGGCGGTAGCGCTTGCTCAGCTCCACCGTCGACGTGCCGAAGCTCCGCGACCACCGCGCCGTGGCAGGCACCCGGGTCATCGCAGAGTATGCCTGCGCGATCGCCTCGATGCCCCGGTCGAGCGCGTTGGTGCCGCTGCCGGTGAGGCTCATCCCGAAGCTCTGGCCGGTGGTGTGCATCGTGGCGTGGGCGAGGTCGGCGGCGTGGATGCGCTCGCACATCTCCAGGCACACCCCCGTTCGGACGCGCGGGTCGGCGTCCCGCCACCTCGGCCAGGCCCGGTTCGCCGCCTCGACCAGCTCGTCCACGGTCGCCCTGCGGTAGGAGACGCCCAGCGGCTCGCCCGTGTAGGGGGAGACCTCGTCGGTCTGCGGATGCGGCGTGCCGGGCCCGTCATCGTCGAACGGCTTGCCCAGCTGCGCCTCGAAGGCGTCGGCGTCGGCGGCCGGCGGCTCGCCGTACGCGCTCCAGCTTTCCCGGGTACGGCACGCCTCGACCGCGCGCTCCAACGTGGCGCGGTGCTTGTCGAAGAGATCGTTCGTCATGCTTCCACTCCGTCTGGCTCGGGCCAAAGGATCATCTGGGTGCAGCGGAACAGGGCGATCGTGCGGCCGGTGCCGTCGCTCACCACGGCGTCCCACACCTGGGTGCGCCTGCCACCGTGGGCGAGGGTGGCGACGGTGCGTACGGTCCCCTCCCGGGCGGTGCCGGTGTAGGAGGTGGTCAGCTGCACTGTGGTGAAGCCGCGTGCGCCGTCCGGCAGCCGCAGCCGGCAGCCGATGCCGCACGCGGTGTCGGCCAGTGCCACGACCGTGGCGGCGTGCAGGTATCCGTTGGGGGCCAGGAGCTCGGGGCGCACGTCGAGCTCGGCCGTCACCGTGCCGCCGTCCGTGGTGTCATCCGTGGCCACGACCCGGAAGCCGAGCAGGCCCGGCAACCGCCCGGCCACGAGCCGGGTGAGGTTCGCGGGGGTCGGCTCCTCCGGAGTGGCCCGAGGTGCGTGGTCACCCATTTCAGGGCTCAAACACGTCATTTCAAGCCTCCAGCACGACGGCGATGCCCTGCCCGACGCCGATGCAGGCGGCGGCAACGCCGATGCCGCCGCCCCGCCTGGCGAGCTCCCTGGCGCAGTCGACTACCGCCCTGGCCGCCGAGGCGCCCAGCGGGTGCCCGAGCGCGATCGCGCCGCCGTTCGGGTTCACCCGGTCTTCGGGGACCTCCAGGTGATCCACGCAGGCCAGAACCATCGCGGCGAAAGCCTCGTTGAGCTCCACCACCGCCACGTCCGCCAGGCTCCACCCCGCCTTACGCAGGGCCGCGCGCACGGCCGGAACGGGCGCGAGCGCGAACCGGTCGGGCTCGACCGCGGCCACCGCCGAGGAGACGACCCGGGCCATCGGCGCGAGCCCCAGCTCCCGCGCCGCGTCGCGGCTGCCCATCAGGACCGCGATCGCGCCATCGCTGACCGGCGAGGAGTTGCCCACGGTGAGCGTGCCGTCGGGACAGAAGGCGGGCGGCAGGGCGGCGAGCCCGGCCGGATCGCAGCCGGGGCGCACCGGCTCGTCCCTGGTCACCCCGGCCAGCGGGACCACCACGTCGTCGTGCCGCCCCTTCTCCCACGCCTCGTGCGCCCGCTGGTGCGAACGGGCCGCCCACTCGTCCTGGCGGGCGCGCCCGATGCCCTGCTCGGCCGCGACGCGGTCCATGGTCCCGCCCAGTGACTCGGTCCAGGCTGCCGGGAATGCGGGGTTGGGCATGCGCCAGCCCACCGTGGTGGGGACGAGCTCCATCCGGCGCGGCAGAGTGGTGTCCACCGGCGGCAGGACGTACGGCGCGCGGCTCATGCCCTCGACCCCGCCGGCCACGACGAGCTCGGCGTCACCCAGGGCGAGCGCGCGCCCGGCGTGGACGATCGCCTCCGCGCCCGATCCGCACAGGCGGTTCACCGTCACGCCCGGCACCGTCACCGGGAGCCCGGCCAGCAGCGTGGCCATCCGCGCCACGTTCCGGTTGTCCTCCCCGGCGCCGTTGGCGTTCCCGTAGACCACGTCCTCGATCGGCGCGCCGGGGTGGCGTCCGACCAGCTCGCGCAGCGGGTGTGCGGCCAAGTCGTCCACACGAACACCGGAGAGGCCGCCGCGGTTCTTGCCGAAGGGGGTCCGGGCGGCGTCCAGCAGCAGAACCTCGCGCATGCCCCTCCTCCAAAGCTGACTTCGTCTATAGTACTGATCGATACGCAGCGGACAACCCCTCCGGAGGCGACCGTGACCATCGGTCTGCTCGTCCAGCGCGCCGCGGACCGCTTCGCCGACCGGCGTGCCGTACAGGGACCCGACGGGACGCGCAGCTTCGCCGAGCTCGCCCGGCGCGCGTCCGGGCTCGCCCGCGGGCTGCTCTCGCTCGGCCTGTCGCCCGGCGACCGGGTCCTCGAGCTGCTGCCGAACGGCTGCGCCCTCGTCGAGTGCGACCTGGCGCTGGCGATCGCGGGGCTGGTGCGGGTGCCCCTCAACCCGCGGCTCGGGCCGACCGAGTGGGAGCGGATCGCCGACGACTGCGGGGCGCGTGGGCTGGTCTACGACACCCGCTTCGATCAGGAGACCGAGTCGTTGCGCTCGGGGTTACGCACGGTGGTCCCCAGCCGTCGTTTCGACGACCTGATCATCGGCGATTCGCCGGTGGGTGACGCCGTGCTCGACGACGTCGTGGGCCTGGCCTACTCCTCGGGGACGACCGGGAAGCCCAAAGGCGCCCGCCGCACGCACCGCAACCGCATCTCCTCGGCGCTGGCGATGACGCACGAGGTCCTGGGCGGGCCTCCGGGCGCCGACGCGGTCTACCTGCACGCCGGTCCGGCCATCCACACCAGCGGCCTGTTCGTGCTGCCCTTCCTCATGGCGGGCGCCCGTCAGGTGTTCCTGGACCACGCGGACGCCCACGCGATCCTGGAGGCCATCGACGAGCACGGCGTCACGCACACCGCCCTGGTGCCCACGATGGTCAACCGCCTCGCCGAGGTCGCCGACGGGACGCCGCTGCGCATGCTGGCCTACGCGGGGGCGCCGATGCCGTCCGGGCAGATCCGCCGGGCGAGCGAGCGGCTGACCCCCAACCTGGTGCAGTACTACGGGCTGGTCGAGGCGATGCCGCCGCTCACCGTGCTCGACGCCGCCGAGCACGCCCGCGGGCTGGACGGGGAGCCCGAGCTGTTGGCCTCGGCGGGGCGCGTCTGCCTGGCCGTCGACCTGCAGGTCGTCGACGAGGAGGGGCGGCGCCTGCCCGACGGGGAGCCGGGCGAGGTAGTGGTGCGCGGTGATCCGGTGACGCCCGGCTACTTCGACGCCGAGGGCCGCGCCGATCTCGGGAAGAGCTTCGCGGATGGGTGGCTGCGCACCGGGGACATCGGGCACATCGGCGCCGGCGGCCGACTGTGGCTGACCGACCGCAAGAACGACATGATCATCACGGGCGGCTACAACGTCTACCCCCGCGAGGTCGAGGACGTCATCGCCGGCATCGACGGCATCGCGGACGCCTCGGTCGTCGGGCTCGCCGACCCCGAGTGGGGGCAGCGCCTCACCGCCGCCTACGCCTGCGCTCCCGGTCGCCGGGTGGAGCCCGAGGAGGTGCTCCGCCTCTGCCGGGCCGCCCTTCCGCCTCACAAGCGGCCCAAGAGCGCGCTGCAGGTCGGCTCGCTGCCGCTCAACGCCACCGGCAAGATCAGCCGCCGGGAGGTGCTCCGGCGGCTGGAGGCGGGGGAGGCCTGGTGAGCGGGCTCAGCCCGCGGTGACGGCGAACATCGCGACCGTGGTGCAGCTGCCTCCGATGTTGAGGGTCAGCGCGGTGCGAGCGTCCGGCACCTGGCAGTCGCCCGCGGCGCCGGAGACCTGGCGCGCGGCGTCGTGCAGCATGCGGACTCCGGTGGCCCCGACCGGATGGCCGAGACCGATCAGCCCGCCGGAAGGGTTGACCGGCAGCGGGCCGTCGAAGTCGATCATTCCGGACTCGACGGCCCGCCAGGACTCGCCCGGCGGCGTCAGTCCGAGGTGGTCCAGGGCGACGTACTCCGTGATCGTGAAGCAGTCGTGCGTCTCGATCACGTCCACGTCCTCCGGCCCGCGAATCCCGGCACGCGCGTAGGTGTCCAGCGCCGCCCGCCGGAGATGCGGGAAGAGGTACGGCTTCCGCACAGCCAGCTTGTCCTTGACCAGCATCGGCGCCGTCCGGTGTCCCCATCCGGAGATGACCGGCCCCGGCCTGCCGTACCGATCGGAGGCCAGCACCACGGCGGCGGCCCCGTCGGTGATCCGCCCGCAGTCGTACTTGCGCAACCGCCCCGCGACCACGGGGTTGAGCATGTCGTCCGCCCCGAAGCAGCCCTCAGGAAAGGTCCACGACCGGGCCTGGGCCAGGGGATTGCGCAGAGCGTTGCCGTGGTTGATCTCCGCGATCCGGGCGAGATGTCGGTGGTCCAGGCCGTAGCGCGCGTCCACCTCGTCGGCGATCTCGGCGAACAGCGCGGGCCAGGGGAAGTCGGCGGCCTGGGCCTCCCGCCCGGCCCAGGCCGCGCACCCCAGGTGCTGAGCCGCCTCCTTGGCGCCGACGTTGCGCATGAGCTCCACGCCCACGACGAGCGCCACGTCGTACCGCCCGGCCTCCAGGTCGGCCATGGCGGCCAGGACCGCCATCGACCCCGACGCGCACGCGGCCTCGTGCCGGGAGGCGGGCAGCATGGCCCACGCGGGGTCGATCGCCGCGATCATGCCGCCCAGGTGCGCCTGCCCGGCGAAGAGCTCGCCCGCCAGGTTGCCCACGTGCGCGACCTGCACGTCCCCGGCGGGTACGGCCGCCGCCTCCAGCGCCCCGAGCGAGGCCTCATGCAGCATCTCGAAGAGGCCCGCCCCGGAGCGGGCGAAGTCGGTCTGGTAACCGCCCAGAACGCGGATCACAGCTTCAGCTCCCTCTTGAGAATCTTGCCGACGGGGTTCCTGGGCAGCGCATCGACGATCTCCAGCCGCTCGGGGAGCTTGTAGGAGGCGATGCCCTTGTCCCGGAGGTATGCGACCACCGCCGCGAGGTCGATCTCGCCCTTGGGCACCACGACCGCGCACACCTTCTCGCCGAGCACGTCGTCGGGGTAGCCGGCGACCGCGACCTCGGCGATCGAGGGGTGGCCGGCGAGCAGGGCCTCCAGCTCGGCGGGGGCGATGTTCATGCCGCCGCGGATGATGATGTCCTTGGCGCGGTCGACGTAGCGGAGGTACTGCTCCCGGTCGCCGGCGATCTCGAAGAGGTCGCCGGTCCTGAGGTACCCCTCCTCATCGAAGGGGGCGACCGTGGCCGTGCCCGGCAGGTAGCCGGCGAAGACGGTGGGGCCGCTCAGGCGCAGCTCGCCGGGCACGCCCGGCTCGGTGATCTCCTCCCCGTCCGGGGAGACCAGCCTGGTGCGCACCCGGTCGAGCAGCGCGGGCGCGCCCGGCGCTCCGGGCCGGGGGAAGAAGCGGGCGCGGATCTCCGGGTCGGGCATGTGGGCGGGGTCCGACAGCAGGGTGATGCCCTCGTTGGAGCCGAAGAAGTTGATGATCGCGATGCCGTGCTTCTCCTGCCAGCCCCGCACCATCGGCGGCGGCAGCGGGGCGGAGCCCGAGCCGATGCGGGTGAGCGTGGAGATGTCGGTCTCGGCGAGGATCGCCTCCCGCTGCAGGAGGAGGGTGAGCAGCGCGGGCGGGGCCAGGGTGTAGGTGACCTTCTCCGCCGCGATCTGGGCCAGGTAGGTGCCCAGGTCGAAGGGGTGGTGCTGGACCAGCACCGCGCCGACGCGCAGCCACGGGAGGAACACTCCGCCGATGCCGGCCATGTTCACCATCGGGAAGGGGTTGAGGATGACGTCCTCGCCGGTGAGCGCGGGCGCGGCCGTGCAGATCACCTCGACCGCGAGCCAGTCGTAGTGGCATCTCGGCACGCCCTTGGGCGTGGCCTCGGTGCCGGAGGTCCAGCAGATCGTGACGCGCTCGGCGGGGTCGGCCTCACGCCGGGGTGCCTCGGCGCCGGCCGCCCCTTCCAGACCGCCCGGCCATGAAAGCGTCGGCGTGCCCTCGGGCGCCCGGGACTCCCGGCCGGTGATCAGCAACGCGGCGCCCGACAGGGGCAGCAGCTGGGCCAGCTCGTACTCGCGGTATTGCACAGGGAAGGGCGTGACGGTCGCGCCGAGCCTGACGATCGCCAGGAAGGTCACCGCCAGCTCGACGCTGTTGGGCAGCTGCACCGCCACCACGTCGCCCGGGCCGATGCCCCGGGCGTGCAGCACGCCCGCGACCCGGTCGACCTCCGCACCGAGCTGCCCCCAGGTCAGCCGCTTCACCGGGCCGTCGAGCAGGTCCGCCTTGTTGAGCGGGTCGACGATGGCCGTGTCGCCGGGACGGGCCGCCACGTGGGTCCTCAGGAGCTTGTCAATCGTGTCGCCGGTCCACCAGCCCTCGGCGGTGTAGCGGGCGATTCGGTCCGCGGAATGCGTCATCGCGACTCCCTGGGTGTGATGGCCGCCACACTACGAAAAGAGAAGTCAGACCGTCAACGCCTTGAATATTGACAGCTGACTTCTCCTATCGTAGCTTCCGGTCATGGTCGAAAGTGTCGTGATCATGGACGAGTCGGGCGAGTCAAACCCGTACCTGCTGGGGGTCTACGCCCCGGTCCAGGACGAGATCACCGCCGACGAACTGACGGTGATCGGGCGAATCCCCACGGACCTCAACGGCGTCTACCTCCGCAACGGGCCCAACGCGCGCTTCCCGATGAGGGGGCGCTACCACTGGTTCGACGGCGACGGCATGGTCCACGCCGTGCACTTCGAGAACGGCCGCGCCCGCTACCGCAACCGCTGGGTGCGGACCCGCGCCTTCGACGCCGAGTCCGCCGCCGGCAGGTCCCTGTGGACGGGCGTCATGGAGAACCCCAAGGACAACCCCTTCGGCAACGCGCGCGGGCTGCCCTTCAAGGACACGGCCAACACCGACGTGATCTTCCATCGCGGGAAGGTGCTGGCCTCCTGGTACCTGTGCGGCACGCCGTACAGTCTGGACCCCCTCTCACTGGAGACCCTCGGCATCGACACCTTCCTCGACACGCTGGGCGGCGACTTCATGGCCCATCCCAAGGTGGACGAGCACACAGGGGAGCTGTTCTGGTTCGACTACGGCCCGCGCCCGCCGTACCTGCGCTACGGCGTGGTCGGGCCCGAAGGCGGCGTGGAGCACTGCGTGGAGCTGGACCTGCCGGGGGCGCGGCTACCGCACGACATGGCGATCACACGGAACCACGCGATCCTCATGGACCTGCCGCTCTACCAGGACCTCGACGCCGCCCGGCAGGGGCGCTACAGGCTGACCTTCGACCGAGAGCTGCCCTCGCGCTTCGGCGTCATCCCGAGGCGCGGCCAGGCGCACGAGATCCGCTGGTTCGAGGCCAAGCCCTGCTACATATACCACGTCGTCAACGCCTGGGAGGAGGGCGAGGAGATCGTCCTGGACGTCTGCCGCGTCTCGCGGCCGGCGCCCTACGGAGGCGGCTCGCCGCTGGCCCGCATGATCTCCTATCTCAAGCTCGACGCGCGCATGTACCGCTACCGCTTCGACCTGCGCACCGGGCGCACGTCTGAGGAGTACGTGGACGCCGACCACAACACCGAGTTCCCCTCGATCGACGCGCGCTCCACCGGCCACCCCACGCGTTACGCCTACAACGTCTCCGTGGCCGACGCCGAGACCAACCTGTTCGACGGCCTGGTCCGCTACGACAACGTCACCGGCGCCAAGGAGACCTACTACTACGGCCCCGGCGTCTACGGCAGCGAGGCGCCCTTCGCCCCGCGCGACGGCTCGACCGGCGAGGACGACGGCTACCTGATCACCTTCGTCACCGACGAGCGCGAAGGCCGCTCCGAGGTGCAGATCCTGCACGCCTCGCGGATCTCCGAAGGGCCGGTCGCGCGCGTGCTGCTGCCGCAGCGGGTGCCCCTCGGCTTCCACGCCACCTGGGTGCGGGCGGAGCAGCTGCGATGAACGAGGTCAACGAGGTCTACGTCTACGAGTGCGTCCGCACCCCGCGCGGCAAGGCCCGGCCCGGCGGCGGCCTGGCCGACGTCACGCCGCTGGCCATGCTGGAGGGCCTGCTGGGCGCCCTGGGCGAGCGGACCGGGATCACCACGGCCGACGACCTGATCGTCGGCTGCGCCACCCAGAACGCCGAGCAGGGCGGCAACCTCGCCCGCACCGCCGCGCTGACCTCCGGCTTCGAGGCGCCCGGCATGACCGTCAACCGCTACTGCACCTCCGGCATCGACGCCGTGCGCACCGCCGCCGCGCTCGTCGCCTCCGGCGCGAACCGGACGGTCGTCGCCGGCGGGGTGGAGTCGGTCTCGCGCGTGCCGATGTTCTCCGACCGCGGCCCTCTCTGGTCGCTCCCGGTCGGCTCCCTCCACATGGGCGTCGCCGCCGACGTCGTCGCCACCGTCGAGGGCTTCGGCCGCGAGGAGCTCGACCGTTACGGCCTGCGCACCCAGACGCTCGCCGCCGAGGCATGGGCGGCGGGCCGCTACGAACGTTCCCTCGTCCGGCTCAACGGTCTCGACCGCGACGAGCACGTACGGCCCGGCCTGACCATCGACGCCCTCATCGGGATGGAGCCCGCCTTCGCCGGCACCCCCGAGCAGGACGCCGTGGTCCTCAAGCACCGGCCCGACCTGGGCGAGATCCGCCACCTGCACACCCGGGGCACCTCACCCAGCCTGTGCGACGCCGCGGGCCTCGTTCTCGTCGGCACCGGCCTCGACCTGGCGCCACTCGCCCGCGTCGCCGGTACCGCCACGGCGATCAGCGATCCGATCACCATGCTCACCGCCGGGCAGCTCGCGGTCGAGCGGGTCCTGGCCGACGCCGGCCTGATCCCCGACGACGTCGAGGTCTTCGAATTCGCCGAGGCGTTCGCCGCGCTCTGTCTGAAGTTCCAGCGCGACCTCGGCGTCGGCGACGACCGTTTCAACGTCAACGGCGGCACCATCGCCATGGGCCACGCCTTCGGCGCCACCGGCGCCCTCCTCGTCGCGGCCTGCGTCGACGAACTCCACCGCCGGGGCGCCCGCTACGGCGTCGCCGCGGTCAGCGGCGCCGCGGGTTCCGGCTCCGCCGTACTCCTGGAGCGGGTATGAGCCTCTCACTGAGCGTGTCCCTCGGATTGTGGCAGGACCGGCCCGCCGAGGAGGCCCTGCTGACCGCCCGCGCCGCCGACGAGCTCGGCTATCCCGAGCTGTGGATCGGCGAGATGGCCACCTACGACGCCTTCGCCCTGGCCACCGCCATCGGGCTGGCCACCACGCGGATCGGGCTCACCGTCGGGCCGCTGGCGGTGGCCGTACGCGATCCCATGATGATCGCCATGGGGGCGGCCTCGGTCGCCGGGCTGACCGGACGCCGGGTGGACGTCGCCGTGGGCACGTCCAGCCCGCTCGTCGTGGAGGAATGGCACGGGCGTTCGCGCGCCAGATCCGCGACCGCGTTGCGGGAGACCGTCGAGGCCATCCGGCCGCTGCTGGACGGCGAGCGCTCCGACTTCGCCGGATCCTGCGTGGCGAGCAGCGGCTATCGGCTCCGGCTGCCCGCCCCGCGGTCGCGGCTGTCCGTCGCGGCCTTCGGGCCGTCGGCCGTCCGGACCGCCGCCCTGGCCGATCGCATGGTGCTCAACCTGGTCACGCCCGCCTCGGCCAGGCGGTTGACCGCCCGGTTGCGCGCCGTGAACCCGGCCACTTCCGTGGTCGCCTGGGTCACCGCCGCCGTGGATCCCGACCGTGCGGCCGTCGATCGGATCCGCCGGGCCGTCGTCGGGTACCTGCCCGCTCCCGGGTACGGCGAGATGTTCGCCGAGGCCGGCTTCGCCGACGTCGTCGAATTCGCGCGTACCCGGCCGCATCCCCGGGAGTTGCTCGCCGCCGTGCCGGACGAGCTGGTCGCCTCGGTCGCGCTGCTCGGCGACGCGGACGCGGTCGGGGCGCGGTTGTCCGCATACGCCGCGGCCGGGGTGGACGAGGTCGCCCTGGTCCCGGTGAGCACGGATCGCGATCCCGGTGGCGCGGCCACCTTGAAGGCCCTGCACACGGCTTCGGGCGGCTGAACCGCTGACCCCGCCAATACCACCTGAGCCCTGGCGACGCCGCGAGTCACGGGCCGCGTACAGGCGATCACCGGGGCACGCCGGTTCGGCGGCCTGGACGAAGCCGCTTCGTGCCGATCGCACGGGCATGATCGTAACGTCGCCCTCTACCTGAGCGCCCCAGCCAGTCAACGGTTCGCCCGGCCCGTGACACAGCAAATGATCACGCTATGACCAGGATTTCGGCTGGCGGGCAAACGACGAGCGACCATTATGATCGCGATGGGGTATGGGCCGCGGTTGGGTTGGTCGCCAAATGAAGAAAGCCCAGGTCAGACATGCCGACCTGAGCTTCTTGCAAGTGCGCCGCCAGGGACTCGAACCCCGGACCCGCTGATTAAGAGTCAGCTGCTCTAACCAACTGAGCTAGCGGCGCGTGAGCAGTAAGAGGTTATCGCACAGCACAGACCCGTCAAAACCGGGCTACACTAGAACAACATTCGGTTCGATCAATTCGGTTCGATCAATGAGGAGCGCCGATGTGGTTCGCGTCGCCTGACGAGGTCCGGGGGCGGCTCGCCGCCGTGGACTACCTTGCCGACGACGGCATCGCGACATCCGTGTTCCTCGCCGGGGCGCTCGGAAAGCCGCTGCTGACCGAGGGGCCGGCCGGAGTGGGCAAGACCCAGCTGGCCAAGGCCATCGCCCAGGCGACCGGGGCCCGGTTGATCCGGCTGCAGTGCTATGAGGGGCTCGACGAGGCCCGCGCCCTCTATGAATGGAACTACAAGAAGCAACTGCTCCGCATCCAGGCCGACGACGAGGCGTGGGAGGACATCTTCTCCGAGGAGTTCCTCCTGGAACGCCCGCTCCTCAAGGCGATCAGAAGCGACGAGCCGACCGTGCTGCTCATCGACGAGACCGACAAGGCCGACGTCGAGGTCGAGGGGCTGCTGCTGGAGATCCTCTCCGACTACCAGGTCACCATCCCCGAGCTCGGCACGATCACCGCGACCCGCCGGCCGTACGTCGTGCTCACCTCGAACGCGACGCGCGAGTTGTCCGAGGCGCTCAAGCGGCGCTGCCTCTATCTGCACCTCGGCTATCCGACGCCGGAGCGCGAGCGCGACATCGTGCTGACCCAGGTGCCGGAGCTGCCCGGCCAGGTCGCCGAGCGGCTCGCCCGTACGGTCGCCACTCTGCGCGGCCTGGAGCTGAAGAAGTCGCCGTCGATCGCGGAGACCGTCGACTGGGCGCGCACCCTGCTGGCGCTGGGCCGTACGGACCTGGACGAGGGCATGCTCGGCGAGACGCTCGGTGTGGTGCTCAAGCACAACTCCGACCAGATCCGGGCCGCCAAGGAGCTCGGGCTGTCCCGGCCATGATCGAACAGGACGGCAAGGGCGGGCCGCTGCTCGACCGGCATGTCGCGTTCGTGCACGCGCTGCGTGAGGCGGGACTGCCGGTGTCCCTGGCCGAGGGCCTCGACGCCGCGAAGGCGCTGACCGTGATCGACCTGGCCGAGCGCGAGACGCTCCGCGAGGCGTACGCGGCCACGCTGGTCAAGCGCCTCCAGCACCGGCCCGGCTTCGACGCCCTCTTCGACCTGTGGTTCCCGCCCGTGATCTCCGGCGGGTACGGCACGGCGGGGCCGGCGCCGACAGGCGGCCGCGCGGAGCGTCCCCCGCCACCCGAGCCGTCCGAGGCGTCCGCGCCGCCCGACCCGTCCGAGCTGGCCGAGTTGCGGGAGCGGCTGGCCGACCTGCTGATGGGCGATCCGGACGATCCCGCGTTCCGGGCGTTCGCCCGGTCGATGGTGGAGAGGTTCGGCAAGATCCAGGCCGCGGGGAACCGGCAGTCGTGGTTCTCGTTTCCGGTGCTGCGCGCGCTCTCCCCGCAGACGCTGATCGCGCGGATGCTCGACCGGTTGCTCGCCGAGCAGGGCCGAGCCGAGCGGGGCGGCCTGCCGGAGAAGCTCGCCCGTCACCAGATATCCCGAAATATCAGGAAGTTCGAGGAAGCCGTCGCGTCCGACGTCCGGCGCCGGATCGCCGAGGAGTCCGGCATCGAGAGGATCGCCAAGGCGACCGTCGCGCCGCCGATCGACCGCGTGGACTTCCTCCGCATGACGAAGGACGAACTGGCCCGGCTGCGCCGGGAGGTCTACCCGCTCGCCCGCCGCCTCGCCACCCGGCTCACCGTCAAGCAGAAACGAGGACATCGGGGACGACTCGACTTCCGGCGCACGGTCCGGGCCTCGCTCTCCACGGGCGGGGTGCCCCTCACCACCCACCTGCGGCCGCGCCGCCCGCACAAGCCCGAGCTGGTGATCCTGTGCGACGCGAGCGACTCCGTCGCCGCGTTCTCCCATTTCACGCTGCTGCTGACGTTCGCGTTGCGCGAGCAGTTCACCAAGGTGCGGGCGTTCGCGTTCGTGGACATCGTGGACGAGATCACCACGCTCTTCCACCCGGGTGCCGACGTCCTGGACGCGGTCCTCCGGCTGACGAAGGAAGCCGACATCACCCGATTCGGGCGGACGAACTACGGCCATGTCTTCACGACGTTCGCCGAGCGCTACGGCGACGCCATCGGGCCGAGGACGTCGCTGCTGATCCTGGGCGACGCCCGTTCCAACTACCAGCCGCCCGCGCTGGAGACGCTCGGCCGGCTGGCCGCGGAGGCGCGGCACGCCTACTGGCTCAACCCGGAACCCCGGCCGCAGTGGGACACCGGGGACTCCGTCGCCACCTCGTACGCCGGGATCGTCCCGATGCACGAATGCCGGAATGTCACGCAGCTCGCCACGTTCATCGAGGACCTCGCGTAGCCGACCACGGGCATGAGGGTGACGCGCGTCACGTCACCGTCGGTACACGTCCGTGCTGAGATACTTCAGTCCCGAGTCCACGAGCAGGGTGACGGTCCTGGCGGTCGCCCCAAGACGTTGCCCGACCCTGATCGCGGCGAGGACGTTCGCCCCTGACGACGTTCCGGCGAACAGGCCCTCCTCCCGGGCCAGGCGCCGGGCCATCTCCTCGGCGTCGGCGGTGGAGATCGGAACGACCTCGTCCACCAGGGCGGGGTCCCACATGGGCGGCGGATGACCGATGCCGATGCCCTCGATGCGGTAGGCGCCGGGCCGCCCTCACTCACGGCTTCGATCGTCGAGCCGGTCGCGCACCGTCTGTAGTTCAATCTTTGAACCGACCACTCCGCCCTCCCCGCGCACCGTGCGCCGGGTGAACGGATACGGCCAGTTCTGCGCGGTGGCGCGCGCTCTGGAGCTTCTGGGCGAGCGATGGACACCGCTGATCGTGCGGGAGTTGTCGCTCGGCGCGTCGACCTTCACCGACATCCGCCGCGGCAGCCGGGAGTGCGCGTCCGGCTGATCGTCGCCGCCTCCGTTGCCGGCGGCCTAGAAGCGGCCTAGAAGCGCAGACCGGAGCCGCGCAGGACACGGGCGGCGGTCCGGGAGAGCAGCTCGACCTGCTCCGCCGTCAGCGACCCGTTCGGCGAGGCACGCATCCAGCGGGCCACCTTGTGGGGATAGGCGACGGTCAGGCCCTCGCCTACGAGCGTCCCGCCGCGCCCCTCGATCTTGCCGCTGTGAACGGCGAGCACCGGCGAGATCGTGACGTCGATCCCCGTCTCGCGGGACAGCAGCCCGGCCAGCGCCGACGCCGCGCCGATCAGTCCCTTCGCGACCGAGGTGCCGTACTTCTCGTCGAAGAACAGGCGCTCGCCGTACCTGGCGATATGGGTGTCCGGCGCCCACGCCTCGTTGTCCACGATCCACACCCCGCCGGGGCCGATGACGAGGTGGTCGATCGACGCCTCTCCGGGTACGGCACGGCCGTCCATGACGTGGTAGCCGTGCCGGGTCAGGCCGTGGCGCAACAACCGGCCGGTGCGGACCTCCCCGCGCTTCTGCCCCCGCCACACGGCGGTCCGGGCGTAGGAACGCCAGGCGACGAGGAAGTCGGCGAGCGCGGCGAGGGCGCCCACCACGAGGCCCACGAGCAGGGTGTCGGCCCAGCCGAACCGGGCGGCGAGCAGGCTTCCGGCGGCGAACCCCGCCACGCCGATGACCCCGCGCGTCCAGAGCCGGCTCTTGCGGCCCGCGAACCAGAAGGTCACGTAAAGGTTCTGCGGCGACGCGCCGGTAAACTTCTCGTCGCGCGGCACATAGATGGACCCGCTTGGCACCGGATGCTCCCCGAGAGATCAGGACTGCTCTGCACACGCTAAACCGAGCAGGGGCTCCAGGTCTCGGAAACGGAGCTCCAGATCTCAAAAAGCCGCATTTCAACAACAAATAGGCATACCCGGAAACATTGCCGCAACCGACCAGTCGGTATGCTGGGGGCCCACCACACCAGGGAGGTCACCATGGCGCGCAGCGGAGCCACGGTCGAGGAGCCCGTACGGCATCGCCTGCTCGCCGAGGCCACGCGCCTGTTCGCCGACCGCGGCTTCGAGAGCACGTCCGTCCAGGAGATCGTCACGGCGGCCGGGGTCACCAAAGGCGCCATGTACCACTATTTCGCCTCGAAGGATGATCTCCTCCACGAGATCTACGGCCGGGTCCTGCGGATGCAGATGGACCGCCTGATGACGTTCGCCCAGGCGGAGGGCCCGATCGCCGAGCGGCTGCACACCGCCGCGATGGACGTGGTCGTCACCACGGTCGACAACCTCGACGACTCGAAGATCTTCTTTCGCTCGATGCACCAGCTCGCCCCCGACACCCGCAAGACGGTCAGGGCCGAGCGCCGCCGCTACCACGAGTGTTTCCGCGACCTGGTCACCGAGGGCCAGCGAACCGGCGTGTTCCGCGCGGACATCCCGGCCGAGATGGTGGTCGACTTCTTCTTCGGCTCGGTCCACCACCTCGGCACGTGGTACCACCCCGACGGGCCGCTCACGGGACCCGAGGTCGGCCGCCACTTCGCCGACCTCCTCCTCGCCTCGCTCCACCCCGAGCCCTGACACACGGCCCCGGCGGTGCCGGCCCCCCGGTCGAGTCCACCGGCACCTCGGTGAACCCGAACGAGGTCCCACGCAACCCGGTCGTCCACAAGCTCAGGTCCTGCTGATCGGCTCTCCCAGCGGCGCCGGGACGTCCACCAGACGCGCGAGGGCGTTCCGGTGCTCTCCGGGAGTGCCGAAGGCGATCTGATCGGCCTTGGCCCGCTTGAGATAGAGATGCGCGGGATGCTCCCATGTCATCCCGATCCCGCCGTGCAGCTGGACGCACTCCTCGGCGGCGTGCACGGCCACGTCCCCGCAGTGGGCCTGCGCCACCGCGACCGCCACGGACGCCCCGGAATCCCCGGACGCCCCGCCCGGCAGGTCGCCGGCCGCGAGGGCACCCGCCGCGTTGCGAGCGGCTGCGCGGGCGCCGCCGATCTCCAGCCACAGATCCGCCAGCCGGTGCTTGAGCGCCTGGAACGAGCCGACCGGGCGGGCGAACTGCTTGCGCTCCTTGACGTACTCCACCGTGGTGGTCAGGCACCACTCGGCCAGCCCGAGCTGCTCGGACGCGAGCAGTCCCGCCCCGAACGCGAGGGCGTCACGCACGATGGACGCGACCAGGTCGGCGCCGTCCGGCCCCTCTCCCCGGGCGACGACCCGGCCCCGGGCCGAGCCGAGGGACACCATGGCCACCGGCCGGGTCAGGTCAAGCGACGTCACCGGGGTGATCTGGACGCCCTGCTCCCGCGTCCCGACGGCGATCAGCGCGCTCGCGTCCATGCCCGGCACGCGGGCGTGGACCAGCAGTACGTCGGCGACGTCGGCCCCGGCGACGCCCGTCACCCGCCCGCTCACCACGACCTCGCCGCCGCCGTCGGAGCCGTCGGAGCCGTCGGAGCCGTCACCCGGCTCGAACGTCACCTCGCCTCCCGCCGGCCGATACGGCGACGCCGCGAAGGACACGGCAAGCGCCGCCGTGATCTCCCCCGAGGCGAGCCGTTCCAGCAGGTCGTCGGCCACCTCGCCGCCTCCCGCCGTACGGGCGGCGAGCAGGGCGTGGGTCGCGAGCACGGCGCTGGTGAGGAACGGGACGGGCGCGACGGCCCGGCCCAGCTCCTCCAGCACGACCGCGGCCTCGCGGGCCGACGCGCCCGCTCCGCCCAACTCCTCGGGGACGAGCAGCCCCGCCGCGCCGATGTCCCGCGCGAGCGCCTTCCACACGTCCCCGTCGTACGGCGTGGCCGACTCGATCCGCGCCAGGACCGCGGAGTGCGGGCACGCGTCCGCGAGCAGGGACCGGACCGCCGCCCGGAGCTCCTCCTCGACCTCCGTGTAGAGCAGTGAGACCGGTGGCGTCGTCATCGGGGCAGGTCCTTCCAGGGGATGTCCTTGTCGGCTCGCGGCTCGGCGGGAAGGCCGAGCACCCGCTCGGCGATGATGGTGCGGAGGATCTCGGAGGTGCCACCTTCGATGGAGTTTCCCTTGGCCCGCAGGTAGCGGTAGCCCGCCTCGCGTCCGACGAAGTCGACCGTCTCCGGGCGGCGGAAGGCCCAGTCGTCGTAGGCCAGGCCGTCCTCGCCCAGCAACTCGACCTCCAGGCCGGACAGCTCCTGGTGCAGCCGCGCGAACGACAACTTCATGCCCGACCCCTCGGGCCCCGGGCGGCCCACGGCGAGCTGCTCGCGGAGCCGCGCGCCGGTGAGGCGCAGGACCTCGGCGTCCACCCACAGCCGGAGCAGGCGCTGGTGCAGGTCGTGGGTGCGCAGCTCGGGCCGGGCCCGCCAGGTCTCGCAGACCGTGCCGATCATCGTGTGGCGGCCGGGCGTACCGCCGATGGCGACCCGCTCGTTCATCAGCGTGGTCTGCGCGACCCGCCATCCGTCGCCGACCGCGCCGAGCCGGAGCGAGTCCGGGAGCCGGACCCCGGTGAGGAACACCTCGTTGAACTCGGCCTCACCGGTGATCTGCCGGAGCGGCCGCACCTCGACGCCGGGCGCCTCCATGTCGCAGACGAAGTAGGTGAGCCCGCGGTGCTTGGGCACGTCCGGGTCGGTGCGGGCGACGAGGATCGCCCACCGGGCGGTGTGGGCGCTGGACGTCCACACCTTCTGCCCGTCGACCACCCATTCGTCGCCGTCCCTGACCGCGCGGGTGGCGAGCGTGGCGAGGTCGGATCCGGCGCCGGGCTCGCTGAAGAGCTGACACCAGACCTCCTCCCCCGTCCAGAGCGGACGCAGGAAGCGGCGTTTCTGCTCCTCGGTGCCGAAGCCGAGGATCGTCGGAGCCGCCATGCCGAGTCCGATGCCGATCCGGCTCGGCCGGTTGTCCGGCGTCCCACGCAGCTCGCCCTCGACGACGGACTGGAGGTCGCGCGGGGCGCCGAGGCCGCCGAGCCCCTCGGGGAAGTGCACCCAGGCGAGTCCGGCGTCGAACCTGGCCCGCAGGAAGTCCAGCCGGTCCATGGCCGAGGGGTCGTGGGCGGCGAGGAACGCGCGGACGCGCTCCTTCACCGTCGTTTCACTCCATGTCATGAGATATCCCTCTACTCAGCGGGGCTCATGTGCTTCTTGAGCTCCCGGTACGCCAGGGAACGCTTGTGCACCTCGTCCGGTCCGTCGGCGAACCGCAGGGTCCTGGCTCCCGCCCACAGGGCCGCGAGCGGGAAGTCCTGGCTGACGCCGCCTCCGCCGTGCGCCTGGATGGCCTTGTCGAGGATCCACTCGACCGTGACCGGCGTCGCGATCTTGATGGCCTGGATCTCGGTGTGGGCTCCGCGGTTGCCCACGGTGTCCATCAGCCAGGCCGTTTTCAGCACGAGCAGCCGGAGCTGCTCGATCTTCACCCGGGACTCCGCGATCCAGTCCTGGACCACCCCCTGCTGGGCGATCGGCTTGCCGAACGCCGTACGTGCCAGCGTGCGGCGGCACATCATCTCGACCGCGCGCTCGGCCATGCCGATCAGGCGCATGCAGTGGTGGATCCGGCCGGGCCCGAGGCGGGCCTGGGCGATCGCGAACCCGCCGCCCTCCTCGCCGATCAGGTGGTCGGCGGGCACCCGTACGTCCTCGAAGAGGATCTCGGCGTGGCCGCCGTGGTCGGCGTCGTCGTAACCGAAGACCGTCATCCCCCGCCGGACCGTCAGCCCGGGAGTGTCGCGCGGGACCAGGACCATGCTCTGCCTGCGGTGCGACGGCGCTTCCGGGTCGGTCTGCCCCATCACGATGAAGACGGCGCAGTTCGGGTTCATCGCGCCGGTGATGAACCACTTGCGGCCGTTGACGACGTACTCGGCGCCGTCCCGGGTGATCGACGTGGAGATGTTGGTCGCGTCGGAGGAGGCGACGTCGGGCTCCGTCATCGCGAAGGCGGACCGGATACGGCCGTCGAGCAGCGGCTCCAGGTACCGCTCGCGCTGCCAGTCGCTGCCGAACTGCGCGAGCAACTCGATGTTGCCGGTGTCCGGCGCGGCGCAGTTGGTGGCCGCGGGGGCGATGGCCGGGGACCTCCCCATCACCTCGGCGAGCGGGGCGTACTGGAGGTTCGTGAGGCCCGCGCCCTCCTCGCCGGGCAGGAAGAGGTTCCACAGGCCGCGGCGGCGCGCCTCGGCCTTCAGGCCCTCCAGCACCGGCGGCGGGGACCAGCCTCCGGCGGCCGCCTGCTCGGCGAAGACGGGCTCGGCGGGATAGACGCACTCGTCCATGAACGCGGTCAGCCGCTCGCGCAGCTCCAGCGTGACGTCGTCGAACCCGAAATCCATCGGTCAGACCTCCATGAGTCCACGGGCGACCAGCGGGGCCACCTGGTCTCCGATCTCGGCGAAGCCGTCGCCGACCGTGAGCCCCTTGGTGTACCGGAAATGGATGCCCTCGGCGATCACCGCGAGCTTGAAGCAGGCGAGCCCCACGTACCAGCCGAGCCGGGACAGGTCACGGCCGGACACGGCCGCGTAGTGGCCGGCCAGCTCCCGCGAGT
The DNA here is from genome assembly GCF_040656155.1 of Microtetraspora glauca. NCBI lineage: Bacteria > Bacillati > Actinomycetota > Actinomycetes > Streptosporangiales > Streptosporangiaceae > Microtetraspora > Microtetraspora glauca. The sequence continues at coordinate 177,099 of NZ_JBFALK010000020.1, forward strand.
CGGCCACGCCGGAGTTGCGGCCGCTGTCGAGTGTGGCGAACTCGCCGTACAGCAGGAACAGCGCGAGGTCGGTGAGCGGGTCGCCGAGCGTCGACATCTCCCAGTCGAGGACCGCCCTGACCCGGCCGCCCGCGATGAGGGTGTTCCCGAGCTTGAAGTCGCCGTGGACGATCGCCGGCGAGCCGGACTCTGGCACGGCGCGCGCGAGCCGGGCGTACAGGTCGTCGATGCCCGGCACCTCGCGGCTGCGCGATGCGTCGAGCTGGCGCTTCCACCGGCCGACCTGGCGTTCGAGGAAGCCGTCCGGCCTGCCGAAGTCGCCGAGGCCGACGCTGTCCGGGGCGATCGAGTGCAGCGTGGCCAGCACCGCGATCAGGTCACGCGCGATCTCCGGGGTTACCGGCGGCTGGCCGCCCTCGACGTACTCCATGACGTAGAAGGGCGCGCCGACGACGTCGGGGTCCTGGCAGAGGTGGTAGGTCACGGGCACCGGGACGCCGGTGTCCCGGAGCGCGGTCATGACGCGGTACTCCCTGCCCATGTCGTGCGCCGTGGCGAGGACGTGGCCCAGCGGCGGGCGGCGCACCACGTACGTCCGCGCCTGGTCGCGCACGACGTAGGTCAGGTTGGACTTGCCTCCGTGGATCACCTCGGCGCGCAGCGGTCCGCGGGTCAGGCCCTCACCTTCCAGGTGGCGGGAGAGGCGGGCGAGGTCCAGGCCGGGCGGGTCTGCGTTCACGCCTGGAAGCGTACCGACCAGACGGTATGTGTGTCGACACCGCGTGCCCGACCTTCCCGCGGCGGCGCGGCCCGAGGTCGCTAACCTGCACGCATGACAGCGAAGATGCCCCAACCCGTCGTGCTCGATGGCGATGTCGTCCGGCTTGAGCCGATCACCCTCGACCACGCGCCCGACCTGCTCGCGGCGCTGGGCGGCGACGAGGAGGTCTGGCGGTGGCGGCCGGGCGCCATGCCCCGGTCGGAGGCCGACATGCGGCACATGATCCTCCGGTTGCGCGACGATCCGGAGACCACCCAGTTCGCCGTGATCCTCAAGGAGACCGGGCGGGCGGTCGGCTCCACCGGTTTCTGGAACGTGAGCGGCTTCGACGGCAGCGTGGAGATCGGCTCGACGTGGTACGGCCGGGCGTACTGGCGCACCGGGGTGAACACCGAGTGCAAGATCCTCCTGCTGGACCACGCCTTCGGCTCGCTGGGCCTCAACCGGGTCGTGCTCAAGACCGACATCCTCAACCTGCGGTCCCGCGCGGCGATCGAGCGGATCGGCGGCGTGCTGGAGGGCATCCTTCGGCGGCAGTACCGCCGGGCCGACGGCACCTGGCGGGACAGCCCCTACTATTCGATCCTCGACGACGAGTGGCCCGCCAACCGGGCCTGCCTCATCTCGCGCTGACGGCCCTACGGAGCGTTTCCCGAGAAGACGCCCCGGAGGAACTCGGTGAAGGCCGCGCGCAGATCGTCGAGACTGGGGGTGGATCCCGCCCCCACCACCGCGTCGAACTGGATGCCCTCGGCGTACGCCACCGCCTGGCGGCCGTGCCGTACGGGGTCGGAGGACCCGGCGGCGGCGAACAGCGCGACGGCGGGCTCGCGGAATCCGCGCCCGGCCTGGTCGTAGATCTCGCGCAGTTCGGGCCTGCGGGTCGCCTCCAGGGCCAGCTCATAGCGCGCGATCGTGACGTGCCGGTCGCGGTGCAGAGCGCGATGCATCATCTGCGCCAGCGTCTCCACCAAACCGCCCGGCTCCGGCGACAGGTCGGAGAAGATCGCCTGCTCGAGCTCGGTGAGCCGGGCCAGGGTGAGCGCGAGGAGCGCGGCCCGGGTGCGGGCATGGTTGGACGTCGATCCCGCGGGCAGCCCGGCCGCCTCGTCGACCGCCCGATGGGTGAGCCCGCGCATTCCCCGCTCGGCCAGGATCTCGATGGCCGCGTCCGCGATGCGCGTCACCCGCTGGTTCGACATGCCTGGATACTACAGCCGTAGTCGCCCTCACTACAGCCGTAGTATGCTCGGACTACAGATGTAGTGAGCGACGGAGGCTGTCATGGGCGACGCGTTGGTGATCGGTGCGGGGATCGGCGGGCTGACGGCGGCGGCCGCCCTGGCCACGCGGGGCTGGACGGTGACGGTGTGCGAGCGGGCGCCCTCGGTCGAGCCCGTCGGCTCCGGTTTGGCGATCGCGCCCAACGCGCTGCGGGCGCTGGACACGATCGGCATCGGCGACCGGTTGCGCGAACTCGCGGCGCTGCAGGGCGTGGCCGGCATACGCCGCACCTCCGGCGGCTGGCTGTCCCGCACCAGCGCCGAGGCCGCCCAGGCGCGGTACGGCGACCCGATCGTGCTCCTGCGCCGCGCGACGGTCGTGGAACTGCTCACCGGCCTGCTCCCGCCCGGCGCGCTGCGCCTGAACACCGCCGTCCACGACGTGGACGCCTCCTCGGGGCGGGTGCGCACCGACGCGGGTGAGCTGCGAGCGGACCTCGTCGTCGCCGCCGACGGCATCCGCTCGGCGGTACGCCGTGCCCTCTTCCCCGGTCACCCGGAGCCGGTCTATTCGGGCGTGACGGCCTGGCGGTTCATCGTTCCCGGCAGCGGGGCCACCGCAGCCGAGACATGGGGCCGCGGGCTGGTCTTCGGCGTCATGCCGCTGGCCGGTGACGAGGTGTACTGCTACGCCACCGCGGCCGTCCCGTCGGGGTGGGGCCACGCGGACCCGGCGGAGGAGAAGGCCGAGCTGCTGCGACGGTTCCGGACCTGGCACGCCCCGATCCCCGCGCTGGTGGAGCGCGCCGACCCGGCGCGGGTGATACGCAGCGACGTCTTCTCCATGGAAACGCCGCTCCCCGCGTTCCATCGGGGTCGGGTCGCGCTGCTCGGCGACGCCGCCCACCCGATGACGCCGAACCTGGGCCAGGGGGCCTGCCAGGCGATCGAGGACGCGATCGTCCTGGCGCACCATGCGAGCGACTGCGCGTCCGTCGAGGACGGCCTCGCCGCCTACACCCGCGACCGGCTGCCCAGGACCACGGCGATCGTCCGGCGCTCCGCCTCGATCACCCGGCTGACCCGGCTGACGGGCCCGGCCACCGTCTTCGCGCGCGACACGGTGCTCTCCCTCGCGGGACTGACCGGGCCGACCGCCGCCCTGCGGCAGGCGGACGCGGTGTTCAACTGGCGGCCGCCGACGAGCTGACCGGGACGGCGGCGGGCGCCTTGCGGGAATGGTCCGGCGCCAGCCGCCCCAGCGTCACGGTGCCGCCGATCAGGACGGCCGCGGCCAGCAGCGCCGGGAGCACCTGCCCGGCGCCGGTCGGCAGCGACTCTCCGAGGAGGATGGCTCCCGCGAGGACCGAGGTGATGGGGTCGATCACCTGGACCCCGGCGTAGGCGATGCCGAAGTAGCCAACGGCGTACGACTTCTGCAGCAGGACCACGGCGCACACGAGCAGCACGGGGATCGCCAGCGTGAACCAGTGCAGCAGCCGGGAGAGGTCGCCGTGCAGCCCGCCGCCCACGACCCGGACGAAGGTGGACACCGTGGCGGTGACCGAGCCGGCGCCCACCGCCATCGCCAGCGCCTTGGCCGGCCCACGCAGGAACCGGGCGACGCCGAAGCTGACCGCCACGATCACGCCGACGCATCCGATCAGGCCGAGCGCGGCCCCGTCGGAGAGCGACGGCGTGACATTGTGCGCGGGCACCAGCAGCATGAGGCCGAGCAACCCGGCCGCCACCGCGACGGAGCCGATGATCTCGGCCTTGTGCGGCCGCCTGCCGTGGAGCATGGCCGCGAACGGCACCGCGAAGACCAGCGTCGCGACGCTGACCGGCTGCACCGCGACCAGCGGCGCCATGCTCAGCGCCACCGCGTGCAGGCTGGCGCCGGTGAAGCCGATGATCCCGCCGATCCACCAGCGCGGACGCCTGACCAGCTGGAGCGTGGCTCCATCGCGGACCGCCTCGAACTGCTGCAGGGCCGCGCCCAGCGCGTATCCGAGCGCGCCGACCAGGGCGATGATCACTCCCGCCCAGATCATGGGCACCGGCCGGGGAGTCGTTCAACGTGCGATGTCACCACGTCAGCTTAGGGACAAAATCAACTTCCCCCGCCACCCCCGGGAGCGCGGCCTTCCGGGAGGTCAGGATCTTTCCGGGCAGACGCAGAACAGGTGTCCCTCCGGATCGGCGAGGACGACCCATCCGTCGCCCGGCTGGAACTCCGGCTTGCTCGCCCCGAGATCGATGTACTCCTGGACCGCCTTGGCCACGTCGGGGACGCGGAAGTCGAGGTGGAACTGCTTGTCCGGGCCGGGCCACGAACCGGGCTTCCGGTCGGGGATCCGCTGGAAGTAGATGCTGGTGGTCCCGTCGCCGATCCCGGCGTACTCCTCCTCGGCGTACTGGACCTCGAAGCCGGTGATCTGGGAATAGAAGTCGGCGAGCCGCTTCGGCTCGGCGCAGTCGATGGTCACGGCGATCAGTTTCGCGATGGTCGTCATGGCGTTCACTCTGCCCGCTATACCTGTCAGGTCGTGTCATGAACGTTTCGCAATGGGATGATCGTTGCGTTTGAATGGCACCGGGAAACCGGACAGAGGGAACCCAGTCCGGCAAACAACTCGTTGGAGCAGGCATGGCCTGGATGCCGCAGATGATCAGACGCTTCCTCGAAAAGCCGGGAAGCGTCGATCTGACGCGGTTCCAGGCGGTCGTCACCGAGGCGGCACGACTGGAAGCCGAGGTGGAGTCGCGCGCCGAGCTGACACCCCCGGAGGGGCACACCGTCGGCACCGCCGAGTTCTGCGCGGTGGTCCGGGAGGCGGCCCGGCGGACCCTCGGGGAGCGCCCGTACGACGTGCAGCTCATGGGCATGCTGGCCCTGCTGGACGGCAACGTCGCCGAGATGGCGACCGGCGAGGGCAAGACCCTGTCGGGAGCGCTGGCCGCGGCCGGGTTCGCGCTGCGGGGCAGGCGGGTCCACGTGATCTCGGTCAACGACTACCTGGCCAGGCGGGACGCCGAGTGGATGGGGCCGCTGTACGAGTCGCTCGGCCTCACCGTCGGCTGGATCGGCGAGAGCTCCACCCCTGAGGAGCGGCGCGCGGCGTACTCCCGGGACGTGACGTACGCGGCGGTCAGCGAGCTCGGGTTCGACGTGCTCCGCGACCGGCTGCGCACCGACCCGGCCGACCTCCTGGTCCCGGCGCCGGAGGTCGCGCTCGTCGACGAGGCGGACTCGGTGCTGGTGGACGAGGCCCGCGTGCCGCTGATCCTCGCCGGGGCCGCCGACCCCGGCCAGGCCGCGCCCGAGATGGCCGCCCTGGTACGGAGGCTGTCCCGGGGCTACCACTTCGAGATCGACGACGAGGGACGCAACGTCTTCCTCACCCCCAAGGGCACCGACACGGTGGAGAAGGCCCTGGGCATCGACCTCTACGACCACCCGGGCACGGTGACCGAGGTCAACCTCGCGCTGCACGCGCACGCGCTGCTCACCCGGGACGTGGACTACATCGTCAGGGACGGCAGGGTCCACCTGATCAATCCGTCGCGGGGGCGGGTCGCGCTGCTGCAGCGCTGGCCGGACGGCCTCCAGGCGGCCGTCGAGGCCAAGGAGCGGCTGGCGCCGTCGGAGACCGGGGAGATCCTCGACTCGATCACGATCCAGGGCCTCCTCACCCGCTATCCCGAAATATGCGGCATGACGGGTACGGCGGTGGCCGTCGGCGACCAGCTCCGCGAGTTCTACGACCTGAAGGTGGCGGTCATCCCGCCCAACCGCCCCTGCGTCAGGGCGGACGAGCCGGACCGGATCTTCGCCGACTCCGACGACAAGGTCCGGGCGATCGTCGAGGAGATCGCCGCCCAGCACGCCACCGGCCGTCCGATCCTGGTCGGCACCCTGGACGTCGCCGAGTCCGAGCGCCTGGACCTGCGGCTGCGCGCGCGGGGCCTCACTCCCGTCGTGCTCAACGCCAAGAACGACGCGGAAGAGGCCGCGATCATCGCCCGCGCCGGGGCGCGCGGCGCGATCACCGTGTCCACCCAGATGGCCGGGCGCGGCACCGACATCCGCCTCGGCGGCGTGGGTACGACCGACGACCAGTCGGAACGGCTGATCAAGGATCTCGGCGGCCTGTACGTGATCGGCACCGGCCGCCACGACAGCAGCCGGCTCGACGACCAGCTCCGGGGGCGCTCGGGACGGCAGGGCGACCCCGGCGGCTCGGTGTTCTTCGTCAGCGGCGCCGACGAGCTGCTCACCGCCTACGCCCCGGACCTGGCGCTACCCGCCGCCGACCCCGACGGCGTCGTACGGCACCCGCACGGCGGGTGGACGGTGGGCCACGCGCAGCGGGTCGCCGAAGGCGTCCACCTGGAGATCCACCGGAACACCTGGCGCTACACCCGGCTGCTCGAACGGCAGCGGGCCCAGCTCCTCGAGCAGCGTGACCGGATCCTGCACGGCGACGCGGGGGGCCGGGCGCTCGCGGCCGCCTGCCCCGAGCGGTACGCCGAGCTGTGCGCGTCCGCCGGGGAGGCAGCCGTCGAGCGGGCCGCCCGCCAGATCGTGCTCTACCACCTGGACCGCTGCTGGACCGAGCACCTCGCCCACATGGCGGACGTCCGCGAGGGCATCCACCTTCGGGCGCTCGGCCGGCTCAACCCGCTCGACGAGTTCAACCGCGAGGCCGTCCCCGCCTACCGGCGGCTGCTCGACGAGATCGGACGGCGGTCGAAGGAGACGTTCGAGACCGTGGACGTCAGCCGTGACCTGGCCGACCAGGGGCTGGGACGGCCCACGGCGACGTGGACGTATCTGGTCCAGGACAACCCGTTCGGCTCGGAGTGGGACCGCGTCCTCTCGCGGGTCGCCTCCGCGCTGAAGGGCCGCCGCCCCAGGCGTTGATCCCCCCGTGGCGCTTACGAGGACTCGCGCAGCAGCGCGGCGGGCACGGGGATCGCGGGAAACGGGTTGTCCGGAAGCATGATGAGGCGGCGGGGCGAGCTCGCCTGCCCCGCCGCGTCCAGGTGCAGGAGCGCCGCGCCGATCCCCGCGGCGCCGACCATGTAGCCGGTGTCCGCGGTGACCTCCCACGGCCGCAGCCGCCGATACGCCTGGTACCAGCGGTATCCCCTGCCGTCGTGCCCGGTCGCGCGGCCGATGAGGTTGCCGGCGAGGGACCGGGCGAAGTCGAGGTGCGCCTCGCGTCCCGTGGCGGCCCACAGGCCGACGAACAGTTCGAGGAGCCCGGCCGTGCCGCAACACTGGCAGGCCACGTTCCAGTAGCCGGCCGTCTGCCGCCCCGGCACGCCGCTCTGGACGATGCCGTGCGCCAGCCGCTCGACCCAGTCGAGGTCGCCGGGGTCACCGGTCACGCGGTACAGCTCGTAGAACATCCGGGCCACGCCCGCGGAGCCGGAGCAGAAACCGAGGTAGTGCAGCCCTCGCCCCTGGGGGACGTGGTGCGGCACGAAGGCGCACCTGTCGGTGACCACGCTGACCGTGCGGACGAAGTCCGCGCCCCGGCGGGCGGCCGCGAGGTATCGCTCGTCGCGGGTCACTCCGTACAGGCGGGCCAGCAGGAACGCCGTCCCCGCGGTGCCGGACAGGAACCCGGGGGTGACGGCGTCGGTGGGCAGGCCGGCGCACGAGTCGCCGCCGAAGCGGTGGCCGGGCACCGCCAGCCCGGCGATGCGCTCACCCGCCGCCACGGCGACCTCCTCGTACAGCGGGACGCCGAGCATCCCGGCGGCGTGCAGCAATCCGAGGACGATCCCGCCGTCGCCGCGCTGGGCGGGATCGCCGGTCCAGCCGACGCCGCCGTCCATCCGGCGTACGGCGTGGGCGAGGTGGTCGGCCCCCGCGCGGGCCGCCGCGCCGATCCGCTCGTCGCCGGTCGCCCATCCGGCCTCGCCCAGGGCGAAGACCACGCCCGCCAGCCCGTGATAGAGCGAGAGGTCGGTCCGCTCCCTCCAGGTGGCGGCCAGGTGGAGCGCCCCGGCGCGGGCGTCCTCCAGGTACTCCTCGTGGCCGGTGGCGGCGGCGAGCTCGAGGAAGAACAGCACGATCCCCGCGGCCCCGGAGTACAGCGAGGCCGGGTCGCCCGCCATCGCGGACCGGCCGCGCGGATCGGGATTGGGTTCCCAGTGCCGGCGGTCGGCCGCGGCCGACCGGACCCAGCGCGCCGCCATGATGGCGGCGGTCATCGGCGTCTCCGCGCGCGGTCCAGGGCTCACTGGTGCACCATCCTCTCCGCGACGGCGCTATTCGATAAATCCCTACCAGGATAGTCTTAAATTGGCGCCTGCGCACGATCCCCCAGAAGGGGTGATCCGGTGGGCGGGTTCAGCAGTTTACGGGCACAGGTGATCGCGGCGGGCGTGTCGGAGAAGACCAGGCCGTCCCTCCGAAGGTGATCGGCGACGCCGAGCGCGGCGAGCACCTGGTCGTGCCCCTGGCGGATGCCGGACAGCAGCACGGTGATGCCCCGGCGCTCCAGCCTGGTGATCACGTCACCGAGCACGCTCGCTCCGGTGGCGTCGATGGTGGACACGCGGGACATGCGCAGGATGACCACGCGTACGTCGGCGACCTCCGACAACTCCAGCAGGAACCGATGCGCGGCGCCGAAGAACAGCGGACCGTCGAAGCGGTAGGCCACGATGTGCTCGCCGAGCAGCCGCCGCTCCTCGGCATCCTGATCGGCGGCGTGGTCGGCGGCATGGTCGGCGGCGTCACCCTGATCGCCTTCCAGCGGCACCCGCTCGACCCGGACGCTGCGCGCCACCGCGCGCAACGCGAGCACGATCGCGACGCCCACACCCACCATCACGGCGGTGACCAGGTCGAGGGCGACCGTGACGGCGAAGGTCAGGACCATCACGACGGCGTCGCTCCGGGTGGATCGGGCGATGGCCCGCAGGGAGCCGACCTCGACCATCCGTACGGTGGTCGCGAGCAGGACCCCGGCCAGCGCCGCGAGCGGGATCCTCCCGACCAGTCCCCCGGCGGTGAACACGATCACGGCGAGCACGGCGGCGTGGGTCAGCGCGGACACGCGCGAGCGTGCGCCCGACCGCACGTTGACCGCCGTGCGCGCGATCGCGGCGGTCGCGGGGATGCCGCCGAACAACGGGGCGGCCAGGTTCGCGATGCCCTGGCCGAACAGTTCCCGATCGGGGTCGTGCCGCTCGCCCACGCTCATCGCGTCCGCGACCGACGCGCACAGGAGGCTCTCCAGCGCGGCGAGCGCGGCGACGGCGAGGGCCGGGGCCAGCAGGGCGCTGAAGGCGCCGGGGTCGGCGAAGCCGAGGGACGGCGCGGGCAGCCCCGCGGGCAGCGCGCCGATGCGTGCGACGTCCAGCCCGGTGATCTGCGCGACCACGGTGGCCGCCACCACCGCGAGGAGCGAGAACGGCACCGCGGGCCGGTAGCGTGCCCCCACCAGCATCGCCCCCGCGACCGCGAGCGCCATGAGCGGCGCCGCGGGATGCGGATCGCCCGCGAACCGGGCGGCGGCGTCGGCCGCCACCTGCCAGACCCGGTCGCCCGTGGCGCTGGCGACGCCCAGCGCGGCGGGGATCTGCTGGAGGGCGATCACGACAGCGATGCCCGCCGTGAACCCCTCAATGACCGGCATCGGCATATAGCGGGCGAACCGCCCCACCCGGGCGACCGCGAGGGCGACAAGCACGACCCCGGCCAACAACCCCACCATGAGGACACCGTCCGCGCCGTACTGCCGCATGATCGGGACCAGGACGACCGTCATCGCCCCGGTCGGGCCGGACACCTGGAGGTTGCTGCCGCCGAAGACGGCGGCCAGCGCGCCCGCCACCACCGCCGTGGCCAGGCCGGCCTGGGCGCCGAGCCCGGAGCTGACCCCGAACGCGAGGGCGAGCGGCAGGGCGACCACGGCCACCGTGAGCCCGGCGATCAGGTCGCGTCCCGGACTGCGGCGCGCCTGCTTCCAGTCGGCGCGTGTGGGGAGCAGTCCCCCGACCCTGGTCATGGCAGGACGCAGCCCGCGCAGGAGCGCGGCCATGGTCTGACGGCGGAGCACCGGCATAGAGTGGTCCTCAATTGAAGAATTTTTCACATCATCATACGTTCACCACTCCTGTGGCCGGTGACGGATGCGCGTACGGATCGGGTACGGCCCGGGTCATCCACCCTTCTGATCCGCGAGGCGGCGCCGGGCGGCCCGGCTCCGGCCCAGCAGCAGCGCCAGCAGCACGATGATCACGGCCAGGGAGATCCCGGGGCCGAGCAGCGCGCCGAACCGCTGGTCCCCCGCGCGCTCGGGCGCCCAGGGCAGGTCGAGCAGCGCGTACCAACCCGCGCCCTGGGGCGGCCCGGTGAACAGCAGCAAGGCGATCCAGACCTGCACGGCGGCCGCGCCGAGCAACGTCCGGACACGGATCGACACACCGATCGCCCGGGGCAGCGGATCGACGCCGAGTGCCACCGCGAAGAACAGCGTCCCGGTCACCACGACGACGGCCTGCGCCACCAGCCGTACGGCCAGGCTGGACTGGGCCAGGTCGAAGCAGCCGGTGAGATAGAGGAGCAGGTACGGCGCGGCGTAGAGGCCCAGAGCGGTCAGCGGATGGGACAGCGGCCGGGAGACGACCGCGAGGCGGAGGGACAGCGGGGCGCCCAGAGCGAGCAGGGCCGGTCCCGCCGTCCCCACCAGCGCGTACTGCGCCGCGTGGCCGGAGAAGACGGCGGGCCCGTACGCGGCCACCCCTCCGGCCAGGCCGTACAGCAGGACAAGGGAGCCGATCAGCCAGGCGACGGTCCGGCCTGCGGGCCATCCGCCGGCGAGCCGCCGCACCCGGACCAGGTAGGCGACCGCCGCTCCCACGACGGCGAACAGCACGATCGGGTCCGGCCGGATCACGGTGAGCAGACCGCCGGGCGTGAACGGCGCGAGGACGTAGCCGAGCAACTCGTGCTGGTGCCCGACGCCGCCCGACGCCTCCGGTGGCGCCGTCCGCGACAGCGCCACCGCGAGGCCCAGCGTCGCGGCCATCACCCCGATCTCGCCCGTCGCCAGCCGGAGGAAGGGCCGGGAGCCGCCACCGCTCGACAGCGCCACGATGGTCCGGCGACGGTGCCGCCATCCGAACCAGCCGAGCGCGGCCAGCGCGGCGATCTTGGCGAGGACCAGCAGGCCGTACCGGGACTGCCAGAGCTGGGTCGGATCCCCGACCCGGATCCAGGCGTTGACCAGCCCCGAGAATCCGGCGGCCGTGAAGCAGCAGAGGGCGAGGGCGCTGAACCTCCGCACCGCGGCCACCGGTCCGCGCAGCCGCGTGACCAGGCCGTACAGGCCGCCGACCCACAGCGTGACCGCGGCGATGTGCAGCATCAGGCTGGAGACCGCGAGGTTGTGGTCCGCGGCCGAGGCCGAGTGGCCCACGTAGGCCGGAGGCAGCACGGCGAGGACCCCCAGACCGGTCAGTCCGGCGCGTGCCCCCGTGCCCAGCGGCAGGTAGGCCCCGGCGGCGATCACCAGGGCGAGCAGGCCGACCAGCGTGAACGCCTGGCCCTGCGGGATGTGGAACACGAAGGTGGGCAGCACGCCGGAACTCAGCGTCTCGGGCACGGGCAGGGCCAGGAAGTCCGACAGCGTGAGGACCTCGGTGAGCGCCGCGCTCGCCGCCCACCCCAGTGCCCACGGCCCGGCGGAGCGCGCGATCCGGCCCGCCTGCTCCGCCGGCGCCCACAGGGAGACGAGCAGGGTCCCCACCGTCGCGACCGCGCAGACGTCGTGGAGCAGGCGGACGGCCGGGAGTCCCACCATCGTCACCACGTCGGGCGCGGGCAGCCCCTCGATCGCCGGCCGGGGCGTGCCGCCGCCGAACCACAGGGCCAGACCGAGCACGCCGAAGGCCGCGACGGCGAACAGAGCCACGGTCAGCACACCCGGCCCCACATCGGGACGTTCCCGCGGATGCTCCTGGAGACGTGCAGGGGGAAATGTCATGGTTTCCTCGCCACTCAGGGTGTCCTCGCCACGAGATCCGCTCGGGTCCGAGTATGTCCGTACATCTCCTTCAGGACGAGAGCATCACCGCGAAACAGGCCCCCTCCCGCGTACGAGATGAAACCTTCACGGAAGAGCCGGACCGAGGGTTCCCTGTGAGAGCATTTGGGCGTCATGCGTGCCCGCCTCCCCCTGCGTCTCGCCCGCGCCGCCGCCTTCTCGGCCGTCTGCGTGGGTCTCGGCGTGTTCGCGCACAGGTTCGCGGGAGGGGCCGGGCCCACGCCGGGCGCGCTGGCCTTCGGTGGCGCGGCCGTCATGGCGGCGTCCGCCGTACTGGCCGGGCGCGAACGGTCCCGCGAGACCATCACCGGCCTCCTCGCCGGAGCGCAGCTCTTCCTGCACCTGCTGCTCAGCCTCGGCGCCGCGCCGGACGCGGTCGCGGTCCCGCCGCACACGCACCGCCTCGGCGTGGACGTCGGCATGCTCGTCGCGCACCTCACCGCCACCCTGATCACCGGGTGGTGGCTGGCCCGCGGCGAGACGGCGTTGTGGTCCCTGCTCCGCAGGCTCGGCGCGTCCGCGCTTCGCCTGCTGGTCGCCGGGAACCTGCCCCCAGCGCCGGTCGTCCCGCTCGGCGGGATCACGGCCGCCGTCCCCGTCCGCCGGGCCGGCCGGCTACTCAGGCACGCGGTGGTACGGCGCGGCCCACCGGTTTTCCCCGTTTTCTGACGTTCCGCGCGCGACCGCGACCTCTACCTCCCGGACCGGGTACCCGTCCCGTCCGGCCTGCGGCTCGCGCTCTTCCGGCAATCACGCAGACGACTGGAGAACCTCCCATGACACTGAGCACCGCAGCTCGCCGCACCGTGGCCGTCACCGCCGGTGCCCTCGCCCTCACGCTGGGCCTCGCCGTACCCGCTCTCGCCCATGTGACCGTCAACCCCGGAACCGCGGTGAAGGGCTCCTGGTCCAAGCTCGCGTTCCGCGTCCCGAACGAGCGGGACAACGCCTCCACCACCAAGGTCGAGGTGGAGTTCCCGACCGACAACCCGCTGCCCTTCGTGTCCGTACGGCCGGTTCCGGGCTGGGACGTGAAGGTGACCCAGGGCAAGCTCCCGGCTCCCGTGATGTCCGACTCGGGCGACACCATCACCGAGTCGGTCCTGAAGATCACCTGGACCGGCGGGAAGATCGACCCGGGCCAGTTCCAGGAGTTCGAGGCGTCGGTCGGCCCGCTGCCCACCAAGGTGGACGAGCTGACGTTCCCGACCGCCCAGACCTACTCGGGCGGCGAGGTCGTGAAGTGGGCCGACCCCGCCAAGGCGGACGGTTCCGAGCCGGACCACCCGGCTCCGACCCTGAAGCTGGTCGCCGCGGGCGACGACACGGCCGGTGGCCACACGGCGTCGTCCCCGTCCGCCGCCGCGCCGTCGGTCGCCGCCGTGAGCGACGCGGCGGCGTCGTCATCGGACGCGTCCGACGGCACCGCGCGGCTCATCGGCGCGATCGGGATCGTCGTCGGTCTCGCCGGCACCGCCGTCGGCGTGGCGGGGCTGCGCCGTTCCCGGTCACAGTGACGACCGGCTGAGCCGTACCACGACGCTCTTCGACGTGGGGGTGCCCGAGGTCTCGGCGACCGAGTCCAACGGCACCAACACGTTGGTCTCGGGGAAGTACGCGGCGCAGCACCCGCGCGCGGTCGGGTAGGCGATCACGCGGAACGCCTCGGCCCGGCGTTCGCCGTCGGGCCACTCGCTGGTCAGGTCCACCATGTCGCCGTCGGCCAGGCCGCGTTCCGCGAGGTCGTCCGGGTGGGCGAAGACGACGCGCCTACCGCCGCGCACGCCGCGGTAGCGGTCGTCCATGCCGTAGATCGTGGTGTTGTACTGGTCGTGGCTGCGCACGGTCTGCAGCAGCAGCCGCCCCTCGGGGACGCGCAGCACCTCCAGGGTGTTCACGGTGAAGTTGGCCCTGCCGGTCGCCGTGGGGAAGCGCCGCTCGTCGCGCGGCGCGTTGGGCAGCGCGAACCCGTCCAGCGCTCGGGCGTTGAAATCGTCGAACCCCGGGATCACCCGCTCGATCCGGTCGCGGATCGCGCCGTAGTCGGCCGCGAACTCCTCCCACGGCACGTGGTCGTCCCGGCCGAACAGCTCGCGGGCCAGCCGGCAGACGATCTCCACCTCCGGAAGCAGGTGCGGCGAGGCCGGCCGCAGTCGTCCGCGCGAGGCGTGGACCATGCCCATGGAGTCCTCGACGGTGACGAACCTGTCGCCGTCCTGTTCCGTACGGCCCAGCGTGGGCAGGATCAGCGCCTCCTCGCCGCACACGGCGTGCGAGCGGTTCAACTTGGTCGACACCTGGACGGTGAGCCTGGCCCCGCGCATCGCGGCCTCGGTCACCTCCGTGTCGGGCGTGGCGGCGACGAAGTTGCCGCCCATCGCGAAGAACACCTTGGCCTGCCCGGCGCGCAGCGCCCTGATCGCCTCCACGGTGTCGTACCCGTGGTGCCGGGGCGGCTCGAAGCCGAACTCGTCCCTGATCGCGTCGAGGAACGCCTTCCCCGGCTTCTCGTAGATGCCCATGGTGCGGTCGCCCTGGACGTTCGAGTGGCCGCGCACCGGGCAGACGCCCGCGCCCGGTCGCCCGACGTTGCCACGCAGCAGGAGGAAGTTGACCACCTCGCGGATCGTGGCCACCGAGTTCTTGTGCTGGGTGAGGCCCATCGCCCAGCAGACGATCACGGACTTCGCCGCGAGCACGTCCGTGGCGGTCTCCTCGATCGCGGCCCGGTCCAGCCCGGTCGCCTCGGCCACCTCGGCCCAGTCGAGGTCGCGCAGGCTCGCCGCCCAGTCCTCGAACCCGTGGGTGTGCTCCTCGACGAACCGCTTGTCGATGACACTGCCGGGGGCGGCCTCCTCGGCGTCGAGCAGCAGCCGGGACAGCCCCTGGAAGAGCGCGAGGTCGCCGTTGAGCCGGATCTGCAGGAAGCGGTCCGCCAGGGTCGTGCCGCGCCCGACCATCCCGGACGCGCGCTGCGGGTTCTTGAAGCGCAAGAGCCCGGCCTCGGGCAGCGGGTTCACCGCGATGATCCGCGCGCCGTTCCGCTTGGCCTTCTCCAGGGCCGACAACATGCGGGGATGGTTCGTGCCGGGGTTCTGCCCGACCACGAAGACGAGGTCGGCGCGGTGCAGGTCCTCGAGCGACACCGTGCCCTTGCCGATGCCCAGGGTCTCGTTGAGCGCGGAGCCGCTGGACTCGTGGCACATGTTGGAGCAGTCGGGCAGGTTGTTCGTGCCGAACCTGCGGACCAGCAGCTGGTAGACGAACGCGGCCTCGTTCGAGGTGCGGCCGGAGGTGTAGAACAGGGCCTCGTCCGGACCGGCCAGCGCGCGCAGTTCGCGCGCGACGATGGCGAACGCGTCGTCCCAGCTCACCGGCACGTAGTGGTCCGACCCCGCCGGCTTGTGCATCGGCTCGGCGAGCCGCCCCTGCTGGCCCAGCCAGTAGTCCGTACGGCCGGCCAGCTCGTCCACGGAGTGGGCGGCGAAGAACTCGCGGGTGACCCGGCGGGTCGTGGCCTCCTCGGCCACCGCCTTCGCGCCGTTCTCGCAGAACTCCGCCGGGCTGCGGTGGTCGCCCTCCGGCCAGGCGCATCCCGGGCAGTCGAAGCCGTGCTTCTGGTTGACCCTGACCAGGGTGAGGAACGTGCGTCCGGCGCCCATCTGGTCGTAGGACATGCGCAGCGACTTCGCCACCGCCGGGATCCCGGCGGCCCACTCCTTGGGGCGGCCGACCTCCAGGTCCTTCTCGCTGACGTCCTCGTCCGGTGCCTTCCTCGCCACGTCGCGCCTCCCTCTCCCACCATCACGTCACGCCTACCGCGCCGTCCTGCCGGCACGCGCGTGTCGATCAAGGAGAAGATGATCAACGGGGCGCCCGACATCTCGCCTATTGTCCACTACGTCCTGTAGCGCGGCCAAGCCGTCCCGGCGACCAGCCGTCCAAGCGTACGCGCAGGTCAGCACGGTCGGCAGTGGGCCCGACCAGCGCGGCGTTGCGCTCGTCGCTGCCGGTGGCCCACGCCCGAGCCTGCTCCGGCGGCTTGCCGAAGGCCGCGTGCCTGGCGGTCAACCGGTCCAGCCGGAGCGTGTCCGCGACCTCCGCGTACCAGACCTCGTCGAGGAGTGCGCGGACCAGACTCCACGGCTCCTCGTCCAGCAGCAGGTAGTTGCCCTCCGTGATCACCAGAGCGGCGTCCCGGGGGACGGGGACCGCCCCTGCGACCGGCTCCTCGATCGACCGGTCGAACGTCGGCGCGTACACGACCGGCTCCCGCCCGCCTTTGATCCGCTCCAGGAGGGCGACGTATCCCCAGGCGTCGAACGTCTCCGGCGCGCCCTTGCGATCGCGGAGTCCCAGGCCGGTGAGCACCTCATTGCTCAGGTGGAAACCGTCCATGGGGGCGAGCACCGCGACGCCCGGCCGCTCGGCGTTCAGTGCCGCGGTGAGCGCGCCGGCGAGCGTCGACTTGCCCGCTCCGGGCTTTCCGGTGATCCCGAGTACGGCGGGGCGGCCACCCGTACCGGCGGCGCGGACGAGCTCCGTCGCCCGGCGGACCAGGTCCGGCCAGCCGTCCGCGCCGTTCACACCGTCCGCGCCGTTCACACCGTCCGCCTGCTCAGCGACGCCCATGGCACCTCGTCTCCGGATCGTCGGGGGTGACTTGCAGGCTAACCGCTCGCGGGAATCGCCCCCACATATCGGGACGTACCGGCAGGATGTGATCATCCAGCTCCGCGCGCAACAGAAAGGGCCGCCTGTGCCTGACTCCTCCCCCACCGTCCCCGGCCAGGTGCCGTCCAACGGCATCGACACCACGACGGCCCACTCGGCGCGCATCTGGAACTACTGGCTGGGCGGCAAGGACAACTACGCCGTGGACCGCGAGATCGGCGACCAGTTCTGCGGGATCTTCCCCGAAATAGTGGACATCGCGCGGGCCTCCCGCGGCTTCCTGACCCGTGCCGTCGAGTACATGGCCCGGGAGGCGGGCATCCGCCAGTTCCTCGACATCGGCACCGGCCTGCCCACTCACGACAACACCCACGAGGTCGCCCAGCGGGTGGCCCCGGACTCCAGGGTCGTCTACGTGGACAACGACCCGCTGGTGCTGGCGCACGCCCGAGCCCTCCTCGTGGGCCACACCGAGGGCGGCACCGAGTTCATCGACGCCGATCTGCACGATCCGGACAAGATCTTGGCGGCTGCCGGGGAAACCCTGGACCTCACCCGCCCGGTCGGGCTGATGCTGATGAACATCCTGGGGCACGTCGGCGACCTCTCCGAGGCCCGGTCGATCACCGCCCGCCTGCTGGCCGCCCTGCCCTCGGGCAGTCACCTGGCCATCGCCGACGGCACCAACGTGGTCAAGGGCAAGGAGTTCGACGAGGCCATCGCGATCTGGAACGAGGCCGGGTCCGTGGCGTACAACCTGCGCACCCCGGAGCAGATCGCGAGCTTCTTCGACGGCCTGGAACTCGTCGAACCCGGCGTCGTCTCGTGCCCGTACTGGCGGCCCGCCGTCGCGCTGAACCCCGGCCGGGAGGTGGACGAGTTCTGCGCGGTGGGGCGCAAGCCCTGACCCGGGTCACTCACCGAGCGGGGGCAGGATCCGGACGTCGTGCGCCCGAGCGGCGGCGGCGGCGAAGCCGAGCAGCCGGGCGCCCTCCTCCGCGACCGCCTCGGCGTCCCGCCGCGACAGCGCGGCGAACGGCCAGATGTCGAGGACGGCTCCCTCCTTGCCTCGGCTGATCTTCCAGTTCGCGGCGGTGAACCCGTCGACCAGCACGGTGCCGGGGACCAAGCCGTTTTTGACGCGCGAGCGTGTCCTGGCGCACGCCTCGGTGAGGACGCGGCTCCGGTCGGCGTGCGACAGCAGGAGGTTGTCGAAGTCGTACAGGAAGCGCGGCGGCGCCGGCACGTCCTCGCCGGGGCGGGGAGCGTCCGGCAGGTCGAACAGCTCCTGGCCCCGCTCGTCGCGGAACGTGACCAGCCGGGGCCGGAGCCCGTCGATCACCTCGCCGAGGCGGGTCAGCCCGGACCAGGTCTGGACGTCCTTGACCGTGGCCGGCCCGAACGCCCCCAGGTAGCGGAGGATCGTCCTCTCGACGGACGGAGCGGGGTCGAGCGGCCGGCCCAGCCAGGTCTCCGCGGTCGCGTGCCGGGCCTGCCCGCTCGCTCCCCAGATCCCCCTGGGCGGCACCTGGACGAGCGGAGCGAGGTTCCGTACGGCATAGGCGAGCGGGGTGGGCCGCCCCTCCGGGAACCGTTCGTGGAGCAGCGCGCCCAGCTCGGCGGTGGTGCGCGGCCGCTCGTCGAGGAGTTCCCGCGCGGCGGCCACCACCGTGGCGACGTCCAGGCCCGGGGCCGGCCGCATGGTGCCGTTGACGTACAGGTCGCGGTCCATGGCGGGCTGCACCACGGGCCGCAGCGCCAGGCAGTCGTCGGCGGTGACCAGGTGGATCGTCGACCGCATGAGCGCGACGCGCACCAGTTCTCGGCCGGCGAGCAGGTCGGATGCGTGCTCGGGCCGGAATCCCTCGATCCGCGACCACAGCCCGGTGTACCAGCTGTGCGTGGTCTGCGCCTGCATGCCGACGAGATGCTCGACCACGCCGGTCACTGGAAGGTCGTGGCGGCGCAGCAGGAGCTGCCGTTCCAGGGTCGCGCGGTTGAGCGCCCGCCTGCCGAGCACGCTCGTCACGAGAGCTCCCGGAAGAAGCCGCGGATGTCCTCGACGAGGAGCCCGGGCACCTGGTGCGCGGCGTAGTGCCCGCCGCTGTCGTAGGTGTTCCAGGACACGATGTTCTTGTGGTCGCGCTCGGCGAAGCGGCGGATCGACTGGAAGTCGTCCTTGAAGTTGGCCAGGCCGGTCGGGACCGTGGTCGGCTCCTGGGGGTGATCGGCCTTGTCGTCCTCGTAGTAGAAGCGCGCGGCCGAGGCGCTCGTGCCGGTCAACCAGTAGATCATGACGTTGGTGAGGATGAAGTCGTCGCTGACCGCCCCTTCGCCGAAGAGCTGGCCGTTCCAGGCGAGCAGCCCGGCCGGCGAGTCGGCCAGCGCGTGGGCCAGGGTCACGTGCTCGGGAGCGACCCTGCCGACCTCGGGAGAGACGAAGGAGCCGCCGTCGTTGCCTGCCGTGCCGTACCGGTCGTAACCGAGGCGGCGCATCAGCTCGGCCCAGGCGCGGGCGACGCGGTACCGGTTCCAGGCCAGCCGGTCCCGCAGGTCGTCCAGGTCGGCCTCGGGGATGTCGACGCGGAAGGGGCGGATCTCGCTGTTCTCTGCCATGCCGTGAACACTAGACAGCCAATAGGAAGACTTCGTTCCTATTGAACCGGCAGACTGGATGGCATGCTGGAAACCTCGGCGCGGCTGCTGCGCCTCCTGTCACTGTTGCAGACCCCCCGCGACTGGAGCGGCTCGGAGCTGGCCGAACGGTTGTCGGTGAGCACGAGAACGGTCCGCAACGACATCGAGCGCCTACGCACCCTCGGCTACCCCGTGCACGCGACCCGCGGCGCGATCGGCGGTTACCGGCTCGGCGCGGGCGCGGCACTGCCGCCCCTGCTGCTCGACGACGAGGAGGCCGTCGCGGTGGCCGTCGGGCTGCGCACGGCCGCGGGAGGAGGCATCTCCGGCATCGAGGAGACCTCGCTCCGCGCGCTCGCGAAGCTGGAGCAGGTGCTGCCCTCCCGGCTGCGCCGCAGAGTGAACGCGTTGCAGTCGTACACCGTCCCGGTCCGGTGGGGCGACACGAGTCCCCGCGTCGATCCGAACACACTGACCCTGCTGGCCGGGGCCTGCCGCGACCACGAGCGGCTGCGCTTCGACTACCGGGACCATCACGGCACGGCGAGCCCCCGCGCCGTCGAACCGCACCGGCTGGTGAACTGGGGCCGCCGCTGGTACCTGGTGGCGTGGGACATCGACCGGCAGGACTGGCGGACCTTCCGCGTCGACCGGATCGAGCCGCGTACCCCGACCGGGCCCCGGTTCGCTCCCCGGGAGCTGCCGGAGGAGGACGTCGCCGCCTACGTCTCGCGGCGGGTCTCCAGCGCGGCGTGGCGGTACCGCGCCAGGGTCGTCGTGCACGCCCCCGCCGAGGCCGTGGCCGAACGCGTCTGGGAGGCCGTCGGCACGGTCGAGGCGGTGGACGAGCGGACCTGCGTACTCGACACCGGGTCCGACTCCCTCGAAACCCTCGCCGTCTATCTGGGCATGCTGGGATTCGACTTCAGTGTCACGGAACCGCCCGAGCTCGTCGCCCATCTCCGCGACCTGGCCGACCGCTATCGGCGTGCCACGCCGTGACGGCGGGCGCGCCGCGTCAGCGCAGCGGGAACACGGCGTGCTGGTGCCACCTCTCCCCGTCGAAGACCTCCAGCGACACGGAGCGGGCCCGCGCGACGACCGGGAGCCGGGCGGCGATCTCCACCTCGATCGCGTCGAGGTCGTCGCCGTCGGCGACGGTCAGGTGCGGGATCACCTCGTCGAACTGCCCCCGGTACGGCGGGGCTTCCGGCCAGCGCGCCACGACGGCCTCGGTGAGAGCGATGAACCGCCTCTCCGGCTCGGGCACGAGGTACAGGATGCCGGGGAAGCGCCCGCAACGGCCGAACCGCGCCTCGAACGACGGATGAGCGGCGAACAGCTCCCGCAGCTCCGTCACGACCCGCCCGTCGATCCGGGCGTGCTCCAGGAACGGGTAGAGGATCGTGACGTGGGCGGGCACGCCGTACGCCGCCGAGGGGTCGAAGCGCTCGCGCCAGCGGCTGACGATCGGCTCCGCCTCGGGCATCTTGACGATGAGCGAGGTCTCCCCCGCCGCGAACGGTGACGGCGTGCTGCTCGTGGTCACATCGGTCCTCGGAGGTACGACGGTGCGCTCGGCATCCAGAGAGCAACGATAGAAAGAAATGCGGGTGCCGTCATGTCCACTTTCCGGAACAATCCCGGGCATGCGCCACTGGCCGCTTATTGATCTCCGCCTGACGACACCTCGCCTCGAACTCCGGCTGCCTACCCGCGATGACCTGGACCAACTCGCGGACCGCGCCATCGAAGGAGTACACGACCCGGGATTCATGCCGTTCCTGGTCCCTTGGACCGACCGGCCGACCGATGAGCTGCCCGCACAGGTGATCCGGCACCAGCTCGCCTGTCTGGCGAACTGGACGCCCGACAACTGGCGCTGCAACTTCATGGTCGTCCATGAGGGAAAGGTCGTCGGCACCCAAGGGCTGAGAGCGACCGACTTCGCGACGACCCGTGAGGTCAGCACCGGTTCCTGGCTCGGCATGGCGTACCAGGGCAAGGGCATCGGCACCGAGATGCGCGCCGCCGTACTGCATCTGGCCTTCGCGGGACTCGGGGCGGAGAGCGCGACCAGCTCGGCGTTGACCGGCAACGAGGCGTCACTCACCGTCACGCGCAAACTCGGCTACCGGCCCAACGGGTTCGCTTACGTGGCCGTACGCGGCCGGCGGATCGCCGATCAGCGGTTCCGGCTGTTCCGGGAGGACTTCGTCTCTCCCGTGCCCGTCGAGATCCACGGCCTCGACGCCTGCCGCACGGACTTCGGCGCCTGATCCGTAAGCGGTGTGGTCAGCCGTCGCGGATCCTCCTCACCCCGCTGTCGGGCGGCTGCGCCGCGGCACCCGTCACGCGGAATGATCGTGTGCTGGGGCGTACTGCGGCAGCGTCGGCGCCTGCGTCCGGTAGCGCCGCTCGACCGCGGCCGCGGCGCGCAGCAGCGGCAGCCGGGCGACGGCATTGCGCACCGCGATCCCCGTCCGCGTCTTGGGCACCATAAGCTTCACGTTCGGGCCGATCTGCTGCCGCTTGCCGACGAGGCCGCGGTGGCTGTCGTGAAAGCGCGGGAAGGCGATCCGGTGGTCACCGCGGGCGGCGGCCAGCTCTCCGGCGAGCCGGTATGCCCCGACGAGCGCCAGTTCGGCGCCCGCCCCGGAGGCGGGGAGGCGCACCAGGCCGCATCCCCGACGAGGATCACGCGCCCGGCCGACCAGGAGTCCATGCGTACCTGGCTGAGGGCGTCGAAGTAGAAGTCGGGGTCGTCCAGGGCAGCGGCCAGCAGCTCCGGGACGCGCCAGCCGGTCTCGTGCGCGAAGGTCTCGCGTACCAGCCGCTTGTGCGCGCCGACATCGCGGTGGTCGTAGGCGATCGGCGCGGACCGGAAGATGAAGTAGGCCTTGGCCTGGGCGTGGTTGCCGGAGCGGTAGAGGCCCGCCATCCGGCCGGGCCGGTTCAACATGGTGACCCAGCGGTCCTCGCCCAGCGTCCCGTCGGCGTTGGCGAACGCGAAGTAATGGCCGCCGTGCTGGACGAAGTCCGCCTCCGGCCCGAACGCCAGCCGCCGCACCGTGGAATGCAGGCCGTCGGCGCCGACGACCAGGTCGAAGCGGCGGTCGGGGCCGTTCTCGAACGCGACAGTCACGCCGTCGTCGTCCTGTGCGAGGCCCCGGACGGCGTCGCCGAAGACGTGCTCGACGCCTTCGCTCGCCTGATGCACGAGTGCCACCAGATCGCCGCGCATGACCTCGATCTCGCTCGCGCCGGTGACGTCGACCCGGGCGACGACGTGGTCGTGGGCGTCGACGAACTTCATGCCCCGCACGTCGGCGGCGGCCGCGCGGACCTGCGGCGGACGCGGTACGCAACCGGCAGCTCGCCCTCGACGCCGCCACCGCGTTGCTGACCGAGCCGACGACGGCGCTGACGGTCGAGGCGATCGCCAAGCGCGCCGGGCTCGGCGCGGGCACTGTCGTGCGCGCCTTCGGTGGCAAGGACGCCCTGCTCGACGCCGCCGTCTCGGATCTGCTGCGACCCGTCGTCGACCGGGCGAAGGAGCTAACTCGGGAGGCCAAGCCCGAGCGGGCGCTGCGGACGTTCCTGGCCGAACTGATGGACTTCCAGTCGGCGTATCACGGCATCAGCGACGAGCTGCGCGGCCTGGCGGTGCCCGCGACGACCGAGCTGCGCGCGGAACTGGAAAGCGCGGTGCGGGAAATGATCGTCGGCGCGCAGCGGGCCGGGACGATCCGCGCGGACCTGGAGCCGGACATCCTGACCGACCTCATCGGACAGACGGTGTTCGCGATCACGCGGTCCGACGGTGGACTCGCCGACGCCTATCTCACCGTCCTGATGGACGGCCTGCGCCCCGCAAAAACGGAACATGATCACTGAACCATTCCACGCAAGTTCCGCGCAAGGCCAGTGATCGCTGAGCATGGTCATGTGCTGCGGGCGTGGTCGAAGTGCGGGAGGACGAGTGCGGCGGCGACGATCTTGCCGATCCTCCAAGGGTCCAGGCTGACGGCCGTCGATGTTGACGTGGCTGTAGCCGGCGGTCTTGGCCGCCAGCAGCGCCCCGTGCAGGGCTGGGCGCTCGGGCGGCGATCACATCGATGCCCCCGTGCGGGTAGCCGTAGGCGGTGGATTCGCTGATCGCGTTGTCGTGGCCCAGTTGACTCATACGGGTGCCGTCGAGGAACCAGCGCAGGACCAGCACCGCCTGGTCGTGGACCGGCAGTGACCTGGTCTGGGCACGGGTACCTCGCCGCGTCCGCTCAGCGGTCAGCAGGTCGGCCAGGAAGTCCACGGTCTCGTCGCGTACCGGCAGCACCGCGGTGTATGTGACACTCATCGTCGACGCAGAACCTTATGAAGTTGATCTGTAGGAGGACCATCTTCATACGTGGGTTCCGCGTCTTTTCCTTACACCGCAATGATTTCGGCGTGTCACCGACCCCAAACGCGGCCTGGTTACGGGCATCACTCGTCGCTACTCGAAATGACTCAATGAGGTGATCTCAGCGAAATAGTTCGGGCGATTGGGGACTTCTCGGACGCTGTCCGTGGCGTTCCGGACCTTTCGGGAGGAGTCGCCGAAGGCCGGAAACAGAAGCGGAGCCCCCGGTAGAAGAGCTCTCACCACAAGACGCTCAACCCACCGGCAGGCCCCACGTGATTGCTCATCGTGCCACGCTCGATGTCTCCCG
>NZ_JBFALK010000021.1:0-198751 GCF_040656155.1 Microtetraspora glauca
CCACTCCGCGTTGGTTAAGTCTCCTCGGCCACCCATGCCACCCAGGGTGAAGACGACACCGTGATCACGTCAGGAGATCCGAGAAACAGGACCTAACGGCATCCTCCGTCCGGCCAGTCCGGATGCCTCGTCCGCAGCCCCTCGGCCCGCATCCGTTCCCGGTTCTCTGCCGCGAGGGCGCGGACCTGCCCGGCAGAGGGGGCCTCCTCGGGTGGGAGGGGCACCAGGCCCTCCCGCTCGACATCGGCGCGGTGCACGCGTTCGTCGGAGTAGCAGTCGTAGGTGGCGTAGAGACGGAGCAGCGCGCTCCCCTCGACGTGGTAGGTCTGGACGCCCTGCTCGTACTCCAGCGACCAGTCCATCGCCTCAAAGCTCCCCTCCAGCCTCCCCTCGGGGTTAAGCCGGTAGTAGGTGCGCTCCTCGGTCAGGGACTCGCCTTCGGAACCGCGGAGGTCCGGGCCGGTGGGGCGCAAGGGGAACGCCGGCCCCTCGACCAGGGTTCCGCCGTCGGGCATGCGCCAGGACCGTGGTCTCCACTCATCGCTCATGGCCACGATGCTCGCACAGACGCGTGCACGTCCTTCCTCCTACCACTTGATCATCCCCGGAGGTCGGACCACTCGCCGCGGATGTCGGTAGAACGCGGATCCGGCCGCCCCCTGGCGGGTTCGCTGCCCGCCCGCCTTCTGCGGGGATGATCGATGCCTGTGGGGATCACCGACGACCGGTCGTTCACGGCGGCCGACGTTGCCGTTCCAACACTTGCGCCGGACGGGTAGTGGCTGTACCTGCTCAACCAGGCCGTTCCTGGTCCGTCGCGGAGGGCGCTCCGTCGTTCTCGCCGTCGGCGAAGAGAAGGGTGCGCTCGGCCAGGATGTCGCGG
The DNA here is from genome assembly GCF_040656155.1 of Microtetraspora glauca. Classification (NCBI taxonomy): domain Bacteria; kingdom Bacillati; phylum Actinomycetota; class Actinomycetes; order Streptosporangiales; family Streptosporangiaceae; genus Microtetraspora; species Microtetraspora glauca. The sequence goes on from NZ_JBFALK010000021.1 coordinate 884, forward strand.
CCGGCCTCGCTCTTGTAGATCTCGTCGACGCTGCCGAACCGGGCGTCGGCGTAGTCGAGGTCGAGCAAGGCGGCTGCCTGGCGGACCGATGCCTCGTCGGGGCCTTCGATCTCGATGAAGGTGGGAAGGCCGGGCCAGGTGTCGAAGTCGAAGGCGACCTCGCCCAGGCGCCACTCCTCTCGATAGTTCTCCTGGTAGCGGACCTCGCGCAGGCCGACGCGGCGCAGGATGTCGGCCATGGCGTGCAGGTCGGTGACCTCGGTCTCGATCTCGGTGGTGCCGTCGATCGTGGTGGAATCGGTGACCTGCTTGAGCGTCAGCGTGGAGCGGGTGCCCTCGTCGCGGAGGCGGAGCCACTGGCGGTCGTCGAGGACGTCGCTCTCGAAGATCCTGCGGGTGAGGAGGGTACGCGGGAACGCCTGGGTGGCGCCCAGGGCGGCCAGCTTGGACGTGAGGTCGGCAACGTCGACGGACAGGAACGTGGCCTCGTACTCGTTCTTCATGATCCTCTTATTCGCTGTTGCGGCTGATCGGAAGCGCGGGCCGCGAGGAGCGGGCTCAGGCGGTGCCTGTGGTCACGGAGCCGGCCGATGTGGGCCGCTCGGTGAAGTCGTTCGTCCGCGGTGGTGCTACGGCCCCGGGTGGAACCCCGATCAGCATGACGAACGTATGCCGGTGGGCGTACCCCGGCTACCCGAATGTCCGGGCGGACGGGACCACCTGCACGTCGTCCTGAAGCTCATCACACCATTCGCTTCATCCCCGGAGTTCGCCACAACCTCGCCGCGGTCGCCGCCACAGTCGCCACCGCGACCACCACCTGGCGCCACCGCCGCGAACTCGGGTGGGGAGACCGGGCACGGCTCGGCCCGGTTCTCGCATCGGCCGCGGCGTTCGTGCCGTGGGCGGTCTACTGGGGCCTGCTCGTTCCCTGAGATCCCGCCGATGTCGATGGGCCACCCCGCAGTGCGCCGCCGGTCACCTGGCGGCGTGCGCGGCCCCCGCGAGGACGGCGCCGTACTGCAGCGCCACGAGGTGCTCGATCGGGATGGTCTGGCTGGGAGTGCCGGCCTCGGCGTCCGCGCACCACTCGTCGTACGTCTCGGACAGGGCGCTCAGGTGCCGCCGGATGGAGGGCGTGCCGTTCCCGATCGCGACCTCGCCTTCGAGCGCCCGCAGCAGCATGCCGCCGAAGCGCAGCCGGTAGCTGTGCACGAGGCCCCGGCGCGACGACAACTCGGCGGCCGTGGCCTGACGGGCGTTCTCGGGGGCGCCGGCCCGCTGCTCTCCCGCCGTCGCCATCTCGGCGAGCAGGGGGATGAAGTGCCGGCTCGCGCGCAGGAAGGGCGACCCGCTCACCACGTCGCCGGCCACGCCGTTCAGCGCCTCGTCGAGGACGGCGTGCGCGGAGCGGAGGTCGGCGGCCTGCGTCCGGACGAGGTCGGCGTAGACGTGGGCCGTCGGCGTGGTGTCGCCCGCCGTCGGGTCGATCCAGTACGGCATTTCGGCGATCATGCAGAGCGTGCCGTACCGCGCCGCGTGGGAGTCGCTCGCGGCCCCCGTGATGAGGGGAGTGGGGTCCTGGCCGAGCGCCTCGGTGTAGTCGTAGACATCCTCCATCCGGGGGCTGAGGAAGACGGCCTCTCCGATCCGGGTGATCGCCGGGTGCTCGGGCTCGCCCGCGTGCAGGGGCAGCCCGTAGCGGCCGGGGAGCGCGGTCAGCACGGCCTGCAGCGCGGGCTCCGGCCGTGAGAGGTAGTAGAAGACGCCGCCCAGTTCGCTGTTGTGCAGGGTGGTCATGAAGGTCGGCCGGGTCGTGTCGATCAGCCGCATCAGCGCGAGTGTCTCGGGCATGACCCGGTCGAAGTACGCCCGCTTGTAGGAGAACGGGAAGGTCCACTCGACCTGTTCGGCGCCCGCGGGCCGGTAGAAGTGCCTGCCGTAGTGCGCCTTCGTGTACGGCCCGGCGAACCAGCCCTCGTTGAGCCGGGTGCCGTCGGGGTCGACACAGCCGACGATGTGCCATGTGTACGACCCGCGCAGGTCCGGGTCCGCGCACAGGCGGCCGGCCAGATGGACGACGGTCAGGCCGCCGATGGGCTCGTTAGGGTGCGGTCCGGCCGCGACGATCGCGTGGTTCCGGCCCTCGCCCACGGTGAGGCAGAGCATCGGCTCCCCGAGCCGAGAGGTGCCCACGCGGCGGAGCGTGGCGGTCCCGGGATGGGCGGCCGCCAGCGCGGTGAGGCTCTCGTGGACCTCGTCGACGGTGGCGAAGCGGTCGTAGCGGGGAACGGTGTCGAGTTCGCCTGAAAGCGTGGGATCCAGCACCCGCACAGTCTGCCGGACCGGCTCTGCCGGGCATCGTGGCCGGGGCGGTCGTGATCATCGACGCGGATAGGGGCGCCGTCGACGGAGACGGTCTCGTGGCGTACTCCGACATCCAGATCGGCGTAACCGCCGGCCGGGAACCTGCCCGTCCGATCGCGCAGGTCGGAGGTTCCAGCGCGGGAGGCGCGAATGGCATGCTGGGAGGCCCGGCCTGGCGATCCTAAGGAGATCAGGGATGACCCATCCCCTCGGCGCACAACCCGCACCCCGGCGGACCCCTCTGAGCGTGGAGGAGAAGGTCCGGGCCGAGGCGAACTTCTCCTCCGTCGTCGCCCAGCAACTCGTCGCCAACGGACGGTTCAGAGTGAGCGCCGACACGCCGGAGATGGTGGAGTTGTTCCAGGCGGTCGCCCGCCGGGTGGGTGAGACGCTCCAGCGGCCTGTGGTCAGCTACGCCAACGGCAGGTACATCGTGATCGCCTTCGGCCAGGAGGAGACCCCCGGCCTCGCCGGCCGAGGCGCCCTTTCGGCACAGGAGTGACAGTCGGGTGAGCACGGAGCAGGACCCCGTCGGAGCGGCCAGAAGAGCCGCGGAGAGCGCACCGGAACCGGCCGAGCTCGGCCAGACCCTCGCCCGGCGCCGTGACCGCGGCCCGCGCCACCGCGTGCGCGTGTGGGCGGCTCTGGCCGTCACCGGGATCGTGGCCGTCGCGTTCGGGGTCACCGCCGTTGTCCGCGCCGCGCAGCGTACGGACGTCGCGGGACCGGCCGCGGCGTCGGCGACCTCCGGTGCGCCGGAGCGGGCGGCCGACGATGCCGCCCGGCAGGGCGAGAGCGCGCGTACGGTCTGGCCAGGGGCGGTCGCGTCGATGCCGAAGAAGTCCGCGGACGGATTCCCCTACCGCCCGGTCACCGCGCTCGGGCCCACCGAGATCCTCCTCACCGCGGAGCCGTCGCTCGAAAGGCCGAAGCGGCTCGAGGTCTACGACACGAAGACGGGCCGCAGCCGGGTCCTCACCACGATGGCGCCGGGAGGCGAGGGGTACATCGCGCAGGACGCGGAGGTGGGTGAGGACTCCATCGTGTGGTACGGCAGGAGGCCGAGCACTCCGGAGAGGTGGGCGGACTTCTGGGTGGTCCCCCGGCAGGGAGGGGACCCGATCCGGGTCGGGGAGGTGACCGGCGATCTCGCGGAGATCGACCGCTTCGGGGTGACCGGCGACCACGTCGTCTGGTCGGTCCGGATCGGCGGCGTCTACCGCATGCCGATCGGCGGAGGCGAGGCCGAGAAGATCCCGGGAACGGACGGGTTGTGGCTGGCGTCGTGGCCCTGGGCCCGGAATGTGCCGGCGGAGAGCGACATCGAGACGGGGCAGATCGCCGCCAACCAGAACCTGCTGGTCGACCTGCGCACCGGCGCGCGGCGGACCATCACCCCGCCGCCGGGCACCACCGGTCTGCGCTGCTCCTCCGAGTGGTGCGTCGGCCGCCAGGGCGGGGAAGCCGTCGCCATGCGCGTCGACGGTTCGGACCGCAGGCGCGTGCCGTGGCATATGACGCAACCGGAGATCTATGGTGACCGCTTCGTCGAGGTGTACCGCGACACGACGAGCATGATCTACGACCTCGTCACGGGGAAGGCGGGCGGGATCACGGCGATCAGCCCGGACGGGAGGTCGGGCTCGTACGGGCAGGGCACCTCGTCGTCGCCCACCCAGGTCTTCTTCTGGAACGCGGCCGGCGTCAAGGTGGAGCGGACCTGCGTCCCGGCGGCGGGCGAGCAGCGGAAAGGACGGCCGGAGCTGAGCCCGTCTCCGGCCCCTCAGGCCACCGGATGCAGGACGAGGACGGTCGAGCCGGGCGACGACTACGACGTTCTCAACCTGGCCGCGATACCCAAGGAGGGGTGAGCGCGGTGCCGCCGGGTGCCCAGCCCGCACGGCTCCGGAGGCGCGTCCCGAGGCGGCATGGCCACCTCGCGTTCCTCGCCGCCGCGGCGTCTCGCGGAACACGCGGCCGAGGTGCAGCACCGCGACCCGCATGATCCGGTTATGGCATGAAATGTGCGAAAATGAGCGCCTTGAACTCGTGGGTCACAGCGGTCACCGAAATTCGTGTAGGGGCCGCTTCCCGCCCTGTGCGTCGGCCACCCCGATGACACCGCCGGAATCTCGGCGGCGTTCAGAGGGAGTACCGGCATGCGGCCTGACCTGGACGGATGAATGATCGGCGCCCGCAGGGGACCGACGAGCCGGCACGTCGGTCGAGGCCGTGGAACGGCGGAGGCCATCGTGCCGGAGGCGGTGGGGGTGCCGCCGGACCGTCCCGGCCTGCTGGACCGGGCGCGGCTCGTGATGATCGCCTACGGGTTCGGCCGGGTCGACTCGCCGGCTACGGGCGGTGAGGTTTCTGCGGGGGATGCGAGCAGTGAAGGCAGCAGGCGGGGACGCCCGGCGGGTGGCGTGGGCGCGGGGGGTATCCGCCGTGTCGGCCGCGCTGTCGGTGTCCCTGACCGTGGGCGGCACTGTGATCCAGTTTTCGCTGCCGAAGGAGTGGGCGCCGTGGCCGCTCATGGCGCCCGACCACGGCGCGGGCCTGATGTTCCCCCTGATCGGCGCGTTCCTGATCGCGTACCGTCCCCGCCTGAAGCTGGCCTGGCTGATGTGTGTCGGCGGCCTCGCCTGTGCGGTCAACCTGATGATGACCGGGCTGCAGCTCATGCAGGCGTCGGCCGGCCACCTGGAGAGTGCGGGGTGGCTGCGCATCCTGGCCATCGTGGGCTGGACGGTCGGAGCCTGCACGCTGTCCGCCTTCGTGCCGCTGCTCTCGCCGGACGACCGCCTCCCCTCCCGCCGCTGGCTGCCGGTGGCGATCGCCAGTGTGGTCGCGAGCGTCGCCTACGGCGCGTGCAACATCGTGCGGCCGACGCCGCCCGCGAGCACGTACCGCTGGCCGACGGTCATCCCGAATCCGCTGGCGATCGAGGCCCTGGCTCCTTACCACACGGCGTTGATGGGCTCACTGACCCTGCTGGTCAACGCCTGCATGGTGCTCACCGTGCTCTCTCTGGTGGCACGGCTGCGGCGCGCGTCCTCGACGGCGCGCAGGCAGATCGCCTGGCCGCTGGTCGCGTTCGTCATCTACGCGCTGTTCGTGCTGCTCGGCAACGACTACTGGCTGCCGGCGACGGTCTGGACCGGGCTGATTCCGGTGGCGATCGCGTTCGCGGTGCTGCGGTACCGCCTGTACGGCATCGACACCGTCATCAGCCGGACCGTCATCGCGGCCGGCCTGATCGCCGCCGTCGGCGCGGTGTACTTCGGCACCGGCGCCCTGGCCGCGCTGCTGGTGTCGGGCTATGACCAGGTGGCGGGGCTGGTCGCCGCGCTGGCGGCGGGCGCGTTCTTCGAGCCGCTGCGCACGCGCCTGCGCCGCCTCACGGACGTGATGCTGTACGGCAAGCACGGCCAGCCCGAGGAACTGGCCAGGAGGCTGGCCCGCGAGGTCGGCGAGACCGAGCCGGTACACGCACTGGCCGCTGTCACGGCGGTGGTGCACGACGGCCTCGGTGTCACCGGCGTCGTCGTCGAGGTCGGCACGTCGGGCATGCGGGTGGAGCTGGGCGTGGCCGGGCCGGACCCGCGCGTCGTGCCGCTGGTGTGGCACGGCGAGCCGGTCGGCCGGATGCTGATCGGGCCGCCCGGACCGCGCCGCTTCTCCGCCGCCTACACCGAGCGGCTGATCGGGGCGGCGACTGTGTATGTCGCGGACGTCGCGCACGCCGTACTGCTGGCGGCCGACCTGCAGCGTTCCCGGGAGCGCATCCTGAGCGCGCGCGAGGAGGAGCGGCGCAGGCTCCGCCGCGACCTGCACGACGGCCTCGGCCAGGCGCTCGCCAGCATGTCGATGACATTGAACATGGCCCGGCTGCGCCTGCGCGACGCGCCGTCCTCGGCCGACGGGATGCTGCGGGACCTGCGCAGCAGCATGGACTCGGTCAGCCAGGAGGTCCGCGAGCTGGTCTACGGCCTGCGCCCGCCCAGCCTCGACGACCTCGGCCTGCCCGGGGCGGTGCGCGCGCTCGCGGCGGAGCCGGGGCCGTCCGTCCAGGTCGAGGTGGAGGGCGAGACCCGCGACCTGCCGGCGGCGGTGGAGGTGGCGGCCTACAGGATCGCGCAGGAGGCGCTGACCAACGTGCGCAAGCACGCCGACGCCACCCGGGCCACCGTAACGCTGGCCCGCTCGGAGCACACGCTGGTCGTGCGGGTGCGCGACGACGGCAAGGGGCTGCCCGGGATCCGGCGATCCGGGGTCGGCCTCACCTCGATGCGCGAACGCGCCGCCGAGCTGGGCGGCACCTGCCTGATCACCGAGGCCGCCGCGACCGGCACCGAGGCCGATCGGGGGACGCAGGTGGTGGCCACGCTCCCGCTTCCCGGAGGCTCCGGCGCCGGGCTCTGGTGAGGCGAAGCACGGACAGCCGGTGAACGTGTCCGTACTGATCCGGCGCCACCGCAGGTGAGAGCCGCCGCCCGATCGCTCACCGCGAATTGTCGCCGCCGTCCTCTAACCTCCCGATCAATCGATCAAGCCGGTCTTATCTGGAGAAGGCGGACATGACCTACCTTGAGCTGTCCGAGGACGGCGGCGGAGCGCACAAGTTCTACGAGACCATCGTCTCCGGAACGCGGGTGACCATCACGTACGGCCGCATCGGCGAGGCGGGCCAGACCAAGGTCACCGACTTCCCCACCGAGGAGAAGGCGCGGGCCGCGGCGGCGAAGAAGATCAACGAGAAGGTGCGCAAGGGCTACGCTTCGGCGGTTCGCGGCGTGCGCCAGCGCAGGCCGGTCACTCACAGGACCATCGCGAGCACCCGTTCCACGGCGCAGCAGGCGCCGGTCCTGTGGCGCTTCGACAGCGGTGCCTCCGCCTTCGGCATCTTCGTGGACGAGGAGCGTTGCTGGGTCGGGAACCAGCGCGGCGACGTGTACACCGTCACGCACTCCGGGATCGTGACCGGCCGCTTCCGCCTCCCGGACGGCGTCAAGTGCATCGTGGCCGACGACTTCTGGATCTACGCGGGCTGCGACGACGGCAAGGTGTACGACCTGAGCGGCAAGGTGCCGAGGGCGGCCTACGAGATCGCCGCCGAGGTCGACATCTACTGGCTCGACATCCACGACGGCGTCCTCGGCGTGTCCGACCGCGCCGGGCGGATCACCACGATCGACTACGAGGACGAGTTCCAGTGGGCGCGTACGGGCCAGGGGGACTACGCCTGGATGGTCCGGTGCGACGAGGACGCGGTCTACCACGGCCACTCCGGTGGCGTGGCCCGCTACGACGCCTCCGACGGCGCCCTCGTCTGGCACACCTCGTCGGCCGACCAGGTGCTGTTCGGCTGGCAGGAGGAGGACGCGGTCTACGCCGCGACCGCTCGCCGTGCCGTCCACCGCCTGGCCAAGAGCGACGGCCGCGTCGAGGCCGTGTACAGGTGCGACGGGCCCGTCTACTCCTGTGCGACCTCGCCCGGGGGCCGCTACGTCTTCGCGGGCGACAGCCACTCCTCGGTGTACTGTTTCGCCGCGTCCGGGGAGCGGCTGTGGAAGCTCGGCACCGGCTGCGGGTCGGCGTTCTCCATGCAGTTCCTCGACGACCGCCTCTACATCGTCACCACGGACGGCTCCCTGGCCTGCATCGACGCGAGCGAGACGGCCATCGCCGCCGCGCGTGAGGGGACGGTGCCCGAGCCGGTCGATGTGAAGGCCGCCGCGTCGCTGCCGGTGGTTGAGCCGTCGGTCGTGCTGGAGACCGTCAGTCACGCCGGCGACGGCGTGGTCGTGGAGTGCGTACGCGAAGGCGAGCGGTTGCGCGTCCACGTGGCCACCCCGGGCTACGAGGCGTGGAACGTGCAGTTCCCGAAGGACATCCGTGAGGCCGGCGCCCGTTACCTGGTGGAGGGAGTACGCCCCTCCGGCAGGGGCGGCTTCTACCGCACGTACGGCGAGATCAGGCGGCTCCTCTAGCGGGCCGAGCCCAGCCGTGCGTCACCGGCGGTGCCGATGCGGCGGACGGGGACGCCGTGCCGGCCACGACCGGCGGGCCGGTGGATGCGGGTGTCCCGCGTCTCCATCACCTCGGGCATCAGGTCGTCATGTCACCGCAAATCCGAATCAATGAGCACATACCTGGATGATCCCGATCGCCCCTATGCATTGAAACTGGGACTAGCGTGGAAAGTGGACGACGCCGAGACGAGGGACGAGGAGAGACCATGCCTCACACTCGCGAACTGTTCGACACGATGACCGCCAAGGCCGGGCTGAGCAGCGACGTCCTCGCCAATGCCGTGGACACCCTCCAGGAATGCGAGGAGGTGGTGACCGCATGCGCCATGGGCATGCTGGGCGAACAGGACGCGCTCGACATGGCGCCGGCGATCAGCCGGGACCTGGATTGCGCCGACGTCGTAGGCACGACACGCCGCCTGCTGACCCGGGGCAGCGGCCCCGACAACAGCCTGATCAGTGCGCAGGTCGAAGCCTGCCTGCTGGCCTGCGAACGTAGCCACGCGCTGTGCAGCAGGCACGCCGCTCACCACGCCCACTGCCAGATGTGCGCGGAGGCCACACGCCAATGCGCCGACATGTGCCGGCGGATTCTCGGAGTACTTCACAGATAAGCGAACGCGCTGCCGAGCCTCGGAAGGCGCGGGGGCGCTCACCGCGGGAGGCGTGTCCGTCAGAGACACCGCCACCGGCCCGGAATGGACGGTCAACCCCGCTCCGCCGGGGTCAGCGGCGGCAGGTGAGGTGGAGGCGCCCCCAGGAGGTGTTGGCGTAGCCCTTGGGATTCCACAGTGTCGCCGGTGACTCGGGTTGCGTGGTGCCCGCCGAGTCCCAGGCGCGGGCGACGATGTCCGCCTCGCCCTCGGGCAGGACGACGGTGGTGCGCCAGTGCTGCCAGGCCCAGGGGCCTGCCGGCGCGTCCAGTTTCGCCTGGGTCCAGGTACGCCCGGCGTTCAGGGAGACGTCCACGCGGGCGACGCCGCGGCCGTCGCCCGCGAGCGCGTAGCCGGTGATCTCGGTCGGTCCGGGAGATACGGGGGAGCCGTGCTCGGGGAGCAGGATGTCGCAGGTGAGGGCGACCGGCCCGAGGGGGATGCCGGACCCCGGGCCGCACCGGGACGGGTCGGCGTCGGGGGGCAGCATGCGGTACGCGACGGCCTGGAAGTAGTTGCCTGAGGGTTCGGCCTGGGCGGTGACGCGGTCGAGCCATTTCACGCTGCGGGCGCCGATCCAGCCCGGCACGATCACGCGGAGCGGGGCTCCGTGGGCGGCGGGCAGGGGGTGGCCGTTCATCGCCCATGCCAGCAGTACCTCGCCCGCGGTGGCTTTGGCCAGGGGGATGGAGCCTCCGTAGGGCTGGGGCGGGTCCGCCTCCCGTGCCACGTCCGGCGCCGCGAAGGAGACGTGCGCGGCCCCGGGGCGCAGGCCCGCCTCGGCGAGCACGTCGGCGAGGCTCACCCCGACCCAGGAAGCCGTGGAGATGGCGCCGGATCTCCAGGGATCCTCGTCTGGAATGTCACGGACCGCGATCAGTTCGGCACGGCGGTTGCCCGCGCATTGCAGTGTCGCGATCACCTCACGTTCCGGGAAGCGGGAGCGCAATTCCTCCAGTGAGAGTCGCAACGGCCGCTCGACCAGCCCGTCCACCTCCAGCCGCCAGGTGGCCGTGTCTATGTGGGGGATGGGGCCGTGGTTGCGGCTGTAGAAAGCGTCCAGCGGCGTGGTCGGCCGCTCCGCCAGGGCGCGTGTGGGCGGCTCGGCGTTGAACGGTTCCTCTTCGTGGACGAGCATGTCATCCCTTTTGCCCCACTTCATCATGTTTTCCGGGTACCCCAGAGCGGGGGCGGTGATGCGTGACCGGCGGTCGAGCGACGTTCCCCGGCGCTTCGCAAGGGTAGAGCTGCGGTGTCGCGGACGGCGGGACGGCGACGACTGCCGTGCCGGACGGGGCTGGGTTTCACATCCGCACTCTGCTGTCCCCGCACCGGCCTGACACCATGTACGGGGGCACGGGCCTGAGGCCCGAGCGCCCTTCCAGAAGATGATCGGCAGCAGAGGAGTCGAAATAGGTGTGGGAGTTCCTGAGGAGTCGGCGATGACCATGAAAGAAACCGGCGGTGAGGCCACCTTCGCCGATCTGGGGCTCCGATCTGAGCTCCTGGACGTGCTATCCGCTTTGGGATACGAAGAGCCCACTCCGATCCAGAAAGCGGCGATTCCCCCGTTGGTGCAGGGGCGTGATCTGCTCGGGCAGGCGGCGACGGGAACGGGGAAGACCGCGGCGTTCGCGTTGCCCGTGCTTCAACGGATGCTCCACCCCGGTGGTGGTACCGGGCCGGTGACGCTGGTGCTTGTGCCCACCCGTGAGCTGGCCGTTCAGGTCTCGGAGGCGTTCCATCGGTATGGCCGCATATTGGGTACCCGGGTTCTGCCGATCTACGGCGGCGCGCCCATCGGTCGGCAACTGCAGGCGCTCAAGCGCGGGGTGGACGTCGTGGTCGCGACACCGGGACGAGCTCTCGACCATATCGGCCGGACGACGCTCAACCTGGAGGGTCTGCGCACCGTCGTGCTGGACGAGGCGGACGAGATGCTCGACATGGGATTCGCCGACGACATCGAGGCGATTCTCGCGGCGACTCCCGACGACCGTCAGACAGTGCTGTTCTCCGCGACGCTTCCGCCGCGCATCGATGGAATCGCCCGCCGTCACCTGCACGACCCGGTCCGGATAGAAATGGGGCACCCCGCGGCGGAGGGGCGCCAGGCGACGCCGTTGGTGGAGCAGAGCGCGTACCTGGTCGCCAGGGCGCACAAACCCGCGGCGCTCGGACGCCTGCTCGACATCGAGGCGCCGACCGCCGCGATCATCTTCTGCCGCACCCGTGACGAGGTCGACCAGCTCACGGAAGCCATGAACGGGCGCGGCTACCGTGCCGAGGCGCTGCACGGTGGGATGGAGCAGGAGCAACGTGATCGAGTGATGTCGCGGCTGCGGGCCGGGACCGCCGATCTGCTCGTCGCGACCGACGTGGCGGCGCGAGGCCTCGACATCGAACAGCTCACCCACGTCGTCAACTACAACGTCCCGTCCGCGCCCGAGGCGTACGTCCACCGCATCGGCAGGGTGGGCCGCGCCGGCCGCGAGGGGGCGGCGCTGACCTTGGTGGAGCCGCGCGAGCACCGCATGCTCAAGGCGATAGAACGGGTGACCAAACAGCGGATCCCCGTGGAGAGGTTGCCGACGGTCGCCGACCTGCACGCCCGCCGGATGGAGCTCACCCGCGCCGCGCTGGAGGAATGCCTCCGTCAGGACGACCTGGAGCCCTTCCACGTGGTGGTCGAGTCGCTCGCCGATGAGTTCGACCTCATGGAGGTGGCGCTCGCCGCCGTCAAGCTGGCGCACGAGTCCAGTGGTGGCGCGCTCGACGAGGAGGAGATTCCCGAGGTGGCCCCGCGGACCATGGAGAAGCGGCGAGGGCAGAGGGAGGACGCCTCAGAGGGTGCGCGATACCCTCGCGCCCCGGCGGGTGGCATGGCACGCCTCTTCTTCAACCTGGGGCGCAGGGCGGGAATCCGGCCGCAGGACCTGGTCGGCGCGATAGCCGGCGAGTCGAGCTTGAGCGGGCGCGACATCGGCGCGATCGAGATCGCCGACCGATTCTCGCTGGTGGAGGTGCCGCAGGCCGCGGCCAACGAGGTGATCGCCGCCCTCCGTCGAGCCACGATCAAGGGAAGGAAACCGACCGTCCGCCTCGAGCGTGAGACACACGGCAGACGAACACGGTGATGAGGTGGCGCCCGCGCCCGCGGTGTCGCCACTGGTCGAGGTGGCGAGGCGGGCGGCGGTGGCGCCCTACACAAGATCGTCTTTGCTGTCGGGCGGGAGACGGCTGATATGGTGTGAAACGCTTGTGATCGGAAGCTAGGAGACCAGACGTGGCAGGTGACGACGACATCTCCGGGTGATACCGGAGGTTGATCGGCCCCGGCAGGCGCATATGACCGCCGCCGATGTGGCCGTCGTCGTCGTTCCCCGAATCCCTGTCCCGCCGCCGGGCGTCTTCGGCGCCCGGATCACGTACGTACGAGGTCTCTCGCATGTCCGATGCGTTCATCATCTGCTCCAACCTGTCCTTCTCCTGGCCTGACGACACGCCCGTCTTCAGTGACCTCTCCTTCACCGTGGGCGGCGGCCGTACGGGCCTCGTCGCCCCGAACGGCGCGGGCAAGAGCACGCTGCTCAAACTGATCGCCGGCGAGTACCGGCCCGGTGGCGGCAGCGTGTCCGTCAACGGCGTGCTCGGCTACCTTCCGCAGAGCCTGCCGCTCGCCGGCGACCTGACCGTGGCCGAGGTCCTGGGCATCGCCCCCGTGATCGCCGCGCTGAACGCCATCGAGTCAGGGGACGCGAGCGAGGAGCACTTCACCGCGATCGGCAACGACTGGGACATCGAGGAGCGCACCCGGGCCCAGCTCGACCGGCTCGGGCTCGGCGACCTCGAGTTCGCGCGTACGCTGCGCACGCTGAGCGGCGGCCAGGTGGTGTCGCTCGGCCTGGCGGCGCAGCTCCTCAAACGGCCCGACGTCCTGCTGCTCGACGAGCCGACGAACAACCTCGACCTCGACGCGCGCCGCAGGCTGTACGCCGTGCTCGGCGACTGGAACGGCTGCCTGCTCGTGGTCAGCCACGACCGGGCCCTGCTCGACCGCATGGACCGCATCGCCGAGCTGGACCGGGGCGAGGTCAGCTTCTACGGCGGCGGCTTCACGGCGTACGAGGAGGCGGTACGCACAGAGCAGGAAGCCGCCGAGCGGCACGTGCGCAGCGCCGAGCAGGAACTCAAGCGCGAGAAGCGGGAGATGCAGCAGGCCCGCGAGCGGGCCGAGCGCCGGGCGAGCAACGCCGCGCGCAACCTCAAGAGCGCCGGCCTGCCGCGGATCTTCGCCGGGAACATGAAGCGCGGTGCCCAGGAGTCGGCCGGGCGGGCTGGCCAGACGCACGCCGCCCGTGTCAGCGACGCCAAGGCCCGGCTCGATGAGGCGGGGCGCGCCCTGCGCGACGACCAGAAGATCGTGCTGCAACTGCCCGGGACCAACGTCCCCGCGGGGCGCACGGTCTTCCTCGGCGAACACCTGCAGGCCCGCGGCCTGTTCGCCGAGCCCGGCATCGATCTGACCATCCGCGGACCCGAGCGCGTCGCGCTGACCGGCCCCAACGGCGCGGGCAAGTCCACCCTGCTGCGCCTGATCGGCGGCGAGCTGGAGCCCGACGGCGGCACGACGAGGCGGGCCGACGGCCGGGTGGCCTACCTGTCGCAGCGGCTGGACCTGCTCGACGTCGGGCGCACCGTGGCGGAGAATCTGGCCGCGTTCGCCCCCGGCATGCCGGAGGCGGAGCGGATGAACCTGCTGGCCCGCTTCCTTTTCCGGGGCGCCCGCGCCCACCTGCCGGTCGGGGTGCTGTCGGGCGGCGAACGGCTGCGCGCCACGCTGGCGTGCGTGCTGTGCGCGGAGCCGGCGCCCCAGCTTCTGCTGCTCGACGAGCCCACGAACAACCTCGACCTGGTCAGCGTGGGGCAGCTGGAGAGTGCCCTCGGTGCGTACGAGGGGGCGTTCGTGGTGGTCAGCCACGACGAGCGATTTCTCACGGAGATCAAGGTGGACCGCTGGCTGGAGTTGTCCGGCGGGCGGCTGCTGGAGACCGGGGGGCTCGCCGGCGAGTGACGCGCTGCTCGCCCACGACCTCGTAGAACAGTAGCTGGAGCATGCGACTGGCGGCTGCGCCGAAGGCCCAGCCGCCAGTGCTGACGCGTCCGTTACGGGTTGACGGTGATGGCGAAGTTGGTGAGGTTACGTATGTTCGTGTGGTTGTTGGTCAGCTTGAGGTTGTTGAAGACGGCCGAGCCGGCGGCCGGCCCCTGGTTGGGTTCCGGCATCTCGTTGGCCCAGATGGCGAAGCCGGACTTGGCGTCGTAGGCGTCACCGCTCTTCTGGGCGCCGGAGATCGAGACATTGGTGAACACCGTGTCGGTGACCGGGTTCTGCGGCTGCCCTCCCACGTAGTTGGTCTGGAACATGATGCCGCTGTACGTCGGATCGACGATGTCCACGTCGGTCACCCGGATCGCCTGGAACTTCTTCGACGCGGAGAAGATCCAGATCGCCGGGAAGGTCTGCGCGCCCCAGAAGTGCCCGCCGGACCGGACCAGGGAGATGTTCTCGAACTTCGTCTGCGCCGGGCCGAAGTCCCGCATCGGTATGCCGAAGTCGAGCGAGCTGATCGTGAGGCCGGAGTAGACCAGCGTGTCGGCGATGTAGACGTTGCGGACCGTGTTGTTCTGCCCTCCGTACACGGCGATGCCTGCGGCCCGCCAGGTCAGGATCGACGTGAGGTTCTCCAGGACGTTGCCCTGCTGGTCGGTGTTGGAGGAGTCGGTGGCGGCGAACAGCGCGAAGCTGTCGTCACCGGTGGCACGAGCCTCGACGTTGGTGACCAGGTTGTTCGAGCTGCCGTTGGTGAAGTTGCCGCCGTCGGCGAACGTGTCGCGGATCCGGGAGTTCTTGATCGTGAGGTGATCCACGTTCGCGCCCCAGTACATGCATACCTGGTGCTCCACCCAGATGTTGTCGATGGTCATGTTGGAGACGCGGGTCATGTCGAACACCTTGCCGGGGCCGTCGATGCGGCTGGTGTAGTTGCCGAAGTACGCGAAGTTCGCGAACGTCGAGCCGTTCGACGACGCCTGGGTCGACCAGCCGACGTCGGTGTTCTCCTGGGTGGTGGGGGAGAGGAACCTCGTGTACCAGGGGCCCGCGCCGATCACCTTGACGGACTTGCCGTACACCTGGAACTTGCCGGTCGTCTGGTAGTTGCCCGCGGGCAGGTAGACGCCGACCAGGTTGGTGTCCTGCCGGGCCCGGTCCAGGGCGTTCTGCACGTCCTGCTGGGTGAAGCCGGTCGGCACCGCGTAGTGCGCCGGATCCGGGTTGGCGATCGGGGAGACCTGCTCCAGGCTGACGAAGTCGATCGCGTACGTGCTGGTGTTCGCCGGGTCCTTCTGCAGTCTGATCTTGCTCCCGGCCGGGATGGTCGCGTTGAGCATGACGTTGGCTTCGTCGTAGATGTGCCGCGGCGATCCGGCGCCGGGCGAGTTGCCCGGACTGGCCTCGGCGCCGTACAGCCAGGCGTACTTGGAGGTCAGGTCGATGGCCTTGTGGAGGGTGCCGTCGACGTAGATGTTGAGCGTGGAGTTGGTCCCTCCGCCACCCGGAGCGTCGGGGATGGAGAACCGGGTGACCAGCGTGTTCGTGGGGGCCTTGGTGGTCCACTCGACGTAGGCGCCGTTCTGGTTCAGCTGGACCGCGCGGCGCCCCGACGCCTCGCCGTCGAGTGTGCCGATGTCCCTGCTCGGGCCCAGGACCTTCGCGCCGCCGCCGACCACGCCGTCCTCGGCCTCGTACATGTCGTACGGCATGTTGGCGCCGCGGCCGACGAACAGCGGCTGGCTGGTGGTGTTGTTGGCCTGCTTGACCGGCAGCTCGTTGGCGTCGTTCGCGATGACCGTCCTCACGGTGTACTTGCCGTTCGCCGCGGTCCACGTGCCGAGCGAGACCGGGCTGGTGGTGGCGCCCGGAGCGATCGCGCCGTTGTGGGAGCCGGTGAGCGTCTTCACGACCGTGCCGGCGTCGTTGGTGACGGTCAGCGTGATGCCGTGCGCGCCGGAGGCCGACGCGACCGTGCCCTGGTTCTTGATCGCGACGGAGAACGTGACCGTGCTGCCGTTGGCCGGGTTGCCCGGCGTCCAGGCCACGGGCGAGGCGATCAGGTCGGAGCTGTCCACCGGCTTGACGACGAGCGGGGTGGGGTTGGCGAAGCTGTTGTTCGTCTCGTTCTGCTCGATGACGGTGCCCGCCTCGTCCGCCTTGGCGCTGACCGCGTAAGTGGCCGCGTCCCGGGTGCCGATGTTCACGGACACGGTGGCCGACGCGCCCGCGGCGAGCGCGCCGACGTTCGCGGTGCCGACCTTGGTGCCGCCGAGGTAGAAACCGACGTCGGTCGCGTCCGACGGTGCCGTCCCGATGTTCTTGACCACGGCCGACATCGTGACGGTGTCGGTCTCGGTCGGCGCCGATGGCGACCAGGACATGGAGGCGACGGTCAGGTCCGGGTTCGGCGCGGGGACGCCGATGACCTGGAACTCGGCGACCTGTCCCGCGGGCGCGCCGCTGTTGGCGGTGATCGAGAGCCGGACGTCGGCCACCCTCGCGGTGACCGGGATCGTCACCGTGTTGCCCGAGGCGGGATTGAAGGTGTACGCCGCGGCGGACACCAGGTTGGCGAACCCGGAGGCGCTCTGCTCCCGGCCGAGCACCTGGATGGTCTGGGTACGGGTGCTCCACGCGCTGGACGGGTCGAGCTTCAGCACGATGGAGGAGATGTCGGCGTTCGCGCCCAACTGGACGGTCAGCGTGCTCGGGTAGCTGCCGCCCGCGCCCTCCCAGTACGTCTGCGCGTTGTTGTCGTTGGCGTTGGCGGCCACGAAGGTGTAGACGGAGGAGGAGGCGTTGATGGGTTTGCCCACGGCCATGTTCGAGCCGCCGCCGGTGCCGTTCCGGGTGACGGTGGTGCTGGCGGGTGACTGGTTTCCGGCGGCGTCCTTGGCCTTGACGTAGTAGGAGACGGTCGCCGTCGCAGGCTGGGTGTCGGTGTACGTCAGGACATTCCCGGCCACGCTGCCCCGAAGGGTGTTGTTGGCGTAGATGTCGTAGCCGGTGACGCCGACGTTGTCGGTGGAGGCGGTCCAGGTGAGCTTGATCTGGCCGTCGGCCGGCTGGGTGTAGGCCAGGTTGCCCGGCGCGGTCGGCGCCTCGGTGTCACCCGAGTCCGGACCGTACACCTCGAACTCCGCCAGCTGACCGGCGGGCCAGCCGGTGTTGGCCGTGATGTTCAGCCGGATGTAGCGCGTCGTCGTGGCGTTGAAGGTGATCGTCGCGGTCGGGTTGAACGTCTGCGCGGCGGAGGCCACGACGGTGGTGAATGTGCCGTCGGTGCTGCCCTGCACGGAGAGCGTCTGCGTCCGGCTCTCCCAGCTCGACGGCAGCTTGAGAACCAGCTTGTTGACGCTGACCGCCGCGCCCAGGTCGACCTGGATCCACTGCGGGAACGCGTTGTTCGCGCTCTCCCAGTAGGTGGACTGGTTGCCGTCGCCCGCGTTGCCCGCGACGTATTCGTTCTTGGAACTGCTGGCCGAGATCACCTTGCCCGCGGCCAGGTTGGGGTCAGCGGCAGCGGAGGCGGGCAAGGCGGGCCAGCCGACCATGACCAGGGCGGCGGCGAGTACCGCCGCGATCAGGCGTAAGAGGGGAGGCGAGTGCTTCATGGGGGGTGCTACCTCTCGTCGACCTCGAACTTGACAGAGTGGCGCCTACTCACGGCGGGGCACCTTGAACGGTGAGATCAGGCGCTGCTGCCCGAACCATAAGATGGCAGATAAGAATCCGCAATGTTTCAACTTCATTTCGCAAAAAGTCTACGAACTGACGGAATCATCTCTGAGAGGTGCGTCGCTGGTCAGGGACGGCGTTGAATGCGCGCACCTGCGTAAATAGCGACCGCAAAACTTGCTGTATCTGGCGAGCGTATTCTTGCAAATACTTGCGCATTGAGCCGTAAGATTTGCGTGACCTGATGGGCAAGCTCATGACAGCCAGTGTCAAGGTCGCGCCTTCCATCGGCTGAGAGATCCTCAAGGCCGACACCAGTTCATCGGTGGCCCGGAGCACCTCGACGTCCTGCCTCGCCGTGACCGCCCCCGGCCCGGTGCGCGGGTAGCCCCTGGCTCATTCGATCGAGACGTTCACGAAGCAGGCGGAACTCGCCGTCGAGTCCGGTCACGAGATCGGCCGCCGAGTTTCCGGCACGCACAGGCTCGCCTCACGCGGTGTCCGCCGGCCGTCCCCGGGGTTCGCTCGTCCGGTCCTGGGACAGGAGCTCGGTGAGGTGGGCGGCGATGGCGTCGATCGTGGGGTGGTCCCAGGCCAGGGTCGGCTCGACCAGCAGGCCGACGGTCTCTTCGACGTCGACGCACAGGCTGAGCGCGTGGATCGAGTCCAGGCCATACGTGCGGAGCTTGACCGTCGGATCGATCTCGGCGGGCGGCCGTTGGAGGTAGCCGGCCACCCGCTCGGTGAGCCATCGGCGCAAGTCATGATCGGACACGGCCTCTCCCGGCGTTAGACAGGTTTTCACGGATCCGCGACCACGCTCATGAGGCGGTCGCCAGCAGATCGTTCACCGCGGGCTCCAACTCGGCGTGCAACGGGATGAGGCTCCCACTGAGGAACAGTTCCCTCATGTGCCGACGGCGGAGCTTGCCGCTGGTGGTCTGCCGTACGGCGCCACGGGCCACCAGCATCAGGCTCAGCGGGACGCCGAACTCCCTCGCCACCAGATCCATGACCCGGTCGGCCACTTCGCTGAGGACCGTCGAACGTCCTCGGCGCACCTCCTGTATCAGGACGACGTGTTCCCCGCCGTCCGGCCGGCGGATGCCGAAGGCGGCGCTTCGTCCGGCGGCGGGGTTCGCCCGGCAGGCCGCCTCCTCCAGATCCTGCGGATAGAGGTTGCGACCGTTGACGATGATGACGTCCTTGATCCGCCCCGTCACGTAGAGCTGCCCATCCAGCAGAAACCCCAGGTCACCGGTGCGCAGCCAACGGCCGCCACCCGCGCGGAAGGTGGCGCGGGTCTCCTCCGGACGGCCTCGGTAACCGAGGGCGACGCTCGGGCCCGCCACCCAGATCTCCCCGATCCTGCCATCGGGCACGGGAGCGGAACAGCCCGGATCGACGATCCGCAGGTCGAGGCCGGAAACCGGACCGCACGCCACCAGGGGAACCCCGTCGGGATCCGGAATCGCCTGATGCCGCTCCAGCGCGGAGGGGGCGAACCTGTGGACGGTCACGCCTTGCCCGCGCGGTACGCAGGTGACCATCAGGGTGGACTCGGCCAGGCCGTAGCCGGGATTCCACGCGGTCGGGCGGAAACCGGCAGGAGCGAATCTCCGCTCGAACTCGGCGAGCGTACGCGCTTTGATCGGCTCGGCTCCGCTGAGGGCCATGGCCAACGTGGACAGGTCCAGACCGGCGAGTTGCTCATCGGTGATCCTGCGGGTGCACCAGGAGTATCCGAAGTCCGGGGATACGGTCCACTCCGCACCGTATCGGCTGATCAGCTCCAGCCAGCGCACCGGCCGCGCGACGAACGCGGTCGGCGACATGAACACCAGGTCGGCGCCCACGTACAGCGCGTGCAACTGGAGCCCGACCAAACCCATGTCGTGGTAGTGGGGCAGCCATCCGGCCAGACGCCGTGGCGGTTCCGCTCCGGCCAGTGAGCGAAACAACTCCAGGTTGTGCAGCAGGTTGCCGTGTGAGACCTCTACTCCGCGCGGTTCGCTGGTCGAGCCGGAGGTGTACTGCAGGTAGGCGACGGTGTCGGCGCTAAGGACCGGCGGGGTCCAGGCGTCCGGATCGGCGGAGGGGTCGACGACGCGGGCCGAGAGGCCGGACAGTTCGGGCGCGTGCGCCGAATCGGTCAGGACCAGCCGTGCACCCGCGTCCCGTAGCAGTGTCCGTACGCGGCCCGAGTGAGGTGCGCCCGCGTCCGGCAAAGGCGCGGGGATCGCGGGCACCCGGGCGTAGAGACAGCCGAGGAACGCGACGGTGAAGTCGAGCCCGGCCGGATAGAGAAGCAGCGCCGGGTGATCGGTCATGCCGCGCTCGGTGAGCCATACGGCGGTGGCACGGGCCCGCCGATCCAGTTCGGTGACGGTGAGCCGGGCCGGCTCGCCGTTGTCCCGCACGAAGACCAGTCCCCGATCATCGCTGAGGCGGTCCCGCATGTGTGCCACGAAATCGGTCATTCCGGCAACCCCTCACGGACGTACCAGGAGACCAGCCGGTCGAGGACCGCGGGAGTGACAGCGGGCGGGGCCGCCGGGTCACGCCACTCGAAGTCGTAGTGGTGCCGGAAGTAGGTCGCGGTGTATTTGGCCCGCATGTTGACCACCGCCTCGAACCGGTTGAACGGCCGTTCCAGGATCTGCTCGGGTGTGGCGGGGACCAGCTCGATCGGCAGCCGAGCGTTGATCACGTCGAACAGGTCGCGGACCGGCACGGTTCCTCCGTTCACCACATGGAAGATCGGACGATCCTGGTCTCCGCCGGAGAGCGAGAGCAACCGGGAGACCGTGGCGTCGATGGGCGTCAGATGGAGATTGGCGTCCGGATGGCAGGGGAGGCGGACCCGTTCACCGGGCGTGCGTCGGGCGAAGAAGGCCATCACCCGGAGGAAGTCGTACAGGCCGTAGTCGGTCAGCGCTCGGCCGGTGCGGGAGTGGCCGACCATCACGCCGAGCCGTGCCACCAGGACGGCGCCCTCACGGGCGGACCGCGACCGGGCCAGCGCGATCTCCGCTTCGCGTTTGGAGTATTCGTAGAAGTTCCGGAACCGGTCCGGTGAAGCGTGCGCGGGCCAGTCCTCGGGAACGGGCCCTTCGGTGTCGAGCCCGCACTGGTAGGCCGTTCCGATGAAGATGTAGCGCGACCCCGGACGGGCGTGCCGCTCGTAGGTGGCCAGCGCGTTCGCGGACCCCGCCACGTTCACGT
This sequence comes from Microtetraspora glauca, assembly GCF_040656155.1. Taxonomy (NCBI): domain Bacteria; kingdom Bacillati; phylum Actinomycetota; class Actinomycetes; order Streptosporangiales; family Streptosporangiaceae; genus Microtetraspora; species Microtetraspora glauca. The sequence goes on from NZ_JBFALK010000021.1 coordinate 21,955, forward strand.
TCAGGAGGTCCTCCTCGCGGCGCGGGAAGAAGGTGACGAGCGCGGCGGTGTGCCAGAAGGTGCAGCGCTCGGCGAAGACCTCGGCCACCGGCAGGCCGAGGTCGGGTTCGTCCAACGCCAGTCCGCGCACCCGGAGCCGGTCCGCCAGGGACTCGTCGAAGCCGAGGCAGAGCAGCGCGTCCGCGACTCGGCGGCGCACCACCTTCGCGGACGCGCGCGCCAGGGCGATCACTTCGTCACCCCGGGCGAGCAGGGCACCGGTCAGATGGGAGCCCACGAAGCCGTTGGCCCCGTCGATCACCTGAACGTTCACCAAGCGACCTTCCTGTAGGCGGCAACGCATAGTAATGTATCGAACGCTCATGGTAATCGAAACTCGGGAGGCCCCATGCTCAACGACCTGCAGCAGCGCAAGATGGCCCATCTGTTCGCACTCCTGGATGTGGACGACGACGGGGCCGTCGACAAGATGGACTACACCGCCTCGGCCGACCGGCTGGTGAACGCGTTCGGGTTCGCGCCGGGCTCGACCGAGTCGCGGCGGGTCCGGGAGCGGTACGCGAGGCTGTGGGACGAGGTGACACTTCCCATGGACGTCAACGGAGACGAACGTGTCGATCTGGGAGAGTTCACAGCCGGATTCGACCGGTTCGTCACCCAGCCCGAGGAGGGGTACCGCACGCATGTCGCACCGGTCGCCGACGCCTTCTACGACCTGATGGACACCGACGGAGATGGACGGATCACCCGGACCGAGTACCTCCGAATGGCCGGAAGCGCCTTCCGCATGTCCGAGGCGGACGGTCTCATCGCGTTCGAGCGTCTCGACCTGGACGCCAACGGCTCGCTGAGCCGACAGGAACTGCACCTGGCGAACGAGCAGTTCTTCCGCAGCCCCGACGCGCATGCCCACGGCAACTGGCTGTTCGGCCCGCTCCCCCCACGGATCTGACCAGCGCCGGAGCGTCACGGGCCGGGGCCTACCCCCGCAGGTAGGTCACGACCGCGAGGACCCGACGGTGGTCTTCCTCGGCCGGCGGCAGGTCGAGCTTGGTGAGGATGTTGCCGATGTGCTTGCCGACGGCGGCCTCGGACACCACCAGGCTCCTGGCGATGGCCGCGTTGGACCGCCCCTCGGCCATCAGCGCGAGGACCTCCCGCTCGCGGGGGGAGAGCCGTTCCAGCGGGTCGCGCCGGCGGCGCAGCAGCTGCCTGACCACCTCGGGGTCCACGACCGTTCCGCCGGCGGCGACGCTGAGCAGCGCGTCGACGAACTCCTCCACGTCGCCGACCCGATCCTTGAGCAGGTAGCCCACTCCGGTGCCATCGCCGGAGTCCAGGAGCTCGCTCGCGTAGGTCTGCTCGACGTACTGGCTCAGCACGAGGACCGGCAGGCGCGGGTCCGCCGAACGGAGCGCCACCGCGGCCCGCAGGCCCTCGTCGGTGAAGCCGGGCGGCATCCGCACGTCGGTGACCACGATGTCCGGGGCGTGCGCGCGCACCGCCTCCACGAGCCCTCCGGCGTCGCCCACGGTGGCCACCACGCGGTGCCCGAACCGGTTGAGCAGCCCGGCCAGCCCCTCGCGGAGCAGCACGCCGTCCTCGGCGAGGACTATCGAGAGGGGGCGATCGACGTGCAAGGGATCTCCACTCGTAGCAGGGTCGGCCCGCCGGGCGGGCTGGAGAGCATCAGTCTGCCGTTCACCACCGAGACGCGGTCGGCCAGCCCCGCCAGGCCGGTGCCCTCCGTCATGCCCGCGCCGCCCACGCCGTCGTCGCGGATCTCCACGACCAGCCGCGTGCCGTCCAGGCGCCCGGTGACCGAGGCCTCGCGGGCGCCGCTGTGCTTCGCCACGTTCGTCAGCGCCTCGGAGATCACGAAGTAGGCGGCGGACTCCACCACCTCGGGCAGTCGTACGGGAAGCGCCATGGAGACCTCGACGGGCACCGGTGAGCGGTCGGCGACGTCGGCGGCGGCCGCCGGCAGTCCCCGGTCGGTGAGGATCTGTGGGTGGATCCCCCTGATCAGGTCACGGACCTCGGCCAGCGCGAGCTTCGCCTGCTCGTGCGCCCTGTCGACGAGGTCGGACGCCTCCGCGCCCTCCGACAGCTTGGCCAGGCCGAGCGTCATGGTCAGCGCGACCAGCCGTTGCTGGGCGCCGTCGTGCAGGTCCCGCTCGATCCGCCGCCGTTCGACCTCGAACGCCTCCACCAGCCGGGTCCTGGACCGGGTGAGCTCGTCGAGCCGCTGTCCCGTGTCCGTCTCCCGGGACACGAGGAGCAGCCTGGCCAGCATGCCGTGGGCCGTGGCGAGCAGCGTCAGCGGATAGAGGGCCAGGGCGAGCCAGATCACCCCCACCGCGAGTGCCGCGAAGGCCTCAAGCTCCGTGTTGACCAGCCAGAACTTCAGCACCCGGACCTCACCCATCTGGGCGCGCAGGACCGGCGTCAGGATCATCGACGCCGGTCCGCCGAGGCCGAACATCACCGCCAGCAACTCGATCGGCCAGAGCACGGTGACCAGCAGGACCACGTAGGCCAGCTCCCGCCAGGTGGCCTGCTCCTGCAGGCGAAGGCGTATCCACGCGCGCAGTCCCGGCAGGTCCGGTCGGCGGTGCGGCGTGTCGGCAGTCTCCGGGTCGATGATCCGCAGCCGGCGGCGTTCCAACGCGGCCACCGGTATCCCGCTGAACCCCAGGGCCAGCAGCAGCGGGATGCCCACCAGCAGCAGCGCCAGGATCGAACTGACGAACAGCGTGAAGAGGAACGCCACCAGGACGACCTCGCCGAGGAGCACGCCGGTTACCAGGTAGGCCACCGAGCGCCAAGGCCAGGAGGTCCGCAACAGGTCCCACCGGGTGAGGGCCCGCCAGGCCGCCGATGACTGCATCCCATGACGGTACGGCCTACGCGGGTGTGCGTCCCAGCGGGCGGGGTCCACTCCCGGGGTAGAGCCAGGCATACCCCGAGGACTAGGTCCCGGTGCCCTGTGGGCGGCACCCGCGTGACGATCTCATTGGGGTCATGAAGACGGCGTCGGCCCCGGAGTTGCGGGCGTTCATGTCGGTCGCGTTGCGCAGGCAGGGTGTGGTGGGCGCGATCGCGCCGAGCTCTCCCGCCCTGGCCAGGGCTCTGACCGCGGTGGTGCCCAGGCGCGGCACGCCGGTGGTGGTCGAGCTCGGTCCGGGTACCGGCCCGATCAGCGAGGCCATCCGGGAGCGGCTCGCCCCCGGCTCGCGGCAGCTCGCCGTCGAGATCGATCCGGACCTGGCCGCGCACCTGCGCCGGACCAAGCCCTGGATGGAGACCATCCAGGGCGACGCCGCCGACCTCGGCGCACTCCTGGCCGGGGCCGGGGTGGAGAGGGTGGACGCGGTGGTCAGCACGCTGCCGTGGTCGCTGTTCCCCGGTGAGCGGCAGGAACGGATCCTCGGCGAGGTCGGCCGGGCACTCGCTCCGTGGGGGGCGTTCACGACCGTGACCTACCTGCACGCCGTACCGCTCGCGGGGGCCAGGGCCCTGCGGCGGCGACTGCGGTCGGCCTTCGACGAGGTGCTGACCACCGGGCCGGTCTGGCGGAACCTGCCGCCCGGGATGGCATACGTCTGCCGGAGGCCGGTCACCCGTGTCTGATCTGCTGGGTCAGCTCTCCCCGCCGCTGCTGCTGGCCGCGGCGTGGGTGTTGCTGGTCGCGGAGGCCGGGCTGCTGGTCGGCGTCGCCCTCCCTGGGACGAGCGTGCTCGTCGCGCTCGGGTACTTCGCCCATCTGGGTGTGGTGCCGCTGGGCGCGGCCGTCGGGGTGGCGGCAGCGGCGGCGGTGACCGGCACCCAGATCTCCTACATGTGGGGACGGCGCCGCGTGGGCGCCGCCTCGTTCCACCGGTTCGCTCCCGGCCGCTGGGACCGGCCGCGTGAGCTGCTCGGCAGGCATGGCCGCCGGGCGGTGGTCGCCGGCCAGTGGTTCGGCAGCGCACGCACGCTCACGCCCAGGCTCGCGGGCTGGGCCGGCATGCCGTACCGCACCTTCGTCACCGCGAGTCTGCCCACGGCCTGCGCCTGGGCGACGACGCTGGTCACCCTCAGCTACCACGTCGCCCCGGAGATCGTTCAGCGGTTCACCGCCCACCTCGCGGTCGCGGGCCCCGCGGCGGTCGCGGTCGTGCTCGTCTTCCTCTGGGTGACCCGGGGCCGGCCGAGGGCGCTCCGGCTCGTTCGTCGACAGGGCGAAACAAGCGATTCGCGATCTCGGCGGGACATCCCATGAACGCGGCCCGCTCCGTCGGCCGAACGGGGCCGGGGTGTCAGCCGGGGGTCTGGGCGGCGCCGTTCCTGGCGATCCAGGCGGCGTAGTGCGGGCGGTCGGCGATGGCCTCGCGGTGCGCCTGCGCCGCGACCTCGGCCAGCTCCTCGGCCCGCTGGGCGAGCGGCCCGTCCCGCCGCCAGGCCACCAGGTGCCTGAGCCACAGCGGAGTGCCGGCGAGCGGGCGCACCACGATCCCGGGGCCGTCCTGCACCGTAGCCTGGCACGGGGAGATCGCGTGGCCTCCGGCGACCAGCTGCCTGATCATCGCGTGCTCGGTCATGCTGTGCGGGACGCGAGGGACGAAGCCCGCCTTCTGACAGGCGGAGTAGACGCATTCCGGCCAGCCGACGCCGTCCGGCGGCGAGATCACCCAGTCGTCCCCGGCGAGGTCGGCCAACTCGACCTCCTCCTGCCCGGCCAGCGGGTGTCCGCTGCTCATCAGCACGAAGACCGGTTCGGTGGCGACGAGGCGCATGCCGACCGAGGGGGCCGCGGGCAGTTCGTTGCCCGGATAGTCGACGAGGGTGGCCGCGTCGAGACGGCGGGAGGCCAGCAGGTCGAGGAGGAGCCTGGGCGAGTACTCGGTGTGCACCGTGATCGTCAGGCCGGGCATCGTGAAGAGCCGGGCGACCAGGCCGGACAGCAGAGGTGTGACGTACCCGCCGATGCGGGCGAGGTCCGACCGGCCGTCGTACGCGCCGGCGCCGGTGACCAGTTCGTCCACGGCGAGCAGGATGGACCTGGCCCGGGTGAGCACGAACTGGCCGAAGGGGGTCGGGGTGACGCCGCGGCGGCCCCGCCGGAAGATCTGGCCGCTGAGCGCGCCCTCGACGCGTTGGAGCTGGGCGGTGAGCGCGGGCTGGGACACGCCTACGGCGTTGGCCGCCCTGCTGAGACTGCCGGCGTCGGCGATGGCGCAGATCACGCGAAGATGGCGGAGCTCTACCTGCACTCAGGCTCCTCCTTTCGCCCCTATAACGCGTGCACTATAGCCGTTCAGGATTAGCGCGGCATTTCATAGTTCACGCATCGTGGTCGGTACACCGCAGCGACAGGGGGGACCTTTCATGCCTGTGATCCATCGCCACTCCGGATACGTCCTGACGGACCACCGGATCGCCGTTCCGCTCGATCACGACGATCCCGGCGGCCGGACGATCGAGATGTTCGCCCGCGAGGTGGTCGCGGCGGACCGGGCGGCTGCGGATCTGCCCTGGCTGGTCTACCTGGAGGGCGGTCCGGGCCATCGGGCGCCGCGCGCGTTCCCCGGCTGGCTGGAGCGGGCGAGCCGGGACTACCGGGTGGTGCTGGTCGACCAGCGCGGCACGGGGCTGAGCACGCCCGCGACCCGGCAGACCCTGACCGGCCTGGACGACCCCGTCGGCTACCTGCGCCATTTCCGGGCCGACAGCATCGTCCGGGACGCCGAGCTGCTCCGCGCGCATCTGGCCGGGGAGCGCCCGTGGACCGTGCTCGGCCAGAGCTTCGGCGGGTTCTGCGCCCTCACCTACCTGTCCCTGGCGCCGGACGGGCTGCGCGAGGTGATGATCGCCGGCGGACTGCCGTCGCTGACCGCCTCCCCGTACGAGGTCTATCTGGCGGCCTACCCCCGGGTGCTGGCCCACAACGAGCAGTTCTTCGCGCGCTATCCGGGCGACCAGGAGGCCGCCGCCAGGGTGGTGGACCACCTGCGGGAGCACGAGGTACGGCTGCCCGGCGGCGACCGGCTCACCCCGCGCCGTTTCCAGACGGTGGGCATCACCTTCGGGCAGCAGGGCCGGTTGGACACGCTCCACCACCTGCTGGAGGACGCGTTCGCCGGCAACGGCGAGTTGTCCGACATGTTCCTGCGCCGGGTGGACGCCGTGGTCTCGTTCGCCGAGCATCCGCTGTACGCCCTGCTGCACGAGGCGATCTACTGCCAGGGCGAGGAGTCGGCGTGGGCGGCGCAGCGCGCGCTCGGCGAGTTCCCCGAGTTCGACCTGGAACGCGGCGGGCCGGTCCGGTTCACCGGGGAGATGATTTTCCCGTGGTTGTTCGAGGAGGACCCGGCGCTCGCGCCGCTGCGGTCGTACGCCGAGCGGCTCGCCGCGTACTCCTCCTGGCCGGACCTGTACGACCTGGACCGGCTGGCCCGCAACACGGTGCCCGTGGCGGCGGTGATCTACCACGACGACATGTACGTGGAGCGAGAGCACTCGCTCCGTACGGCCGAGATGGTGGGCGGTCTGACGTACTGGATCACCAACGAGTACGCCCACGACGGCCTGAGCCGGGGCCCCGGAGCCCTGGACCGCCTGATCGGAATGGTCCGCAGCTGAGCCGTCCCCGAGCCGGCGCCGCCGACGGCCCGCGGCGGACGTCGTCCAGGTCCGCGTGGGCTGTTCGCCCAGGTCAGCGCGGGGCTATATGTCGAGAATTATGTAAAACGCAACGGATGACACCTACCTCCAGATTGCAGCCATAAATCCGGAGTTATCCCGACATGAGATGTGCCCTCGGGGCGGCGAAGCCCGATAGTGCAGGCACGCCCCCGATTTCGCTCTGGAGGTTCCCTCCCCATGCGTGCACGCAGGCCGCTCGCGGCCCTGGCGGCCTTCCCCCTGGCCGCCGCTCTGATCACCATCCCTCCCGCGCACGCCGCCGACGTCGGCAGCGCCACCGTGGTCCCGATCCAGGTCACCGGTGACCCCGCCAAGCGGTTCAACCTGATCATCATGGGCGACGGCTACACCGAGAGCCAGTTGTCCGCGTTCGCGGCCGACACCGACCAGCAGCTCAACGTGATGTGGTCCATCGAGCCGTACAAGTCATACCGGAACTATTTCAACGTCTACCGGGTGGACATCGTGTCCGGCGAGTCCGGCATCGGCTGCGACCCCGACCTGGCCTCCGGCAAGAAGAACACCCCGCTGAGCATGGCCTTCTGGGGCGGATGCAGCGCCTCCAGCGTGCAGCGGCTGATCACCATGAGCAACACCGCGGCCAACAAGTACGCCAACATGGTGGCCGGGACGAGCAGCGCCAACCGGCAGATCCTCGCCCTCGCCAACAGCGGGACGTACGGCGGGGCGGGCGGCACGTACGCCACCTCCTCCGGGCACAACTCGATGTCGGCCCTCATCGCGCCGCACGAGATCGGCCACTCACTGGGCGGCCTGCAGGACGAGTACACCTACTACAGCCGCGGCGTGGAAGGCGGTCCGTACACCGGCGGGGAGCCGAGTTCGGCGCACCACACCCTGCTGGCCGAGCAGCAGATGAAGGACCAGCAGAAGAAGTGGTGGCGCTGGCTCGGCGAGCCGAGCGAGGCCGGCGGCACCATCGGCAGGTACGAGGGCGGCCTGTACTACAGCAGCAAGGTCTGGCGGCCGAGCGAGCATTCGATCATGCGGACGCTGGGCTATTACTACGACCAGGTCAGCCGTGAGGTGATGACCCAGCGGATCGCCGCCAAGACCAGCCTGATCCAGGACAGCACACCCACCGCGGCCAAGGTCGGCGCCGACCGGGTGCTCTGGGTGGAACCGCTGCACCCCAACAGCCACGCGCTGACCATCACGTGGAGCGTCGACGGCGCCGAAGTGCCCGGCCGCTCTGACGAGCTCGACCTGCGCACCCTGAACCTGACGCCCGGCACGCACACGGTGAAGGCGACCGTGGCCGACCCGACCGAGTTCGTCCGCGACCCCGCCATCCGGGCCGGCGCGCTCAGCGCGAGCCGTACCTGGACGGTTGACACCGGCGTGACCACCACGCCCACCGAGGTCGCCCCCGGGCTGCGTTCGTCCACCCCCACCGACCGCGCCGTGGCCCGCGACGAGGTCGTGTACGTCGAGACCACCCACTCCGACGACGCCGTTCCCTCGGTCACCTGGACCCTGGACGGCGCGACCCTCCGCGAGACCGACGCCGACCTGGACCTGTCCGCGCTCGACCTCGCCCCCGGCAACCACACGCTGACCGCGTCCGCCGGCGGCGACACGCGCACCTGGACTGTGGACAACACGCTGCCCACCACCGCGTACGAGCTGTCCGAGCCGCTGGTGAAGTCCGGCGACAGCTACGTGTTCAACGGCCCGTTCACCATGCGGCTCACCGGCACGGACGACCGGGACGGATACGTGGTGCGCGAGTCCCGGGTGGACGGCGACGGCTGGTTCAACTACTTCGGCTGGCCGACGTCCGCCGACGACCCGTGGTTGTTCACCGAGAAGGGCACGGTCATCGACAGCCTCACGTACGGCAGGCTGCCGCGCGGCAGGCACACCGTCGAATACCGGTCGATCGACCCCAGCGGGAACCACGGGACGCCGAAGAGTTTCACCGTGACCACACTCGCCGCACCGCCGGAATGCACCGTCACGATCACCGGCACGCGGAACGGGACGCTGTCCCTGCGGTCCGGCGTCACCTGCCTGGACGGCGCTCAGGTCCACGGCGGCGTGACCGTCGGCTCCGGCGCGTCCCTGGTGGTGAAGGGCGGCACGATCAGCGGATCGCTGAACGCCGCCGGAGCCGCCGAGGTACACCTGCTCAAGGCGACCGTGCAGGGCTCGGTCGCGATCCACGGCACCACCGGCCAGCTGATCGTCGCGGGCTCCGACCTCAGGGGCTCGGTCAGCCTGACCGGCAACACCACCGTCGACGCCCTGGTCGTCACCGGCACCGCCGTACGCGGCGCGCTGGCCTGCAGCGGCAACACGCCCGCGCCGTCCAACGCGGGCGTGCCGAACGGGGTCACCGGGGCCGGCCAGTGCGCCGGGCTCGTCGACAACCCGCGGGCCAAGGGGGTGGACGCCCCGTATGCGGCGGTGCTGACCAGCGACGTGCCCGAGCGGGGTACCGCCGCGTACGAGCACGCGCACGAGTGACGCCGGGCCGGGACACCTTCCCGGCGCAGCGCCTTCCGCCGGTGGGCGGGGACGGTACCCCGTCCCGGCCCACCGGTGACGACCGGGCGGGACGCCCACACAACGGCGTGCGGGCGTCCCGCCCCTCCCGCCTTCCGCCGCCGATTCCGTACATGAGGATGGCGGCATGCGCGAAGGGGAACGACTTCCCGGCGGGAACCCGGCGGAGCGATTCGGGTCGGTGACACTGTGCGCCGTGTCCCTGGCGTGTGGACGGCTTCGGTCCACGCGCTGCTGGGCCATCTGGAGACTGTCGGCTCCCCCGGCCCCGGACTGGGCGGGCGGGCCGCCTCATCGTGCCGCGCGGCACCGACAATTCGTGTGCGGTCCGGTCGAGGGACGCGGCCGTCGCCCCGGCTCAGGATCCGTCTGCCACGTTGCCGCCAGAGAGGATGGCCACCACTGGCCCGGCCGGTATCGCGGCGCCGTGGGTGAGGTAAGCCGCGGTGGCCACCGCGCCGCTCGGCTCGGCGCGTTCTCCCAGCTCCTGCCGCAGGAGATCGACGGCGGCCCCGATGCCGTCCTCGCTCACGGTGACCATGTCGTCCACGTACCGGTGGATGTGCTCCCAGGCCAGAGCGCCCACGACCGGAGCACGCAGACCGTCGGCACGGGTGCGGTAGGTCTGCTCCACCGACCACGCGGTGCGCCGGCCGGAGCGGAAGCTGGCCACGCCGTCGGCGGCCAGCTCGGGCTCGACGCCGATGACTCTGATCGCCGGGTTGACGGCCTTGGCCGCGACCGCGACCCCGGCCAGCAGGCCGCCGTTGCAGACTGGCACCAGGATCGTGCCGCCACGGGGCAGATCCCGGCCGATCTCCGTCCCGGCGCTGCCGTGCCCGGCGATGATGTCGAAGTCGTCGGACCGGACGATGGTGGCCCCGAGCCGGTCGGCCAGGGCCATGCAGGTGATCTCCCGCAGCGGCGGCGGCGTGATCACCACTTCGGCGCCCAGTGCGCGGGCGGCGGTCACCTTCAGCTCCGGCGCGGTGTCGGGCAGCACCACGGTCGCCCGCAGGCCCAGCCTGCCTGCGGCGTACGCGATGGCCTGGGCGTGGTTGCCCGAGGACTGGGCGATGACGTGGTTGACACCCCGCTTGGCCAGTTGTCCCACGGCGTTCAACGCGCCGCGCACCTTGAACGAGCGGGTGGGCTGCCGGTTCTCGGGTTTGACCCAGAGCCGTTCGCCGGGCAGGCGCAGTAGCGGCGTGCGCCCCACAAACGGCGCGATCCGGGCTGTCGCGGCGGTGACGTCGGCTTCCGTGACCAGGGTCTCGACCATGCTCATCCGTTCAATACCTCCGCCTGGATCGCGTCGAGGTCGGCCTTCGCCTCGGGCGGCGGCGCGGCGTCGGGAACCAGGTCTTCCAGATGGTGCAGCGGGCGGTGACGCAGCCCCAGCAGTCCCCAGACCGACAGGAGCACGCCGCTGGCCAGCAGCACCAACGCCGCACCCCGGCCCGGGCCGGAGGTGTACGGCTGGGCCCAGTCGGCCAGCGGGCCCGCGGCCAGGAAACCCAGCGGTTGCATGGCCGTGGCCAGCATGACGTTGACGGACAGAACCCGGCCCTGCAGTTCCGGCCCCACCTTCACCTGGATGATGGACAGCCAATGCGCGTTGCCGATGCTCATGCAGGCCAGCCGGAGGAACAGGCCGGCCGCGACCAGCCACACCGCCGGCCACGCGCCCATCAGCACCACGCCGATCCCGGATCCGATCACGAAGCCGATCATGCCGGTGGCTCGGCGCCGGGTCCCGCCCCACACCAGCACCACACCGGTGCCCACGGCCGCGCCGAGGCCGCCGACCGCGGTCACCGTCCCCAGGGTGGCCGGTGAGCCGATGGCCAGCACGACCGGGGTGATCAGCACCCACATCAGCGCGGTGCAGAAGTTGACCACTGCGAAGTAGAGCGCCATCACGAGGAGCGGCCGACGCCGGCGGAGGAACCGCCAGCCGCCGGTCAACGCCGTCCGGAACGTCTCCTCCTGCCGGTGGAACAGCCGGTTGGGGAACCGTACCGCCAGCAGGGTCGCCACTCCTATGGCGAACGTGGCTACGTCGATGGCCACCACCGACGAAAGCCCCAACATGCCGATCAACGCGCCGCCGGCGAGCGGCGCCACCACGTTGCCGACCCCGAAACCCAGGTTGGCCACGGCATTGGCCTGCGTCAGGTACGGCTTGGGCACCAGTTGCGCGATCGCTGCCAGGTAGGCGGGTTGCTGGAAGGCGGTGACCAGCGAGGTGACACCGACGATGAGGCACACGTTCCACAACGCCAGCCGGTCGGTGATCAGCAGCAGGACCAGCGCCGCCATCGCGAGCGCGGAGATCGCGTCGCAGGCCAGCATGATCCGGCGCCGGTCCACCCGGTCGGCCAGCGCGCCCCCCAGCGGGGTGAGCAGAACGGTCGGGATCTGGGACAACATCACGACCAGAGCAAGGTCCAGGATCCGGCCGCTGTTCTGGTAGGCCCAGACGCCGAGGGCGAAGGAGCTCAGCGCTGTGCCCACCGCCGAGACGAACTGCCCGCCCGCGACGGTGTAGAAGGGGCGCAGGCCGGTCCGGCCGGTCCGGCCGGGCGGGCGCACCGGGTCGGGCAACCGCCCGGACGCCCAGCGCCGCAGGTATCCGATGAGCAGGTCGGCCAGCGGCTCGGCCTGGTGCCGCAGGAAGTAGTGGCCGGCCCGGGGCAGTACGGCCAGCTCCGCCCTGGGCGCGAAGGCCGCCCACTCGGCGTACCGCTCCTGGTGCAGTTCGGTGGCGCGGTCGCGTTCGCCCACCAAGCACAGGATGGGGGCGCGCAGCAGCGGTCCCGCACCGGCCAGCTCACGGCCGAACCACTCCTGCGCCTGGTCGGCGTCGTGGCGCATCGCCCGCACCGCGGCGTGTTTGGCGGCCTCGCTCATGTCGTCCAGCAGCCCGCCCGTGGCCCGCAGCGCGTCCTGGAACATCCGGTCGGAGACCCAGCGGTCACCGCGGAAGAGTCGCCGGGCCAGGCGGCCGGGCAGCCGGGCACTGGGGAAGCCGGCGGCCGCGATCACGCCCAGAACGGGGACCCCGTCCGCCTCCAGCCTGCGGGCCAGGGCCACCGCCGGTGCGGAACCGACGCAGTGACCGTAGATCGCGATCGGGCCGGACGCGGTGGCGGCCACCTCCGCGGCCAGGTCCTCCACCAGCTTTTCCATCGGCAGCGGCATCTCGTCCGGCCGGGCCGGATCGTGGCCGGGCAACTCCACGGCGAGCACCTCCACCCCCTCGCCCAGGGCCCGGGCCAGCGGTTGGTACACCGCCGCCGACCCGCCGCCGTACGGCACGCACACCAGGGTGAACTCGCTGGTGCGGCCACCACCCAGGCGGTGCAGCAGCCCGCCGCCGTCCCGGCGATCCAGGAACGCGGCCAGCTCGGCGACAGTGGGCCGGGTGAACAGGTCGATCACCCGCAGGCCGTGGCCGATCTCCTTGACCGCGCGCACCGCGGCGAAGGAGTCCCCGCCGAGGGCGAAGAAGTCGTCGTGCGCCCCGACCTCGGCCACGCCGAGCACCTGGGCCCACGCTCGGGCGACCAGCTCCTCGCCGGCCGTGGACGGCGGCACGAACACGGCGGCCTCCGGCCGCGGCTCGGGCAGTGCGGCCCGGTCCACCTTCCCGTTCGGGTTGAGCGGGAGCCGGTCGAGCACGACGAGCTGTGCCGGGACCATGTAGTCGGGCAGCCGTTCCCTCAGCGCGGACCGGACCGCCGACACGTCCACGGTGGCCGGCGTCACCCAGGCGGCGAGCTGCCGAGCCTTCCCCTCTCCCACCGGCAGTACCACGGCGTCGGTGACCTGGGGCAGGGCGCGCAACGCCGTGGTGACCTCGCCCAGCTCGACACGGTAGCCGCGCACCTTGACCTGATCGTCGGCTCGGCCGCGGAACTCCACTCGCCCGTCGGCCGTGACCCGCAGCAGGTCGCCGCTGCGGTAGCAGCGCCCCTGCCCGGTCAGCGGATCGGGCACGAACCGTTCCGCGGTCAGCTCGGGCGAGCCGATGTAGCCGCGGGTGACCCCTGGGCCACCGACCACCAGCTCACCCGGTACGCCGGCCGGCACCGGCCGCATGCTCGAGTCCACCAGGTGCCCGTGAACCCCCGGCAGGGGTCGGCCCAGCGGCACGATCCCCGTCCGGTACTCGACGGGGATCTCCTCGGTGTCGCAGACCAGGCAGATCATCGTGGACTCGGTGTGCCCGTAGTGGCTCTGGATCCGCAGTCCCGGCCGGGCGGCCCTGGCCCGTTCAACCAGGTCCCACGGGCACGCCTCCCCGGCCAGGATCAGCAGCCTCTCCGGCAGCACCGCGGCCAGGTCGCCGCCGGAGGCAAGCAGCTCCAGGTGGCTGGGCACGCACTTGACCACGTCGATGCGGTGTGCCGCCAGGTAGTCGGCGAACGCGGCGGGATCCATCGCGGTCTCCCGTGGTACCAGGTGCACCGTCCCGCCCGTGGTCAGGGCGCCGAACACGCAGGTGAGCCCGAAGTCGGCGGCGGGGGTGGACACCACCGCGTACGACCCTCCGGTTACGTCGATCCGCGGCAGCATGCCGGCCAGGTAGCTCGTCACGCTGCGGTGCTCGGCGGCCACGGCCTTGGGTGTCCCGGTGGATCCGGAGGTGAAGATCACGTGGTGCAGGTGTTCGGGCCGCACGTCCACCTCCGGCCGGGCCGACGGCAGGGACGGCAGCCGGTCCATGGCCAGCACGCGGCGGTCCGGCCCGATCCGGTTCATGAACTCGGCGGTGGTGACCACGGCCTTCACCCCGGCGGCGTCGAGCATGGCGGCGACCCTCGCGGCGGGATATCCGGGATCCATGGGCAGGTAGCCGCCGCCTGACTTCTGGATCCCGAACAGGGCGCACGCCAGGTCGGCCCCCGGTTCCAGAAGTACGCCGACGGGCTCGTCGGCGCCCACGCCGGCGGACAGCAGCCAGTGGGCGATCCGGTTGGCGGCCGTCTCCAGTTCGGCGTAGGTCAGGCTGCGGTCCGCACCCACCACGGCCGGCGCGTCGGGGGTGGCGTCCACCCAGCGCTCGATCAGCCGGTGCACCGGGGTGTCCGCCGTCGGCGGCAGCGGATCGCCTGCCAGGACCGGGTCGGTCACCGGCTCCAGCGGCACCGCGCCCACGGGCGCGTCCAGGTCGGCCAGCATTCCGTCAAGCAGGGTCAGGTACCACCGCGTGAACCGGGACGCGGTGGCCGCCTCGAACAGGTCCGTGCGGTAGCCCAGCTCGCCGCGCAGCGGCAGGCCGGGGCCGCTGTCGACCACCTGCCAGTTCAGGTCGAACTTCGCCGTCTGCTCGGGTAGGTGGATCTCGGCCACATCCAGACCGGGCAACTCCGGTCGGTCCGCTTCGGAGAAGTAGTTCAACATCACCTGGAACAGCGGGGTCGCGGCCAGGTTCCGCTCAGGCCGCAGCCGGTCCACCACCCGGTCGAACGGCGCGCTCGTGTGGGCGAAGGCGCCCAGCGCCGCCTCCCGGACCCGGGCCAGCAGCTCGTGGCCGGTCGGTTCGCCGCCCACATCGGTCCGCACCACCACCGTGTTGAGAAAGCAGCCGATCACTCCCTCGGTGTCGGGGTGATCCCGGCCCGCGACCGGCACGCCGACCGCGATGTCGGCGTCGGCCGACAACCGCGCCAGCAGAACCTGCAGGCCCGCGAGCAGCACGATGAACGGCGTCGCCCGGTACGCGGTGGCCACCGCCCGGACCCGCTCGCTCAGCTCCGCCGGCAACTCCAGGTCCACCGAGGCGCCGCCCGAGGCGGCCACCGCGCGGCGCGGCCGGTCGGTGGGCAGATCCAGCACCGGTGGCAGGCCGCGCAACCGCTCGGCCCACCAATCCAGCTCGGAGAGGTCGGGGACGGGGGCCACCTCGGCGTACTGGGCCTGCGGCGGCTCCGGCGCCGGGCGCAGGCCGAGCCGGGCGGTGTAGAGCGCGGACAGCTCGGCCAGCAGCAGCCCACGGGTCCAGGCATCGGTGGCGATGTGGTGGAACGTGAGCGAGAGCACGTGCTCCTCGTCGCCGACCGTGAACAGCACCGCCCTCATCGGCGGTTCCCGGTCCAGCGCGAACGGTGTGGACAGCTGCGCGGCCAGTGCGTCCTCTACCTCTGACCTGTCGATGTCCGCCGTGGACACGGGCACGTCTCCGGCGGGCCGTACCACGGAAACCGGCTCGGCGCCGGAGTCGTCGATCACGCTGCGCAGCACGTGGTGCCGCTCGGCCAGGTCACGCACCGCGCCCAGCAGCGCCTCCACCTGGAGCGGCCCGTGCAGCCGCAGCGCCATCGGCACGTTGTACGCCGTGTTCTCCGGCTCCAGCTGCGCGAGGAACCACAGCCGGGCCTGCACCCCGGACAGCGGGGCGGGCCCGTCCAACCGTGCCCGCCGCGCCCCGGCCGCCGAACCCGGACGGGGGAGCGCTGCGGCCAGGTCGGCGAGCACCGGATGCTCGAACAGCAGTCGCACGGGGACCGGTGCGCCCAGCCTGTCCCGCAGCCGGCCGGCCACCCGGGTCGCGGCGAAGGAGTGCCCGCCCAGGGCGAAGAAGTCGTCGTCCGCCCACACCCGAGGCAGGTCGAGCACCTCGGCCCAGATCTCGGCGACCAGGCGCTCCTGCGGCGTGCCCGGCGGCACCCGCACCGCAGGTCCGGCCTCGGGGACCGGCAGCGCCGCCCGGTCCACCTTGCCGTTCGGGGTGAGCGGTAACGCGTCCAGCACGCCGATCGCGGTCGGCACCATGTAATCGGGCAGCCGCTCCCGTAGGGCCGCCCGTACCTGCGCCGCGTCCACCGTGGACGGCGTCACCCAGGCGGCCAGGCGCCGCCGGGCCCCGCTGCCGACCGGCTGCACGTAGGCCTCCGCCACCTGCGGAAGGGCCCGCAGCGCAGCGGTGACCTCACCGAGCTCCACCCGGAACCCGCGCACCTTCACCTGGTCGTCGATCCGGCCCAGGAACTCCACCAGACCGGACGGAGTCACCCGCACCCGGTCCCCGGTGCGGTACCAGCCGTCGACGAACCGCTGCGCGGTCAGGTCGGGTCGGCCAAGATATCCGCGGGCCACGCTGGGCCCGCCGATCCACAGTTCTCCCGGCACGCCGGGCGGCAGCGACCGCCCGGCCGGGTCCACCACCCGGCAGCGCACGTTGGGCAGCGGTCGGCCGAGCGGCACCACTCCGGGCTCCACCTCGGTCACGTCGCAGCCCAGCACCGACACCGTGGTCTCGGTGGGCCCGTAGTGGATCTGCACCTCGAGGTCCGGCCGCGCCGCCCGTACCCGCTCCACCAGATCCCCGGGCACGGCCTCCCCGGCCAGGATCAGCAGTTTCTGGGGCAAGGCGTCCATGCCCAGCAGCTCCAGCTGGCTGGGCACCATCTTGACCGCGTCCACCGGATGCGCGGCCAGATAGGCGGCGTACGCGACCGGGTCGGTGGCCGTCTCGTGGTCGATCAGATGCAGGGTGGCACCCGACGTCAGCGCGCACAGCATGTTGGTCAGGCCCAGGTCGGCCGCGGCGGTGGACACCAGCGCGAAGGACGCCATCCCGGCGGGGATCCGTTCGCCCACCGCGCCCAGGTAGTGAGTGATCTGCCGGTGCTCGACCGCGACCCCCTTGGGCTCCCCGGTGGAGCCGGAGGTGTAGATCACGTACGCCAGATGGTCGGGCGCCACGGTCACGTCCGGGCGGTCCCCGGACTCGCCCGCGGCGGCGGCGATCTCGGCCTCGGTGAGCACGATCCGGGCGCCGGCGGCGGCCAGTACCGCATCGGTTCGCCGTGCCGGGTAGACGGGATCCAGCGGCAGGTAGGCCGCACCTGCCTTGAGCACTCCGAGCAGGGCGACCACGAGGTCCGGACGTCGCTCCAGCAGCACCCCGACCGGCTCCTGCGGCCGCACCCCGCGGGCCAGAAGCCAGTGCGCCACCTGGTTGGCCCGCCGATCCAGCTCCGCGTAGCCGAGGGAGCCGACCGCGGTCGCGCCGGGGTGGGCGTCGGCCACCCGCTCGACCAGTTCGTGCAGCGGCACATCCGTCCGCAGTTCCCTCGCCGGGCCGTGAAGGTCGGGCCCGGCGGGCAGCCGGACCGGCGCGTCGGGCTCGGTGAGCATCCCGTCCAGCAGCGCCAGGTACCAGTCCACCAGCCGCCGGACGGTGGCCTCCTCGAACAGGTCGGTCCGGTAGCGCAGCTCACCGGCGAACCGGCTCCCGTCGTCGCCGAGTGTCAGGTTCAGGTCGAACTTCGCCGCCGGCGACGGCAGCGGTTCTGCCCGTACCTCCAGTCCGGGCAGCTTCACCGGCGGGCCGGCGTCGTACACGTTCAGCATCACCTGGAACAGCGGGGTGACCGACAGGTTCCGCTCCGGCTGCAGCCGCTCCACGATCCGCTCGAACGGCGTACGGGCGTGGGCGAACGCGTCCAGTGCGGCCGCACGGACCCTGGCCAGCAGCTCGGCGCCGGTGGGGTCGCCGGAGGTGTCGGCGCGCATCACGAGGGTGTTGATGAAGCAGCCCACCACTCCTTCGGCGTCCGGGTGGTGCCGGCCGGCGTGCGGTACGCCGACGGCGATGTCGTCGCTGCCGGACAGGCGGGACAGCAGCGCCTGCAGGCCGGCCAGGAACACCATGAACGGCGTCGCGCCCGCCACTGCGCGCACCTTGGCGGACAGGGCCTCGGGCACCTCGACCCCGACCGCAGCCCCCTGCCAGGTGGGGGCGGCCGGCCGGGGCCGGTCGGTGGGCAGGTCCAGCACCGGCGGCAGGCCGTCCAGATGCCGTGTCCACCACTCCAGGTCGGCCTCGGGCTGCTCGGCCTCCCACGCCGCCACGTCGGCGTACTGCAGGGCCGGCGGTTCCGGCTGCGGTGCCAGGCCGAGCTGGGCGGCGTACAGGGCGGAGAGGTCCTGGAGCAGCAGTCGTTCCGACCAGGCGTCGGTGGCGATGTGGTGCAGGTTCAGCGCGAGGACGTGCTCGTCCCCGCCGAGCCGGAACAGCGTGGCCCGCATGGGCGGCTCGGCATCCAGCCGGAACGGGCGCCAGGCCCGGTCGGCCAGCTCCCGCTCCAGCTCCGCCGGCTCCACGTCCACCACGGAGATGGGCACGCCGTCGGTCGGCCGCACCCTCGCGCCGTCGACGACGCCGCGCAGGATCCAGTGCCGGTCGGCCAGGTCGGCCACCGCGGTGGTGAGTGCGGTGACGTCCACCGGACCGGCCAGCCGCAGCGCGAGTGGCACGTTGTAGGCGGGCGTGTCTGGCTCCAGCTGGGCCAGGAACCACAGCCGTTGCTGTGCCGGGGACAGCGGCATGTCCGCCGCGGACAGGGCCGGAATGCCCCCCGTCGTGAAGGTCTCGGCCGTGGCCTGGGCGGCGGCGAACCGTGACCGGAGCAACGCGGCGATCCGGTCCTGACTAACCTCGGTCATGCGTCGTTCCCATCTGTCAGTTCCGCGACCAGCAGCCTCTCCAGCTCGGCGGCGAAGTCGGCCAGCACCGGTCGTTCGAAGAGCAACCGCACCGCAACGGCCAGACCCAGCGCCTCCCGGATGCGGCCGGCCACGCGGGTCGCGGCGAAGGAGTGCCCACCCAGGGCGAAGAAGTCGTCGTCGGCCCACACGGCGGGACGATCCAGCACCGCGCCCCAGATGGTGGCCACCAGGCGTTCGGAATCGGTGCGGGGGGCCGTCCGTTCGGCCTCCGGCGCGTCGACCGGCTCGGGCAGGGCCGCGCGGTCGACCTTGCCGCTGGACAGGACCGGCAGGGCCGGCAACGCGACCCACCGCCTCGGCACCATGTGGCCGGGTAACCGCGACCGGAGATGCCGCTCCACGGCGGCCACATCCGTCGTCGCCGGCACGACGTAACCGATCAGGTGCGCCTGGGCGTCCGAGCCGGCCACGGTCACCGCCCCCTGGGACACCTCGTGCAGCACCGCCTCGACCTCGCCCAGCTCGATCCGGTATCCGCGTACCTTCACCTGGTGGTCCCTGCGGCCGTGGAACTCCAGCGTCCCGTCCGGCCGCCATCTGACCAGGTCTCCGGTCCGGTAACACCGGCCGCCGGGGACGAACGGGTCGTCGATGAACGCGGCCGCGGTCAGGTCGGGTCGGCCCCGGTAGCCCCGGGCCACCCCGGCGCCTCCCAGCAACAGCTCGCCGACCGCTCCCGGCGGCACCAGCCGCAGCTCGGAGTCGACCACGTACGCCCGCTCGCCCGGCATCGGCTGCCCGATCGGCACCGGGCCCGTCTCGTTCGCACCCAGCCTGTGCTGGATGGAGGCGACGGTGGCCTCGGTGGGACCGTAGGTATTCCACAGCTCGCCGACCCGCGGCAGAAGCTCCCCGGCGAGGGCCGGATCCAGGGCTTCCCCTCCGGAGATGGCCAGCAGGCCCGGCTCTCCGGCCCAGCCCGCGGCCAGCAGCATCCGGTACGTGGTGGGCACCAGGTCGATCGCCGTGGCCTTGCTGGCCGCGATCACCTCGGCCAGCGCGTGCCCGTCCACGGCCGTGGCCCGGTCCACCATCACGCAGGTGCCGCCGACGCTCAAGAGAACCCACAGCTCCGACGCGGAGGTGTCGAAGGTCAGGGGCGCCACGGCCAGCTGGACATCCCGCGGCCCCAGTCGCAGCTCGGTCGCCAGCCCGGAGACGTAGGCCGCCAGATTGCCATGGGTGACCTCGACGCCCTTGGGCGCCCCGGTGGAGCCGGAGGTGTAGAGGACATACGCCAGGTCGTCGGCCCCCACCCGCGGCAGCTTCACAGGTTCGCCGGGGACGGTCACCAGGTGGTCCAGGTCCAGGGTGGGCAGGCCCGGAACGGTCACGCCGCCCCGGGTGAGGACCACCCGCGCTCCGGCATCCCGGGTGAGCCGGCTCAGGTGCTCAATCGGGTGCTCCGGGTCGAGCGGAACGTACGCCGCGCCGGCCCGCCACACTGCCAGCAGCACCGCCGGCAGGAGATGGTCCCGCGGAAGGCAGACCCCGACCACCTCGCCCGGCGCCACCCCCTGCCGCACCAGCGCGGCCGCCGCCCGGCCGGACCACTCCTCCAGCTCCGCGTAGTCGAGGCGGGCGCCGTCCGGGCCGACCACCGCTGTCCCGGCCGTGTGCCGCCCCAGCGCCATCGGCACCGTCTCCGGAAACTCCGGCAGCCGCGGCCCAGCCGCGGCGGCGAGCAGGGCCGCGCGTTCGACTGGGGTGACCAGCTCGAACGCGGACAGCTGCCGGTCCGGGTCGGCCAGCCCGCACCGCAGCAGTTCCGTCAGCCGGTCCAGGTACGCCTCGGCCCGCGCGGGATCGAGGTGGGCGTCGCCGTACTCCAGGTGCAACTCGGCGCCGTCCGCGGTCCGGTTGACCAGCACGCTGAGCTCGTGGCCCGCGGCTCCCGATCCCAGGTCGGTGAGCAGTTCCAGGTTGCCCTGGCGCACCGGCACCTCGGCGTTCTGCATGGCAAGCAGCACCGGGGTCCGGGGCAGGTCGGCGGGTGGGACCTCCTGGTGCACCAGCGCCCTCGTGGTGGACTCGGCGGCCTGCTGGACCAGGGTCCGGAAGCTCAGCGCGCCGGTGGGCCGCAGCCGCACCGGCACCGTGTCCACCAGCGGGCCGATGACCTCGGTCAGCTCCGGCCGGGCCCGCCGTGCCGCGACCACCCCGACCAGCGTGTCCGGCTCGCCGGCGGCCAGGGCCAGACCGGCCAGGTACACCGCGAACGGGGTGACGCCGCACTCCCGGGCCAGTGCCGTCACACCCGTCACGAACTCGGCCGGCAGCGGCCGGACCACCTTGCTCGTCGTCAGGTCCGCCGGCGCCGGGCCCGCCGCCGGCGCGCCGGCCAGCTCGTCCCGCCAGAACTCGCGCAGTTGCTCCAGATCCGGCTGCTCCTGCTCGCGCACGGCCACGTCGCCGACCTGGACCGCCGGCCCGGTGACCGGCTCGCCGGCCAGCTCGGCGGCCAGCTCGCCCATCAGCACCCCGACCGACCCGCCGTCGAAGGCGATGTGGTCCACGACGACCACCAGCTCGGCCTCCCCGTCGTCCAGGCGGCACAGGTGGGCCCGCATGAGCGGCACCTCGCTCGTCACGTCGAAGACGTGCGCCGCCGCCGCCCTGGCCACCGTCCGCGGGTCCTGTCTCGCGGCGTGTTCGACGAAGGGCACGGGCGCGGGCGGGTGCGCCACGGCGTACGGCACGCCGTTCTCGTCGACGGCGACGGTGCTGCGCAGCACCTCGTGCCGCCGTACCACCGCGTCCAGGGCCGACCTCAACGGCGCGGCGTCGGGCAGGTCGCGCACGCGCAGCCGGATCCCCAGCGTGGTGACCGGGCTGCGCGGGTGCAACTGCTTCAGCGTCCAGAACTCGCGCTGCATCTGAGTGAGCGGATACCGGGTCCGGCCGCTCTGCCGGACCACCTCCGGTCCGGCCTGGCGTAGCCCGGCGGCCAGGCCGGCCGCGGTGGGGGCGGTCAGGAAGGCCGCAAGGGGCACGGCGTGCCCCAGCCGGCGGGACAGCTCGATCACAACCCTGGCCGCGGACAGGGAGTGCCCGCCCAGCTCGGTGAACCGATCGTGTACGCCGACCCCCGGCAGGCCCAGCACCTCCGCGATCACCTCGGCCACCAGGCGTTCGTCGTCGGTGCGGGGCGCGACCGGCGCCGTGTCGACCGACCGGTACGCGCCGAGCCTGGGCAGGGCCGCCCGGTCGACCTTGCCGGTGGGGGAGAGCGGAAGATCCTCGGTCACGCCGATCCGGGTCGGCACCAGGTGGTCGGGCAGCCGGGCGCGCAGCCAGTCCCGCAGCTCCGGCTCGCTCACCCCGGACGCTGCCACGTGGCCGGCCAGGTAGGCGATCCCGTCGTCGTCGGTCGCGGCCAGCACGACGGCCCGGCGTACCGCGGGGTGGCGGCCCAGCGCGGCCTCCACCTCGCCCAGCTCCACCCGATAGCCGCGGATCTTGACCTGGTCGTCGGCGCGGCCGGCGTAGCGCAGCTCGCCGTTCACCCGGCGGACCAGATCTCCGCTGCGGTAGACCCGGCTGCCGTCGGGATCGGTGCGGAACGCGCGCGACTCGCGCCCCAGATAGCCGCGGGTCACCCCCGGCCCACCGATCCACAGCTCGCCCAGCTCTCCGTCCGGGACGGGGTTTCCGTCCGCGTCGCGCACCGAGAGCACCGCACCGGCCATCGGGTCACCCAACGGCGGCTCACCCTCGTAGTCCCGGCTCACCTCGACGGCGGCGCAGGCGGTGGTGCACTCGGTCGGGCCGTACAGGTTCAGCACGCGGCGCACTCCGGGATTGGCGTAGATCCGCCGCACCAGGGCGCCGGTCAGCGGCTCGCCTCCGGAGAACACCGCGCGCACCCCGCTCGGCAGCGGCTCACGCAGCAGCACCGACAGCGCGGAGGGAACCCCGTAGACCGTGGTCACCTCCTCCTTCGCCGGCAGGCTTGGCAGCGCCAGCAGGTTGTCGGCGAGGATCACCGTTCCACCCGCGACCAGCGGCGTGAAGATCTGGGTGATCGACGCGTCGAAACAGACCGAGGAGGCGGCCAGCATGCCGCCCAGTTCCTCGGCGGTGTACGCCGACGCCTCCCAGCGCAGCAGGTTCAGGCTGTTGCGGTGCTCCACGACCACGCCCTTGGGCGTTCCGGTTGAGCCGGAGGTGTAGATGACGTACGCCGGGTCGCTCGGGTCCCCGGCGACGCCGGGTTCCCCGTCACCCGGCGTCACGTCGTCCACGAGAATGGTCTCGGCTCCGGTCAGTACGGCGGTCTCCCGCAGCGCGGCCGACGTGATCACCGCGGCGACCGCGGAGTCCTCCGCCATGAACCGCAGCCGCTCGGCCGGGTAGGCGGGGTCAAGCGGCACGTAGGCCGCTCCCGCCTTCCACACCCCCACCAGCGCGGGAACCAACCACTCACCGCGATCCAAGCAGACTCCGACCAGTTGGCCGCGTCCGACGCCCTGGGCGGCCAGAGCGCGTGCGACGTCGTCGGCTCTGCGATCCAGATCGACGTAGCTGAGTCGGTTGATGCCCGCCACGACGGCGATGCGGTCCGGGGTACGCCGGCTCTGGGCCGCTATCGCCTCGTGGACTCGAGCTGGTGCGTCGAACCTCTCGGTCGCGCCTTTCCGCTCAGCCGGGCTCGGCTCCCCCTGCCGCCCCGTCGTGCCCAACTCGACGTGTGTCACATCAGTGGTCAATTTGTGCTCATTCCCATCCAAGATCACCCCGATGGCGGGAAGTTGTTCAGATTTTCAAGCCACGGAGAGTCTTGATCGCGCGTCTTGTGGGTAACTTGTCGGCGACTTGGGCCCGACGGCTTCGGAGATCGCCGTTCTGCCGCGCCTTCGGGCTCCGTGCTCGCTGCCGGCGCCGCTTCCGTCATGGGATCCGCGCCGGCCATGGGAAAGGAGGGACGGGCTGACGTTGAGATCACTCATTCGTTCGATGAAGCGACCTGCGCGGATTGGGGCACACCGATCGCGCTGTGACCGTGCCCGGTGTGGGGTGTCGTCGAGCGGGTGCCTACGGTGGCGATCGTGGACAGCGCGAAACCGCGCCGGCTCATCAGCATGAGCAGGTCCAGGGGCCGCGCCTATTCATCAACAGGGAGCCCAGTAGCAGACCGTCGAGCAGCTGCCACAGCAGGTGGCGGCGTAAGTGAAGACGCACCCGTACGCCGTGACGGGGCGGTCGAATCGCGAGCCTGCTTCCCCGTCACGGCCGGAGTGGAGCCGGTGCAAAGCACCTCAGCCACGGGTCAGCCGCCCCGGATGTAGACGGTCTTCCAGCGCGAGCACCTGCCTTGTCCCAGGCGGCCGCCATGCCGTCGGTCGAATGGATGCGCCCCCACTTCCAGCGCGTGGGACCTGCCAGGACGTGGATGAGGGGACGGTTCTTCGCCCGCCCAGAGGTATCGCCTCGTACTTGTGACTGGCTTGGAGACGGTGGGTACGGGGACAGCACCGATCGAAGCCGGGCAGGCGTGTCCCAGGTCCGGTGTGATGACAACCTGTCCGGGGTGGTGACCTGCACCGGAACCGGCACCGTGCCCGATGTCAGCCCGCTCGACACCTCCACCGTCGGCTTCCACGAGTTCACGGTGAAGGCCGCCGACAATGCCGGCAACGCCGCCGACCAGAAGGCGACCTACCAGGTCGAGGTGCAACTACGTGTGGAAGACCGACCGCGGCTGGTCCAACACCTGCCGCCAGTTCGAGCTGAAACTCGATGACGGCAGCAGCCATTTCACGACCATCAGGCTGAAGTAGCCGGAACGCGATGGCACCCGGTGGGGGAGCGGAGTGATCGACATCGTTCTCCCACCGGGCGTCTCACCAGCTCCGCTCACCGGCAGCGTGAACCGCTGACTCCTGATCAGCGCCGGGACCGTCGTCCCGGCGCGTTCAGCGGATCAGTGATTCAGCGGATCAGTAGAGGCGGTTGTCCGGCACCGGCAGGTCGATCTGGCCGGGGCCGTGCCAGGTGCCCTTGTCCTTCGGCAGGTCACCGTTGTTCAGCGAGTGACCGACACCGAGCACCAGCGGGATCTCCACCCTGCTCTTGTGCAGGTCGATGGTGACGGTCGTGCCGGTGGCCCGCTCGCCGCTGTAGTTCGAGTCGGTTCCGGCGATGACCAGCCCGATGCGGTGGCCCTTCGTGAAGATGTAGTCCTGCGGCAGGGTCTTCCACTTGACCTGGGCCCACGTCCCGGGTGCCGGCGGCGACGACTCGCTGAGCGAGTCGCGGTTCTGCACGTCGATCCAGCCGCGGGCGACGACCTCCAGCGGCCGGGTGGCCACGTTGGTGACGACTGTCTTGTAGCAGGCGTCGTCGGAGGCGGTGCTCTCGCCGTGGCAGCTCTCCCCGGTGAGCGTGGTGACGCCCTGTCCGCGTCGCCAGTCGACCCGGGTCGCCTCGCCGAAGTCGACGAGAAGCGCGGTCAGGTTCGAGGTGGGCTTGTCGAGCGAGACCCGCAGGTCCACCTCGGGCGTGCCGGACATGCGCAGGTCCCGGGGCAGTTCACCGGTGGTGAAGGCCACCCGGCCGGGCTTGGGCGTGCCGACGTCGGCCACCATCGCGTCCTCGGACTGGCGTACGTCGGTGAAGGTCGCGGTCTCGCCGTTCTTCCCGGGGGAAAGGTCGAGCGAGCCGTCGGCCGCCGGGCGGAAGAACTTGGTCGACGCGGACGGCGCCGGCCAGTCGCGCTGGGTGATCCACTCTGTCGGGCCGACCTGCACGTCGGCGCGGGGCTCCTGCGTGATGCCGTTCTGCACACCCTGCAGCCAGTAGTCGAACCAGCGGTGCAGCGTGTCGACCCACAGGTCACGGCGTCCCTCGAAGTCGAACGGGTCGACGTGCTGGTACTGGCCGAGCCAGATCTTGCGCGGCACGTTCCGGTCCGCCAGAGCCTGCCACCACGTGGAGAAGTTGTCCGGCTTGACGTTCAGGTCGTTGACCGTGTGTACGGCGAAGACGCTGGCGCGCACCTTCGAGGCGTCGCCCAGCGAGCCGGCGATGTAGTCGCGCTCGGCCCAGAAGGCGTTGTAGTTGCCCGTGCTGTCGTCGGCGTCGATGTCCAGCTTCGCCCGTACCGCGGCGCATTTGGCGGCCGGGTCGGTGTCGATGACCCGTGACAGGTACGACATGTAGTTGAAGTTGTAGATCACGCCGTTGGAGCGCTGGTACTTGTACCAGGAGCTGATCGCGGAGATCGGGACGATGGTCTCCAGTCCCTCGACGCCGGTCGCCGCGACCGCGTTGGCCAGCGTGCCGTCGTACGACTTGCCGATCATCGCGGCCTTGCCGGTGCTCCAGTCGGCGAACGCCTGGCTGCCGTCGGCGTGGTAGGCGGTGGCGCGTCCGTTCAGCCAGTCGATGACGGCCTTGCCGCCCAGCACATCGGCCCTGCCGCCGACGTCAGGACAGCCGTCGGACTTGGTGGTGCCGATCATGTCGATGTTGAGCACCGCGTATCCGCGCGGCACGAAGTAGTTGTCGTAGAACAGCGGGAACTTGGCGAGGTTTCCCGTCGGGTCGTAGACCTTGCGCTCGGACTCGTTGCCTCGGCCGGAGTTGTCGTAGTACGGGCTTTCGTCGATGACCGTCGGCACCTTGAGCCCGGGACCTGACTCCTTGGGCCTGATGATGTCGACGCGTACCCTGTCCAGCCGCCCGTCGGAGTCGCTGTCGACGGGCGACTCGACGTAGACGTGCTCGCGGATGGCGTCGGCGTAGGAGAAGACCGGCTGGGTGCGCCCCTGCTCCACGGTGATGGCGGGGGCGGTGCTCGCTTGGGCCGGGGTGGCGCCTATCGCGATCAGGGCGACGGCGACGAGGGCTGCTCGTAATTGTGGCACTGAGAGCCTCCAGAGTTTTACGGAATATCCGCAAATCTCAAGGAGTGTCCGTATAGCCGACAAGATCCCTTTATGCGTTCGACATCACCTTGCTTCTGCCATGTGACATAGCGCAGGAGAGAAGGTCGGCCGCGATCCGTTAGGGCCGCCGCGGGGGCGAGGGCGCAGGCCGCGCGCGCGACGCCGATCCCTGCGTCGGCGGTCGCGAGGGCGGCCTGGCCAGGCTCCGTAGGACAGCGTCACGGCCAGACGCTCTCACTCAACGGTGTTCCGGTTCGTCCATCTCCTCTCCTACATCCGCTGGATGCATGGGTCTCCACGTGTTCAGGCCGGTCAGGGAGAGGTGCGCACCGGCCCCGTCCGGGCGGCGGCCGCCGTTTCCAGGGCCTCGCGCATGACCGTCGAGCCGTGTTCGACGAACTCGGTGATCGGTGGGGCGAGCGTGTCCGGGAGGATGTCGGTGTGCCAGACGAATCTGGTCCGGCCGCCCGTCTCGGGGAGCGCCTGCATCCAGGCGTGGTGATGGGAGGGATGCAAGCTCCCGCCGACGACGGTGTAGGCGACGCGCCTGTTGTCGTGATCGAGGTCGACGAGCCGTTCGTGGACGATGGTGCCGTCGGCGAAGGTGACGGTACGGGTGTCCGAGCTCAGCTGCGTATTTGTGACGAAACCGGGTGCGAGGCGTTCGTGCACCGCACCGTAGTCGCCGAGCACGTCCCAGACCTCGTCGGGCGTGGCATTGACGATGAATTCCTTACGGATGGAGGCCATTGGTACTCCCGGTCAGGCCGCGGCGATACAGAACAGGTGTCCTTCGGGGTCGGCGAGGACGGTCCACTGCCCTTCGCCGGGCTGGTAGTCGGGCATGGTCGCGCCGAGCGCGAGCAGGTCCTTGGTCGTGGCTTCCAGGTCGGTGACCTTGAAGTCGAGGTGGGCGTGCTTGGCGGCGTCCGGCCATCCCGGCCCCCGGTAGCCGACGACCCGCTGGAAGGCGAGCTGGATCGGGCCACTGCCCAGATAGGCGAAATCGTCGTCGCTGTGGGTGATCTCCCAGCCGGTGAGGTTCCCGTAGAACTCGGCGAGCGCCTTCGGGGCGGCGCAGTCGATGATGATCGCGGTGAGCTCCGCGTTGACGGCCATATTCATGACTCCTTGGATGTCGTTTCCTGCCCGCCCAGCATCCGCTCTCGCGTACCGAAGGGTCTTGAAGATCCTTGCGGGTCGTTCTGTCGTACCCTCGGCGTAGTCTCCGCGGCGTGTTGTCAGCCGTGACCCTCGCCGCCCGGCCGGAGTTCACCGTGACCACGGTGGCCTGCCGCGCCGACCACACCCGATGGTCGGAGCCGGAGACGCGCGATGACCACCGAATGGTGCTCGTACGGCGTGGCAGGTTCCGGCGGTGGGCCGACGGGGCGGACGCCGATCTGGATTCGACGGTGGCCTACCTGGGCGCCCCGGGGGAGGAGGAACGGTTCGCGCACCCCGCCGGCGGTGACGTCTGCACCTCGCTGAGCTTCGCGCCCTGGCTCTGGGAGGGGCTCGCGGGTGGCAGGGCGGTGTACGTGGAGGCGCGCGTCGATCTGGCTCACCGTCGTCTGCTCGCCGCCGCGGGCGGCGGCGACATCGACTATGCGCTCACCGAGGAGTTGCTCCGTCTCGTCGCGGTGGCCGCAGGACAGCCGGCCGGACAGCCGGCCGGACGGACGAGGCCCGCCGACCGGGCACTGGTCGCGGCGGCCCGTGAGGCGATCATCGAGGAGGCGCCGGAGGCGGCGAGGCTGTGCTCGCTGGCCGGGCTTCTGAGGGTCTCGCCGTACCGGCTGAGCCGGGTCTTCTCGCACCATATGGGCGTATCGCTGACCCGCTACCGTAATCGCGTTCGCGTCAGCCAGGTCATGGATCGGCTCGCGGAGGGCGAATCCAGCCTCGCCGAACTGGCCGCCGACCTCGGCTTCGCCGATCAGGCGCACCTCACGCGTACAGTCCGCGAGCACCTGGAACACACGCCGACCGCGCTGCGTCGCCTACTCGCCCCAGGTCCCTAGCTTGGTTCGGGAGCCGCAGGGCGGGGTGTGACGGTGGTGCCTGAGTCGCGACGCCACCGAACTCCGCGCCGCCCGACCACCTCACCGTGCGATCCCGGTTCGTTCTCCACCCGGCTGAACCTTGTCGCCACGGGACGAAGAAATTTCCGGCTGAGTTGTCGAGACCGCCCGTACGTCTCCGACAGAGGAGGTGAGAGCACGGCAGCGGCCTTCACATCAGAGGGAGAACACCATGAACGCGACAACGAACACTCTGCGCAGCCTGGAGCCGCTCGTCGGCACCTGGGCCATGGACGGACCCGGCATGTCGGGTACGGTCCGCTACGAGTGGATGGACGGCGGCGGCTTCCTGGTGCAGCATGTCGCCCTCGTCCACGACGACGAGGTCACCCGCGGGGTCGAGTACATCGGCTTCCACGCCGAAAGCGGCCAGCTGCGTTCGCACTTTTTCAGCGAGAATGGCGAGATTCTCGAGTACGTATACGAGCTCGTCGGCGATACTCTGACGATCTGGTACGGCGGCGTCGACTCTCCGGCCAAGTTCGTCGGCCGGTTCGACGTCGACGGTGTGCGCAACACCGGTGCCTGGCAGTGGCCGGGCGGAGGTTACGAGTCGAACATGACGCGGGTGGAGGAACCGACCCGATGAAGTACATGATCATGACCTTCGGCGACGCGTCGGCGTGGGACACCCTCGGCCTCGGCGCCAAGGAGGCGACCTGGTCTCCGGAGGAGGTCGCCGAGCACTTCCGCGCCATGTCGGAGTTCTACGCCGACCTCGCGGCCTCCGACGAGATGGTCACCGGCTTCGGGCTGGCCGACCCCTCGCACACCATGACGGTGGAGATCCGTGACGGGCGGCCCGTCGCCTCCGACGGACCGCATGCCGAGGCCAAGGAGGTGCTCGCCGGGTTCGGGATCATCGACGTGGCATCACACGACCGGGCGGTCGAGCTGGCCGCGCGCTTCGCCGCGATCGTACAGAGCCGGGTGGAGCTGCGGCCGATCATGGACGACGCCGGTCGGGAGATGTGACCACACCTCAGCGGATGGAGGACCTGCTGCGCGAGCTCGCGCCGCAGGTCCTCGCCTTGCTCACCCGCCGTTACGGCCACTTCAACCTCGCCGAGGAGGCCGTTCAGGAGGCGCTGCTCGCGGCCGCGACCCAGTGGCCGGACCAGGGCCTGCCGGACAACCCGCCGGGGTGGATGACCACGGTCGCCACCCGCCGCATGACCGACCTGCTGCGCAGCGAGCAGGCCCGCCGCCGACGAGAGCAGGAAGAGGCGTTCCGCGCGCTGCCCGCCGACCTGCTGTCCCCTGCGGCCGACGTACCGCCCGCCGGGGACAGCGACGACACCCTGCTGCTGCTGTTCCTGTGCTGCCACCCCGCGCTGAATCCCCCCGCGCAGGTCGCGCTCACCCTGCGGGCCGTCGGCGGCCTGACCACCGCCGAGATCGCCCGCGCGCTCCTGCTGCCCGAGGCGACGCTCGCGCAGCGGATCACCCGCGCCAAGAAACGCATTCTGGAAGCGGGCGGCCGGTTCCGGATGCCCGATGACCAGGATCGGGCACGTCGCCTCGACGTCGTCCTGCACGTGCTGTACCTCATCTTCAACGAGGGCTACACCGCCACGGCGGGCGAGTCGCTGCACCGCGGCGAGTTGTGCACCGAGGCGATCCGCCTGGCCCGGATGGTGCACCGGCTGCTGCCCGATGTGCCTGAGGTGAGCGGGTTGCTCGCCGAGATGCTGCTCACCGACGCCCGCCGCCCGGCCCGCACCGGCCCGGACGGCGAACTGGTCCCGCTCGCGGAGCAGGACCGCGGCCGGTGGAACCGGGAGATGATCGATGAAGGCATCGCGTTGCTGACCGCCGTGTTGCCGCGCAAGCGGCCAGGTCCCTACCAGCTGCAGGCCGCCATCGCCGCCGTGCACGCCGAGGCGGGACGGTTCGACGACACCGACTGGGCGCAGATCGTCGCCCTGTACCAGGTGCTCGATCGGCTCGCCGACAACCCGGTGGTCACGTTGAACCGCGCGGTGGCGGTGGCGATGCTGAACGGCCCCGCAGCTGGGCTGGCCGTTCTGGAGACGGTGGCCGGCGACCAGCGGATGGCCGGCCATCACCGGCTGCACGCGGTGCGCGGGCACCTTCGTGAGGAAGCCGGAGACAGAGCGGCCGCGATCGCGGACTACCGCACCGCGGCCCGGCTCACGACCAGCCTCCCCGAACGCCGCTACCTGCTGGCCCGCGCCGCCCGGCTGGACACGCGCTGACACGGCGAGCGCCGGATAGTCATCCGCGCAGGCCGGGAGCTACTCGTCCTGCCGCGCGTGGGTGGGGGGAGGTCGCTCCACGGCCGTGTAGCGGCGCAGGTCGTCGCCGGTCAGCGGGGGCCCGGGAAGGGGTGATCCCGCATCGGCGCGCAGGCCGTTCAGCATGATCTCCACCACGCGGGCCATGGCCTGCTCGTCGGACATGCTCGGCGGCGTGTAGACGTGCAGGGTCATCAGCAGGGCGATGTCGCCCGGACCGATGTCGTCGCGCAGCGCGCCCTCCGCCTGTGCCTGCTCGGTCATCCGGAGCACGCTGGCGATCACCTGCTGCCGTATCTCGTGCAGGCCGGGGCCGGCTCGGAGCCGCTGGTGCAGGTGCGGCTCGAGCTTCGCCGACAGCACGCCCAGCCGCAGCTCGGTGCAGGCGCGCAGGAAGCGGCACAGCGCATGCCAGGCGTCGGGCTCTTCCCGCCAGGCGGTCTCCGCAAGGTCCGCCATGCGGCGAAGCCCCTCCTCGAAGACGGCGCGGAGTAACGCGTCCCTGTCGGGGAAACGGCGGTACAGCGTGCCGATGCCGACGCCCGCCCGGCGCGCCACATCCTCCAGCGGCACGTCGGCGCCCTGTTCCACGAGCAGTTCTCTGGCGGCCGCGACGATCAGGTCCCGGTTGCGGCGCGCGTCGGCGCGCAGCCCCGTCGTGTCCTGCGGGCTCCCCGTCTTCACTGCCACCTCGACTGGAAATTGGACGATTTTCCTCCGCTTAGGTTACCGTAAAGACAAGTGGAGGAAAATCATCCGGTTAGTGGAGTGCCATGAGCGAGCGGACAGTGCTGATCTCAGGGGCCGGCGTCGGCGGGCCGACATTGGCCTACTGGCTGGCCCGGAACGGCTTCCGTGTCACCGTCGTCGAACGCGCCGAGAGGCTACGTTCCAGCGGGAACCCGGTGGACGTCAGGGGACCCGCCGTGGACGTCGCCGGACGGATGGGCATCCTGCCCCGACTGCGCGAGGCGGCCACCGGCACGACCGGCGTCACCTTCGTCGACGCGGCGGGCAGGTGTGTCGGCCGAATGGACATGCGCGCCGTGCAGCAGGCGGGTGAGGTCGAGCTGCCGCGCGGCGACCTCGCGTCGATCCTGTACGAGGCGAGCCGCGACCACGCCGAGTTCCTGTTCGACGACTCCATCGCGACCCTCGACCAGGATGCGCGCGGGGTCGACGTCACCTTCGACCGCGCCGGGCCCCGCCGCTTCGACGTGGTGATCGGGGCGGACGGCCTGCATTCGGTGACGCGGCGCTTGGCGTTCGGGCAGGACAGCGGGCTCGTGCGCCACATGGGCCTCTACGTCGCCACGACGCCGCTCGGCGGTGGAGCCGGGGCCGGCCGGGACGTCCTCATGCACAACACGCCTGGCAAGGCGGTCGCCGTCAGTCCCACGCCCGGCGGCGACCTCGCGTTCTTCCTCTACCGGAGCCCGGCGAAGCCGGGCTTCGACCATCGCGACATCGAGCAGCACAAGCGGATGCTGGCCGACGCGTACGCGGACGTGGCCTGGCGGGCGCCGGGACTGCTGGAGCGTGTGCGTGCCGCCGACGACCTCTACTTCGACTCGGTGAGCCAGGTGCGCCTGCCCCGCTGGTGGAACGGCCGGGTCGCGCTCCTCGGCGACGCCGCGTCCTGCGTCTCGCTGTTCGGAGACGGCTCCACCCTGGCCATGGCGGGGGCGTACACGCTCGCCGCGGAACTGGCCGCCGCCCCGGACGACCCCCAAGCGGCCTTCCGCCGATACGAGACCGGGCACCGACGCCTGGTCGACCCCAAGCAACGGAACATCGGACAGGCGTCGGCGCTCCTCGTCCCCGCGACGCGACGCGGCATCATGGCGCGGAACCTGGCCACCCGCCTGTGGCCCGCCATGGCCGTCGCCGCACGGCTGAAGCGTGCGCTCAGCGGGGCGCCGGTCGCGTGACCCTGACGCCATGGTCGACGTGCCCGACGCTCATCGGCCCGAGGGCGGCGTGGTGAGTGTGGAGGCTCCATCGGTCGCCGCGTCGGCGTAGCGGCGGGCCAGGTGCGCGAAGGCGGCCGTGAGTTCGGCCGGCCCGATGACCTCGATGTCGGCGTCGAACCTGCCGATGGTGGCGGCCAGGCCGGGCCATGACCACGAGCCCAGGACGAGCCGGCAGCGGTCGGGGCCGAGTTCCTCGACGATTCCCTCGCGGGTGTGCCGGGACACGGTGGCGGCGGGTAGGTCGAGGATCACCTCGCCGCGGCAGGGCCAGTCGCCGGACCCGTCGGAGCCCCGGAATCTGCTGGTCACGAAGGCGGCCACGTTCCCCCCGGGCAGTTCACGTGGGGTGAAGCGGGGCCCTGTAGGGGTGCGCGGGATGATCCGGTCGGCGCGGAAGGTGCGCCAGTCGTCGCGGTCGAGGTCCCAGGCGACGAGGTACCAGCGTCCGCCCCAGGTGACGAGGTGGTGGGGCTCCACCCGGCGCGGCGGGGTCTGCGCGCCGTTGTCGTCCACCTCTGGTGGGGATGCGGAGGCGTAGTCGAAGCGCAGCACTTCGCGGGCGTGGACGGCGGTGCCGAGTGTCATGAGGACGCCGCTGTCGACCTGTGGGTTCGGTCGGGCCGTGGGCCGTTCGACGGCGGTGACCTGGAGAGTGTCGACGCGGCGGCGCAGCCGTGCGGGCATGACCTGCCGGACGGTGTTCAGCGCGCGCGCCGCGGCTTCCTCGATGCCGGCGCCGGTGGTGGTCGCGATCTGGAGTGCGACGGCGAGGGCGACGGCCTGGTCGTCGTCGAACAGCAACGGCGGCAGTTCGGTGCCGATGTCGAGCCGGTATCCACCGTCGGGGCCTTTGGTGGACAGTATGGGATAGCCGAGCTCGCGCAGGCGGTCGACATCGCGGCGCACGGTGCGCGGGCTGATGTCCAGCCGCTCGGCCAGCAGCGCCCCCGGCCAGTCCCGGCGTACCTGGAGCAGCGAGAGCAGCGAGAGCAGTCGCGCTGAGGTTTTCGGCATGACGCCAATATTGCCCAGGGAAGCGGTCACACCCTGACCGCTTCCCCCGCGGCTGTTGTCTCGTGCCAGACAACGAATCTCGCCTAGGTGCTTGACCTGCCGTGTTCGCCGGCCTTGTCGGGTCGGCGAACTCCCGAGGGAGTGCCGGCACGCGGGTGCCGACTATTCGTCCGCGCGGGTCGTGGGCATGGGCGATCTCGGCCTCGGCGGGTGACCCGGACGGGAGCGGCGAGAGGTGGTCCGGGCCTTCATGACGGCCGCCCGCCGAACCGCCAGTTGTGCACCTCGATGTCGGCGTACCGGTCCGGGGTCAGGATGGCGCGTGCCGTGTCCGGGTCCGGCGCCCGGACCAGCGCCGCCGTACCCAGCCACGCGGTGCCGTCGTCGGACAGCAGCGGCCCATACGCGATCAGGTCGTCCTGGTCGGGCGGCACGACGAGGTCGGCGGCCTGCCCCGTGCCGAGGCCGAGTACCAGGTACCGGTTGCCGCCGGTCCGGCCGCCGGGGAAGTCCCACATGGTGCGCCCCAGCGTGTTGCGCCACTGGCGCAGCAGCACGTCCCGGTACGCGCCGGCTTGGTAGTTCGGCTCGTCGAAGGCGAACGCGCGGGCGGCGACGGGATCGGGCAGGTCGACGATGTGCACGCTGCCGGTGGGTGTGTCGCCGTCGTCGGCGAGGGTCGGGCCCCGCGCGATCATCTCCTTTGCGTACCGGTCCATATAGGACCAATGCTCTTCCAGAAGATCATCGCGCAGCGCTACGGAGCCGGGCCGGTCGCGGTGGTAGCAGAAGAACTCCATGTCCCTAGTCTCAACCCACCACCGGATCACCTCGCACAAACACATCCGCACCATCATGTCCGGCGGCATCGACGCCCGCGATGCCGCGGCACCCGGCCGGCGGTAGCGCGTCGCGCCCGCGCTGACAGAACGTCGATGCGAGGAACGCGATACAGGACATATCGGCACCTCCTGGGTTGGTTCGGGCGTGTGTAACCTCATGCCTTGAATCCCCTAGGAGTTCTCTTGTCTGATGCTTCCCGCAAGCGTGACCTGCTGGTCGTGCTGCTCTCCCTGAACAGTGGCGCGACCGACGCCATCGGCCTGCTCCTCCTGGGCGGTGCCTTCACCAGCGTGATGACCGGGAACATGGTGCTCCTCGGCGTTTCGGGTGCTCAAGGGGACGGGTCGCTCGCCCTGCACGCCGGCACGGCGATCATCTGCTTCGTGATCGGCTGCGCGGTGGGCCATCGGCTGGCCGGCAGCGCCCGTCCCGACGACCCGGTCTGGCCCGCCCAGATCAGCCGGGCGCTCACCGTCGAGTTCGCCGTGCTCGTGCTGTACGCCGCGTTCTGGATGTTCGCGGGCGGCGAGGTGTCGGAGGCGGGGGCACTCGGCCTGCTGGCGCTCAACGCGTGCGCGCTCGGCATCCAGAGCAGCAGCGTGCAGCGGTTCGGGGTGCCTGGCCTCTCCACGACGTACCTCACAGGCACGCTGACCACGCTGGTGATGCGGTTGACGGCGGGCAAGCCGCTGCGCGACGTCCAGCTCAGCGCGCTGCTGCTGCTCGGACTGATCGGCGGCGCGGCACTCGGCGGGCTGCTCGCCCTGCGCGCGCCGGTCGTGGCCCCGCTTCTCCAGCTCGCGTGCGTCGGCACCGTCCTGCTCGCCTCGCGCTTCCTCACGCCCACGCGCACGTCAGCCACCGCCACCACCGCCGAGGTCACCGGCTGACCCGGCCGAGACCCTGGAGCGTCAGCCGCGGATGGCGTCCAGGGCCATCAGGGCGACCTCCAGGAGACGCAGACCTCCTCGGACTCCAGATCGGCGCCGAGGATACGGCTGATCGCCGCGCTCAGCCTGGAGCAGGCCGTTGTCCCGTGATGCGCCTCGATCGCGCGGGCCGTTCGAGGTCGAAGTGGCTGCCGGGCCAGTCGGTGCCCAAAACAGTTTCAGGACGTCACGGCGTCCACGGCGGCCGTCTCAGGGACGGTCGCCGCTACGCGCTCGACCGGTGGGTGGCAGGTAGACCGGCAGCGCCGCCACGATCGCGGTGATGAGGGTGAATATCGAGGACACCGCCAACGCGTGCGCCGCAGCCCCGTGACGAGCTATTAGTTGGCAGTACGAACCGTCGTCGATTACGGTGGCAAGGTGACCGGCACGACGGCTACAGAGATGGGCGCGGACCTGACGTTCGCCACCGCGCTTGTGCGCATGTCGCATGTGGTGCAGTACGTGTTCGCCGATGTGAGCCGCGAGTACGGCGTCACCCCTCAGCAGGCGCAGTTGCTCTGCATGCTGACCGGGGGCCCGATCGGCATGACCGAGCTCAGCAGGCTCCTCCACCTGGAGAAGTCGAGCCTGTCCGGGCTCGTGGACCGGGTGGAGCGGCGAGGATTCCTCACCCGAGTCACCGACCCCCGGGATCGCCGGGCCTGCCAGGTCTCCCTCACGACCGAGGGCGCGCAACTCGGCGAAAAGGTCCACGAGGAGATCTGCGCGAGGCTCGAGGCCCTGGGAGCGGCCATACCGGACACCGACCGACATCGGATCACCACGGCCCTCACGCACCTGCTCGCGCGATCCGCTCTTTGAGCGCGCAAGGGTGGTGTCCAGCCCGCGGTGCGGCCGCCGCCTTCGTGAGCAGGACGGCCATCTCGCCGAAACCGGCTGGTCTGCCGCGCTTGGTGTCCGGCGCACATGGGGCCGCGGGGTCGTGTGGCTGACGAACGACGCAAAGCCGACCGCGTCTGGGGCGCGATCCCGAACTACTGGGCGCCGCTGCGGATGGTGTGGACGCCCGGGGTGCTGAGCCGCCCCGCATCGAGTCGGCGGAGCCGCGTCGTCTGCGGCCCGGACATATTCAAAGAGCCCATG
This sequence comes from Microtetraspora glauca, assembly GCF_040656155.1. NCBI lineage: Bacteria > Bacillati > Actinomycetota > Actinomycetes > Streptosporangiales > Streptosporangiaceae > Microtetraspora > Microtetraspora glauca. The sequence continues at coordinate 58,790 of NZ_JBFALK010000021.1, forward strand.
CAGCGGCCGTACCGACTGAGTGGACGGCCGCTGCATACGGACCGAGGGTCAGGCCCGGCGGGAGGTACTCACCTCCATCATCTCTGTCAGGAGAGCGCGACGCAGGTGTCCGTCCCGAGACCCAGTCCAAGATCGGTGCCGACATTTGCCGTGACAAGCGTTCCGAGGTCGGCCCTGACGTCTGCCTCGGCGGCGATGGCCGCAGGGCTTTCATCGACGAGAAATACGGGAACCCAGGCGGTGTTCACGTCCGCGTCGAGGGAAGCGCCGGCGGAAAGCCCCACGTTCGCCACGATGGAAAGTCCGGCGATGCCGAGCCCGCAGGCGCAGGTCGCGGTAGTCCCCCCGACGACCGTGGTGGCGGTATCTGTGGTGACAGTTTCGGTGCTGACGGTCTCCGTGCTGACGGTCTCCGTGGTGACGGTACCGGTGTTGACGGTCCCGGTGGTGCCCGTACCGGTGGTGGTGACTACCGTGGTGGTCGGCGGCGGGTCAGGAGTGACCGTGGTCGCCGGGGGCGACGTTGTTGACGGTGTCGTTGTCGTCACGGTTGTCGGCGGCGTTGTCGTCACCGGGGGCGTGGGCCGCGTCGGCCGCGTGGGCGGCACGGAGGGCGGGGGCAGCGTCGGCGGGGTCGGCCGCGTCCGGACCCGCGGCCTGTGCGGCGTCACGACGATGTTCCGCACCTCCTGGTTCTGCCTCTGGCGCTCATGCTGACGCCCCTGCTGGTGCTCATGGTTCCGGTTCCGGTTCCTATTTCGGTTCCGGTTGTGGTTGCTGTTCCTGTTGCCCGAAGGGCCGGTGACGCCACCATGGTGGCCGGTGACCACAGGGACGGGGACACCGTCCGCGAACGCGGGGGTGACGACGCCACTCATGGCCACGGCGGCTCCCGCCACCACAGTGCTGATCATGAGTACTCCGGCCAGCTTGCTGGACTTGAGCAACTTGGTTCTCCTTGGAAGGTCTCGCGTTCCGGCGTAATAATTCTCGAATCGGATGATGGTGGAAAATGCCCAACCTTGATAACCGCTCGAGAATTACTCCGAATGCCGCTTGGCCTCTCCCTTTCGGTGGGAACCGAAACCGAGATTAGCGGATCTTGCTGATTTCTTTTCGTTTGTTGACGGACGTAGGTCGCTTCATGGACCCCCCCACGAATGTCGCCGATAAGTCGAAATTTCGCCGATGTCGCTCTATTTGGAGCACTGCGGGTGCCGAATACCGGGGGGCGGCGGAGCGGGCGGCTGGGCGCGCGAGCCCCACCCACGAGTGGTCGGCCGGGGAACGCAAGCGGCGGGCGGTGCCCCGACCATCTCCTGCGGTCCCGGACGGCCCACGCGTCCGCGGCGGTTGCGTCCACTCCCGTGGACGCAACCGCGCGCCGCCCAGCGAGACTCTGCTGGGACACCCTGGTCAACCCTGGCAAGCTCCGCCGGGTGGCCAAGCTCGGCTGCGGCGAGCCGTCCGAGGTCGAGCTCTAGTCCACCTTCGCGACGGCCTGGGCGAACTGGGCCGAGTACAGCCGGGCGTAGGCGCCGCCCGTGGCGAGTAGCGACTCGTGCGTGCCCTGCTCGACGATCCGCCCGTTCTCCATGACCAGGATCAGACTGGCATCGCGGATCGTGGACAGCCGGTGGGCGATCACGAAGCTGGTGCGCCCCTCTCGCAGCGAACTCATCGCCCGCTGGATGAGCACCTCGGTCCGGGTGTCGACCGAGCTGGTCGCCTCGTCCAGGATCAGGATCGCCGGCTCGGACAGGAACGCCCGGGCGATCGTGATCAGCTGCTTCTCGCCCGCGCTGACCGTCGCGCCCTCCTCGTCGATCATCGTGTCGTAGCCGTCGGGCAGCGTGTGCGCGATGCGGTCCACGTGGGCGGCCTCCGCGGCGGCTTCGATCCGCTCGCGCGTGGCGCCTTCCGCCCCGTAGCCGATGTTCTCCGCGATCGTGCCGCCGAACAGCCAGGTGTCCTGCAGCACCATGCCGATGTTGGCGCGCAGCTCGTCCCTGGACATCTCGGCGATGTCGAGACCGTCGAGCGTGATACGGCCGCCGGTCACCTCGTAGAAGCGCATGATGAGGTTGACCAGCGTCGTCTTGCCCGCTCCCGTGGGACCGACGATGGCCACGGTCTGGCCGGGCTCCACGGTCAGGGACAGGTTCTCGATCAGCGGCCTGTCCGGCGCGTAGCGGAAGGACACGTTCTCGAACGCCACGCGCCCCCTGACCCGTGCCGGCCGCGCGGGCTCGTCGGGCTCCGGGGACTGCTCCACCGCCTCCAGCAGTTCGAAGACCCGCTCGGCCGACGCGACGCCCGACTGCACCAGGTTCGCCATCCCGGCCACCTGGGTCAGCGGCTGGCTGAACTGCCGCGAGTACTGGATGAACGCCTGCACGTCGCCCAGCGAGATCGAGCCCGAGGCCACCTTGAACCCGCCCACCACGGCGACCAGCACGTAGTTGAGGTTGCCGATGAACATCATCGCCGGCTGGATGACCCCGGAGATGAACTGGGCACGGAAGCTGGAGGTGAACAGGGCCTGGTTGTGCTCGCTGAAGGTCTCGGCGGCCTCCTTCTGCCCGCCGAACACCTTGACCAGCGTGTGCCCGCCGTACATCTCCTCGATGTGGCCGTTGAGCTTGCCCGTCGACGACCACTGCTTGATGAACTGCGGCTGCGACCGCTTGCCGATGGCCGCGGTGACGTAGACCGACAGCGGCACCGTGACCAGCGCGATGAGCGCCAGGACCGGCGAGATCCAGAACATCATCACCAGCACCGCCACGACCGTCAGCACCGACGAGATGAGCTGGCTCATCGTCTGCTGCAGTGTCTGCGCGATGTTGTCGGTGTCGTTGGTGGCGCGGCTGAGGATCTCGCCGCGCGGCTGGCCGTCGAAGTAGCTCAGTGGCAGCCGCGCCAGCTTGGCCTCGATCCGCTCGCGCAGCCGGGACGCCGCCCGCTGCACGACGATCGTGGTCAGCCGGAACTGCACGATCCCGAGCAGCGCCGCCACCAGGTAGATCGCCAGCACCCAGCCCAGTACCTGGGCCAGCGCGGTGAAGTCGATGCCGTGGCCGGGCACCACGCTCATCGACGACACCATGTCGGCGAACGTGCCCTGGCCCTTGGCCCGCAGTCCCGCGACGGCCTGCTCCTTGGTGATCCCCGCGGGCAACTGGGCCCCGATGATGCCGGAGAAGAGCAGGTCCGTGGCGTGGCCGAGAATCTTGGGACCCGTGACGGTCAGCGCGACGCTGGCCGTACCTAGGGTCAGAACGACGACCAGCAGCGCGCGCTCGGGGCGCAGCAGCCACAGCAGGCGGCGGAGCGACCCACCGAAGTCGAGGGCCTTCTCGGCGGGCCCGGACATCATCCTGCCCGGGCCCGGACCGGGCTGCGGGCGGCGCGGGGGAGCCTGGGTGGTCATGAGACCTCCTTCGTCGGTCTCATGACCAAGGTGCTGTGCTTGATTGTGACCTCGGCAGGCTCGGTCATGCCCTCCTTCGTCGGTCTCATGACCAAGGTGCTGTGCCTGTTGACGACCTCGACGAGCTCGGTCATGCCGCGGCCTCCTGTTCGGTGAGCTGGGACAGCACGATCTCCCGATACGTCGGGCAGGTGGTCATGAGCTCGGCGTGCCTGCCGCTGCCGACCACGCGGCCGTCGTCGAGTACGAGGATGCGGTCGGCGTCGCGGATCGTGTTCACCCGCTGGGCCACGATGACGATCGTGGCGTCAGTGATCTCCTCGGCCAGCGCGGCGCGCAGCCGGGCGTCGGTGGCGTAGTCGAGAGCGGAGAAGGAATCGTCGAACAGGTAGATCTCGGGCCGGTGCACCAGCGTCCTGGCGATGGCCAGGCGCTGGCGCTGGCCGCCGGAGACGTTCGTGCCGCCCTGGGAGATCGGCTCATCCAGGCCCCCGGGCATCGCCTCGACGAACTCGCGGGCCTGCGCCACCTCCAGGGCCTGCCACAACTCCTCGTCGGTCGCGTCCGGCCTGCCGTACCTCAGGTTGGAGGCGACGGTGCCGGAAAAGAGGTACGGCGACTGCGGGACCAGGCCGACCGCTCGGGAGAGCACGGCCGGGGCGAGGTCGCGCACGTTGACGCCGTCCACCAGCACCTCGCCGCCGGTCGCGTCGAACAGGCGCGGGATGAGGTTGAGCAGCGTCGTCTTGCCACTGCCCGTGCTGCCGATGATCGCGGTGGTACGGCCCGGCCGCGCCGTGAAGCTCACGCCACACAGCACCGGCTCCTCGGCACCCGGGTAGCGGAAGTCCGCGGACCGCAGCTCCAGCTCGCCGAGGTGCCTTTCCGGGGTGATGGGGCTCGCCGGCGGGTGGACGGTCGGCTCGGTGTCGAGCACCTCCTCGATGCGCTCGGCGCAGACCTCGGCCCGCGGGATCATCATGAACATGAACATCGCCATCATCACCGACATGAGGATCTGCATCAGGTAGGAGATGACCGCGGTCAGCGCGCCCACCTGCATGGTTCCGTCAGCGATGCGGTGGCCGCCGAACCACACCACGGCGACACTGGACAGGTTCACCACCAGCATGACCGAGGGGAACATCAACGCCATCAGCCGCCCGACCCGCAGCGACACATCGGTCAGCTGGTCGTTGGCCACACCGAAGCGCTCGCGCTCATGCCGGTCGCGGACGAAGGCCCTGATGACCCGGATACCGGTGATCTGCTCGCGCAGCACCTGGTTGATCCGGTCGACGCGCTCCTGCATCGTGCGGAAGAGCGGGCGCATCCGCATCACGATCAGGCCCACGATGACGATCATCACCGGCAGTACGACGACCAGCAGCGACGACAGCGCCGCGTCCTGGCGCAGCGCCAGCACGATGCCGCCGACGCACATGATCGGTGCGGCCACCATCATCGTGAACGTCATCAGCACGAGCAGCTGGACCTGCTGCACGTCGTTGGTGGTCCGGGTGATCAGGGACGGCGGGCCGAACCTGTTGACCTCCGAGGCGGAGAAGCCCTGCACCCGGTGGAAGATCGCGGCCCGCAGGTCCCTGCCCAGGGCCATCGAGGTCCGGGCGCCGTAGTACACGGCCACGATCGAGCAGGTCATCTGGACGAGCGTCGCGACGAGCATCACCAGCCCGATGCGCGCGATGTACCCGGTGTCGCCCTTGATGACGCCGTTGTCGATGATGTCAGCATTGAGTGTGGGGAGATAAAGCGTGGCCAGCGTCTGCACGAACTGGAAGAGCACGACGAGAGTGATCTCTTTCCGGTACGGCCTGAGCTGAACCCGCAGGAGGCGGAGCAGCATCAAGAGGTGCTTCCTGTCGAAGGGGTGGGGAAGGCCGCATGAGCAGCCCGTCGAGCAGAACGGAGACGATCTCTTCGTCGTCCATGTCTCCGAACTCGCCGCCCTGGCCGAAGCCGCGGTGCACGCTCACCGCGATCAGCATGAGCAGCAACTGTGCCGTGGCCTCAGGGGAGCGGCGCAGCCGGTCGCGGTCGGGCTCGACCAGGGCGGCGAGCCCGGCCAGCATCCGACGCCGGCCGTCCATCATCCGCTCGTGGAACTCGGCGTCGTCGGCCATCAGCTCCCTGGGCGCGGCCATGAGGTTGGCGTTGACGCTCATCCCTGTCCGCAGCGTCGTGACCGCCTCGCGCAGCCGCGCGCGCAGTTCGACCTGTGTGCCGATGGCCGCCAGAGCGTCCACCGCCGGCTGTGGGTCGAACGCGCTCATCAGGGCCGCCCGCAGCAGCGAGGCCTTGTCGGGGAAGACGCCGAAGATCGTGCCCTCGGCCACGCCCGCGGCCTCAGCGATCTGGCGGGTGCTTACCGCGGTGCCGTACTCGCGCAGCAGGGGGATCGTGGCGGCGATGAGTGCGACACGGCGGTCTTCCGGCGCCATAGCCGGCACCCTTCGCCTTTTTGTCATGCGGACGAGGCTAATGAGCGAGTACTCACTCGTTCAACTGATTATTCTGAGCTACCGCTACGCTCGACGCCGAAACCGGCGGCGATCTCGGCGTCGGTCTCGCCCTTAGTGCTTGTGTGCAAACCGATCATCAGGACAGCTTGTGTGAGCGGGCCCGCGTGAGCCGCCGCCCCATAAGAATGATCATTGACCAGAGAACCATGGCCTCGTGGTGCTCGGATAAGCGCTCGTAGTCGCGTACGCAGCGACGACGCCAGCAGATCCACGACGGCGTCCGCTCCAGCAGCGGCCGGGCACCGTCGCGGTCCTGGACACCGGCCGCGGTGAGCATGACGACCAGCAGCAGGCCGAGCGTGTCCACGACCACATGCCGTTTCCGGCCCTGCACCTTCTTGCCCGCGTCCTACCCACGACTGTCGGCGCCCACGGTCTCGGCCACCCGCAGCGATTGGGAGTCCCCAATCCCCGCGCTGGATTCCGCTTCGCGTCCTTCGGTCTGGCGGACCTGTTCGCGCAGGTCACTGTGGATGGCGAGGAGGTCGCCGTCCTGACGGATATTTCGCTCGCCGCGATCACCCTGGGCCGGAGCGCTAGCGATCAGTTTGTACATGGGCACTGAATCCGAACCCTAAACAGCTCCCAGCGGCGTACTAGCCTCCTACAAGTTCAATTGATCATGATGTGCCCGTAACCACAACGAGAGGACATGTCATGCGCGCTCGCGTAGGTTTGACGGCCGGAGTGCTGGCGGGACTCTGTCTCGGAGCGACGGGGATGGCCGTGGCCTCAACTCAGGACACGGCCACAGGAGTGATCACTGCGTGTGTGCGGGAAGACGGGATGGTCAGAATCCCCCAGGGGGCCCTGCCGGAGTCGACAGCGCCGCAGTCCGTCGCCACGATAAGGCCCACAGCGACTCCCACCAGCGAAGGCGGCTGCGGGGCCCGTGAACAGGAGATCACCTGGAACCAGTCCGGGCCAGTTGGCCCCGCAGGCCCGCAGGGAGACACCGGCGCCCAGGGATCGCAGGGGGATCGCGGGGCTCCCGGTCTGTCGGAGGTGCAGACGGTGATGGGGCCGGAGGTGTCCATCGCCCCTGGCCGCGGGGATCACGCCCTCGCGGCGTGCCCGTCAGACAAGATCGCCATCGGGGGCCGGTACACGCTGCTTGAGGAGAAGCTAGACCTTTACAGTGATGCCGAGGTCCGGATCTGGAATGCGGGTAACGACACATCCAACAGGTACTGGAGCCTCAGTGTAAGAAACGTGAGCGACGAGGTGGTTCGGGTCCGGGCCTGGGCGACGTGCGCGAAGGTCGGCCAGTAGCCGAGCCGGCAACGACTCGCCCTCACCGGCTGGCGCGAGATGTGCGGCGGTAAGTACGCCATCGTCTTCACCCAGCACAAAGGCGCGACCTTCATGGAAACCGTCCAGATCGACGATGGGCCGGATCTACCAGGCCGACCGCACCGACTGCCCCTGACGGGATCAGGTACCCCCACCGAGGGTGGAGGCCATCCGGTACGTGGCGTGGGAGTCGAGCTTGTGGCATCCGCGGTTGTCGCTCTGGGCGGTGGCTGGGGAGGCGTGGCCGAGTAGTTCCTGGACCTCGGCCACGCCTCCCCGGCATCGAGAGCGGCGCGACGCGGACCGCGCACACGCTGAGCAGCACCACGACCGCGGCGTCGGCCGGATAGCGATCAGCGCGGTCGCCTCCTCCAGGTGCGGGCCCGGGTGGTGCCGACGGTGGAGACCTCGGGCCGGTCGACCGGGTCGGCGCAGGGCGTAGCCGTACAGCCATGACAGGGGCGGGCCACCGTGGCGGGAGCCAGGGGGACACCTGGGCGGCCCAGGCCGGCGCGGGCAGAGCCGGTTCTGACCTGCGGCGTGCCCTTTTCTGGCTTACTTGGTCTGCCCTCTGTACGGCGTACTGATAGATCATCGCGGCGCGCATGTTGTCGTGCCCCATCCGGGCCATCAGGACCTTGAGCCCCGCACCCGACTCGGCGCGAGCATGTTGCCGGTGTGCCGGAGATCATGGAAGTGCAGGCCCGGCATGCCTATCTCCTTGACCACGTCCACCCAGCGCGTGCGGGTGTTGAAGCCGCTCCCACCAAGGCGCGGAACCACCGGTCCTGCGTGCAAGTCGGCCCGGCCATCCATGCCTATCTTCCACAGCGCCCGCTCGGCATCGCCCCTCGTCGTGAAGCCCTCGGGATGGGTTCGCATCTCACCGTGCCGCTGGAAGCGCAGCCGGTAGGCACCGTTCTTGAGCTTGCGGACGTTGCCGACCGGGCGACGGCCTACCCAGTCCGCCAGCTCGAAGACCTGAGCCACGGTCAGCACGGGCCGCTCTTCCGGGTGCTTGTCGCCGGCGCCGCGGATCCGGCACACGGATTGGCCGGAATTCTGATCGTCCTCAGCCGTCATCAACACCGCCCGCAGCAGCCGATACGCCTTGGCCGCCATCGACACCGAGACACCGTTACCAAGGAGGTCGGCCCGCCACTGCCGACTCATCGCTGTGGACAGCTTGCCGAGCCGGACCCCGCCGAGACACGGCGTGATGCGCTTCTTGAGCAACCACAGATAGAGGTCGCCAGTGCGTCGGCTGTTGCCCTTGGCCATCAGGCCGCCCTCCCGGAGCTGCTTCGGAGACGGTGGGCAGTGGATTCAAGGGAGGTCCCTCCCTTCAGGCCGCAGGCCGAGTTACCGAAAGATCTTGTCCGTGGCAGTCGGTGTGCGCCGGCTACCTGGCCAAGCCCCCCAAGTCCGAGGAGAGCGCCGCGCTCCGCCACTTCAGAGAACTACTCGTGATCTTGTGCCTGCGGGATGGACTGCGCGGCGGAGATGTGTTCGTGCCCGGCTCGCGCCGCTACGCAGGCCGGCCACCCGCCTGTCGGATCTTGGCGCCATCAAACAGGCACGAATTGGATCTACCGACGGGGCCATTTCGTCACCTAGCGTCATGCCGCTCACATCGATCCACCCCTAGGAGCCGGGTACCGATGTCCTATCCGCCACCGCGATACTTGAACGATCACGGGATCACCAGCGCAACCTTCCGGTCGGCCGACGCGCCACCGGACCTCACGATCGGAGTCAAGTCCCGGGTCGGCTACCTGGCCACCGGGGCGAGCACGGACGACCAATTCGGTCTCTACCGATGGGACATGGCCGCGATCCCGAACGGCCCCGGCGCCCATTTTCACCGGACCATTTCCGAGTCGTTCTTCGTGCTGGAGGGCACCGTCTCGCTGTACAACGGCGAGCGATGGATGGACGCGACACCGGGCGACTTCCTGTACGTGCCGCCGGGCGGTATCCATGCTTTCAGCAACAATTCCGATGCACCTGCTTCCATGCTGGTGCTGTTCACGCCGGGTGCACCCCGGGAGGCGTACTTCGAGGAACTCGCCGAAATCGTGGCTTCCGGCCGCCAGTTCACCGAGGAGGAATGGACTGAGCTGTATGCCAGGCACGATCAGTACGCTGCGCCCTGAATCAGGCCGGAGTGGTAATCCGGACGCCGCTATCGCTGATTAACGCAGGTGCACCGGGGCGAGCAGGTCGTGTCGCCCGGGTGCGTGCGCCGGCGCGTACCGACGGCACGGCGATGGCGGCGGATCACTCCGGCCACGTGGTCCAGGGTGCCGCGTGGTCCAGGGTGCGACGTGCCAACGGCAGGGCGGCACGGCAGAACAGCACTCGACGCTCCTGGAGTGGTGTTGTCCTTGATCGACAACCCACCTACCAGGAGCTTCTCTATTTGTGATCAAGACCGCTGACCCGCAACGGGCTCGTGACCTGCCACTTCAGGTGGAAAACGCTCCCTATGCGGGTTCGGTGCGTGTATTCACCAGATCGTGCGGGACACGTGCGCACAGGGTGCCCTCTCTGCCGCACCGTCCACATTCGGGAGGCTCGCTCGGCAGGACAACCTCGACGGACCGAGTGGGAGCATTGGATCTGTCATGGCCCGACCAGCGCGTTCGCGCCCAGAAGGACCTTGATGTCCCCCGCGAATGCTCCGTTGTTGAGGTTCACCGTATAGTCGGGCAGCTCGACGAGGCTGATCCTGCGGTTGAGGCGTTCCAGACGGAGACGGACCGGTGTATCACCGGGATGCACCGTCAAGATGCGTTTGAGCTCGCTGACAAGGTCCTTGCTCACGCGTTCCTCGCGAAGAAAGATCACTACGGGTTCGCGTCCATCTGTCTGGATCCCGGAGATGTCAAGGAACGCGATGTCGGTGGCGTTGAACGAGACGGTGGCATCGTCACCGTCGCCGCGTGAGCGGATCCGCCCGGTGACGGAGACGACCAGGTCGGGCGCGAGGTTGGTCCCGTACAACTGGTAGGTCTGGGGGAAGCACGGGACCTCGATGGACGCGTCGTGGTCCTCGATCTTGAGGATGGCCCACACGTCGCCCTTCTTGGTGACCTTCTTGTCGACGCCGGAGATGATTCCGGCGATGCGGACGTTGCCGAACCCTGCCTGGCCGTCGAGCACCTGGGCGATGGTCAGGTCGCGATTGCGTTCAAGCACGCGTTCCGCTCCGTTGAGCGGATGATCGGAGACGTAGAGTCCGAGCATCTCCCGCTCGAATGACAGTTTGGTCTTCTTGTCCCACTCGCCCTCGGGAACCGCGACCTGGAAGACGCTGTTCATTCCGCCGTCGTCATCGTCGTCGAACGCGCCGAACAGGGAGTCTTGGCCCAATGCCTCTTTCCGCTTGACGTCGATGACGGCGTCGATGGCTTGCTCGTGGATGTGGACCAGGCCACGTCGCGGGTGGCCGAGCCCGTCGAACGCGCCGGCTTTGATGAGTGATTCGATGGTGCGCTTGTTGCAGACGACCTGCGGCACCTTCGTCAGGAAATCATTGAAGTCGGTGTAGGCGCCTTTTGACGTGCGGGTGGTGATGATGCCGTTGATGGCGTTCTCGCCGACGTTCTGAATCGCGCCGAGCCCGAACCTGACATCATCGCCGACGGCGCTGAAACGCAGCCCGGATTCGTTGACGTCGGGCGGGAGGACCTTCAGTTTCATGCGGCGGCATTCCGCGAGGTACAGCGCCATCCGGTCCTTGTTGGTGCCGACCGAGGTGAGCAGGGCCGCCATGTACTCGGCCGGGTAGTTGGCCTTGAGGTAGGCGGTCCAGTAGGAGACGAGACCGTAGCCGGCGGTGTGGGACTTGTTGAACCCGTAGGAGCTGAACGGTTCCAGTACGTCCCAGACGGCTTTGGCGGCTTCCTCGGTGTATCCCTTGTCGACCATTCCGGAGGAGAAGGTGGCCCATTGCTTGTCCATCTCCTCCTTCTTCTTCTTGCCCATGGCCCGGCGCAGGATGTCGGCGCCGCCGAGGGTGTAGCCGGCCAGTTGCTGGGCGATGGCCATGACCTGCTCCTGGTAGACGACCAGGTGGTAGGTGGTGCCCAGAATCGGCTCAAGGGACTCCTTGAGCGAGGGGTGGATCGGTGTGATCTCCTGCTGTCCGGCCTTGCGCAGCGCGTAGTTGGTGTGGGCGTTGGCACCCATCGGACCGGGACGGCCCAGCGCCAGGACCGACGAGATGTCTTCGAATCGGGCCGGGGCGATCAGCTTGGTGAGGTCGCGCATCATCGAGCTGTCGAGCTGGAACACCCCAAGCGTGTCGCCGCGCGCCAGCAACTCGTATGTCTTCTTGTCGTCCAGCGACAGGGAGAGCATGTCCAGGTCGATGCCGCGGTTGTCCTTGACGTTCTGGACGGCGTCACCGATGACGGTCAGGTTGCGCAGGCCGAGGAAGTCCATCTTCAGCGCGCCCATGTTCTCGCTGCTGGGCCCGTCGAAGCCGGTGATGCGGGCGCCGTCGTCGGGCCGCATGAAGATCGGCATCACATCGATCAAGGGCTGGGAGGACAGGATGACACCCGCGGCGTGCACGCCGGTGCCTCGGGTCAGTCCCTCCAGGCCGAGTGCGGTGTCGATGACCTGCTTGACGTCCTGGTCTTCCTCGTACAGCTTGCGAAGTTCGGTCGCCTCGGGGTACCGGGGGTGCTTTTCGTCGAAGATTCCGGTGAGCGGGATCTCCTTGCCCATGACAGCGGGGGGAAACGCTTTGGTGATCTTCTCGCCGACCATGAAGGGGTAGCCGAGGACGCGGGCCGCGTCCTTGACCGCCGCCTTCGACTTGATCGTCATGTAGGTGATGATCAGCGAGACGTTGTCCTCGCCGTATTTCTCGGTGACGTAGCGGATCATGTCACCGCGCCTACGCTCGTCGAAGTCGAGGTCGACGTCGGGCATGGAGATACGTTCGGGGTTCAGGAACCGCTCGAACAGCAGGGAATGCTCGATGGGGTCGAGCTCGGTGATGCCGGTGACGTAGGCCACCATCGATCCGGTGGCCGATCCTCGGCCGGGGCCGATCCAGATGCCGTTGTCGCGGGCGTACTTACAGATGTCGGCGACGACGAGGAAGTAGCCGGGGAACCCCATGCCCTCGATGACGCCGAGCTCGTAGTCGATCCGTTCCATGACATGGGCCGGCACGGGGTCGCCATACCTACGGACCGCGCCACGGTGGGCCTCCTTGCGGAGCCAGCTCATCTCGGTCTCCCCATCGGGGACCGGGAACTTGGCGGCAAGGTCACGGTGGGCGAACACCTCGTCATAGGGCTCGACACGCTCGGCGATCAACAGGGTGTTCTTGCAGCCCTGCGCCCATGTCTCCGAGTTCGGGTCGAGCGCCCACATCTCCTCGGCGGAGCGCACGTAGTAGCCGTTTCCGGAGAACCGGAACCGGCTGGGGTCGCTGATCTGGGAGTTGGTGCCGACGCAGAGCAATGCGTCGTGCGCGGTGGACTGGTCCTCGGTGACGTAGTGGGAGTCGTTGGTGACCAGGGGTGGGATGCCGAGCGTCTCGCCGATCCGCAGCAGGTCCTTGCGGACGCCCGTCTCGATCGGGATCCCGCCGTGATCCATGATCTCGAGGAAGTAGTTGTCCCGCCCGAAGATGTCCTGATATTTGGCGGCGTGCTCCAGCGCCTTGTCGTACTGGCCGAGCCGGAGCCGGGTCTGGACCGCGCCGGACGGGCAGCCCGTGGTGGCGACGATCCCTTCGTGGTACTCCGCGAACAGCTCGTCGTCCATGCGGGGGTACTTCTTCATGTGGCCCTGGAGGGAGGCCAGCGAAGAGATCCTGAACAGGTTGCGCAGACCTTGGGCGTTGATCGCCCACATCGTCTTGTGCAGGTAGGTGCCGCTGGCGGACACGTCACCGCCCAGCCCGGTCCGCTCATCCGACTTGCGCTGGTGGGGTTCCCCCCAGAACACCGGCTGCTTGTGGAAGCGGGACTCGGGACTGATGTAGCCCTCGATCCCGATGATCGGCTTCACCCCGGCGGCCTTCATCTTGGCCTGGAACTCGTAGGCGCCGAACATGTTGCCGTGATCGCTCATCGCGATCGCAGGCATCCCCAGTTCAGCCGCTCGCGACGCCAATTTGCCGATCTTCGCCGCGCCGTCCAGCATCGAGTACTCGGTGTGAACATGCAGGTGAACGAACGAATCAGCCACGGGTGATCTTGGCCTTTCCGGGGTGGGGCGGATGGGGCGCTGGAGGCGACCCAACTCTATCGAGGGAGCCGCAGTGGCCGACCACCCTCGCGGAGAAAGGGAGGGACATGCCTGGGCACGATTGCCGGCAGGCGCAGGTCGCCCCCTCGACGAGCATGAGCAGTCGCCGTCCCAAGACGGGCGGATCCACGGCTCCGACACGGCGCGGGTTCGGCGCCGTCGGGCGGGATGGCGTCGGGAGTTCGGGATTCAGCACTGCCAGAGGAAACGGCCCTCCAGCTCGTCCGCGCTGAGGAACCCGTAACCCACGCCGCCGCCGAAGTTCGCGCAGTCGCAGTCCGATTCGTTGAGCTGGAAGAAGAACGACCAGGCGCCGGGTGGATACTCCTCGGATTGCAGCCACGCAGGTTGCCCCATGATTCGGGACTCCCATGGTTTCAGGCATTCGGGGTCGACCTCGTCGAGATCGACGTGGACATCGCCACGGATCCCGTCTGGACCGGTGAAGCCGGGCAGTATCTGGATGAAGGGCGGGAGACGGCCGGGCTGGACGATGAGCGCGTTCTCGCCCGCTTCCGGATCCCACGATCCTTCGCAATGTTCGCTCATGAACAGGTAGGCCATGCGGGGCTCTCTGCCGGGGAGGCGGAACTGGCCGATGAAGGCCATCGGGCGATCGTGCCGGACGCAGACCGGCCATTGCGGTGCCTCCAGCCAGACGGGATTTCCGCCGAGCTTGGTCACGAACTCGTCGATCGGCTCGGTGGCAGGGCTGAGAGTCATGGCGTACGGGAGGTCGTCGTCCACAGGCGCCTTCCATGGGTCAAGCAGATGGGGGAGTATCCATCGTGCCGAATATGAAAGGGCCGGCGGAGCATGTCATGACGAGGGCCGGCCCGCGGAACCTCGATCGGAATTCAGGCGGAGATCCTCCGAGGCAGAGCTCGCCCCGCAGCACGGTACGGGTCGTCAACCGGCGCGGCGTTGTTGGTCCGGGCGGCCGGTGTCGCTGCAGGTCGAACCTCGGAATCGAGTGAGCCTGTAGAGATGTCACCGTTGGGCGAGGGGACCTTTCAGGTCGCTGTCCTGCTGGTGTTGGGTGCCGGGGCCTTCTTGGGAGCGAGGCGGCCGGACCTGGTGCGGATCGGCCACGTGGGATTTTGCGCAGAGCCGGCGTGCTCAGGGTGAGGAACAGTTGCCATGTCCTCATCCTGAGCCAGTCGGGCGCTACCTGCTGTAATTCTTCCCGAGGGCCTTACCGGGGATCGGCTTGCCGATGAGAGCGACGGGGATGAAGAAGCAGATCTGGCTCATCGCCAGGGTGAGCGTCCAGAGCGCCTTGTCGTCATAGTGGGCGGATGCCTTGGCGAACAACTCGTCGGGGACGCGCTCCCCGAACGGGTTCGGGGTGAGGACGGCTTCCACGAGCTCCAGTGCGACCCGTTCGGCGTCGGTGAAGTAGGGGGCGTCCTGCCATGACGCCACCGCGGTGATGCGCTCCTCTGTCTCCCCGGCCTTGCGAAGGAGGCCGGTCTGCCGGACGGTGTGGTACGTGCTGCCGACGATCTGCCCGGCGCGCAGCTGCACCAGGCCGATGGTGGTTTCCGGGATCGCACCGTTCCGGATGGCCTTGGACATGGCTCCGGCGATTGACGCCATCTCGGGGAAGAGCTGGATGGGGTCGGGCAGACGCGACTGGAGGTTGTCCTGCTCCGTCGTCGTGGGCGTGGACATGGCGACGTTTTCCCTTCTCGATCTCAGCGAGGTTCGAGGCGTGCGACCCGGTTGGCCGTCACGATGCGGCCGGCCGCGAGGACGATCACGCGTTTCGACCGAGCTGTCGACGGCTGTTCGCATACCGGCCGGGGTCGGCGAGCTTTCCCGCGTGCTGGATGCTGTCTCAGTAGTCCGACGACACAACCGCCGGGAATGTGAGGCGACCCCGCGACCGTCACGCCGCAGCGGCCAGGTGAGCGCGGCGGCCGGTCCAGATCCAGACGAGCTGAAGGACGCTCATGCCGAACAACAGGACGCCCAATGGGACGTGCAGGGTCTTCACATGCGCGATGCCCAGCGCCACCTGCGCCAGCACGAGCCCCAAGAACCCGACCGCGTACAGGATGGGTCGGGGCGAGCCGCCGCCCGGCCGCCACACCAAGATCGCGACGACCAGGTGCACCAGCGTCACGACGAACGCTGTGTACGCCCCAGCACTGTGCAGCGCCCCACCGTGGGGTGAGGACAACAAAAGCCCCGCGGTGATCGCCTGGACGAAGACGGCCACGGTTTGCAGGGTGATCGCGATACGCAAGAACATGAGGTTGCCTTGCTTCGTTGTCGTGCGCGTGGGCATGCCGAGGGTTTCCCTTCTCAATCTCAGCGGTGTCCGAGGCTGGGGACCCGGTGTCTCAGTAGTCCGACGGCACACCTGCGGGGAATGTGAGGCGACGCGCCGGCCTCACACTTCGGTGCGTCGTCTCGTCGATCTGGTGAGAGCGGATGCACCAGAGGGAAAGTCGGGGATTCGATGACCGTCCCATCCGAGCCGGGACACGGCCGGCTCGATCCGGGCCTGAGCGTGATCATGAGCGAGCGGCGTCAGCTGATCAATCTGGCGTACCGGTTGCTGGGCTCGCTGGCCGATGCCGAGGATGTCGTCCAGGAGACGTACGCCCGCTGGTACGGCATGTCCCGGCTGGAGCAGGAGGCCATCGAATCTCCCGGTGCCTGGTTGACGAAGGTGGCCAGTCGCATCTGCCTGGATCTGCTCGGCTCGGCACGGGTCCGGCGCGAGAGCTATGTGGGCGAGTGGATCCCGGAGCCGCTGCCCGAGCGTACGGAGTGGATCAACGGGCGGGGCGGCGGCACGGTCGACCCGGTCGACCGGGTCACGCTCGATGAGTCGATCAACATGGCGTTTCTGGTCGTGCTCGAGTCGATGACCCCGGCCGAGCGTGTCGCGTTCGTCCTGCACGATGTGTTCCGGTATTCCTTCGCCGAGGTGGCCGAGATCGTCGGCCGTACCCCGGCGGCATGTCGCCAGCTGGCTTCCTCGGCCCGCCGTCGCATCCGCGCGTCGCGGGCTCCCGCGGCTCCGGCCGCCCAGCGGGCCGGTCTCGTCAGGGACTTCAAGCGGGCCTGGGAGGCCAAGGACATCGACGCCCTCATCGGCCTCCTCGACCCCGCCGCCACGATGATCGCCGACGGCGGCGGCCTGGTCAGCGCCGTACTCCACCCGATCGAAGGCGCCGAGCAGGTCGCCCGCTACATCATCGCGATCACCAACCGGGCACCCAACCTGACGATCTTGGAGCGTACGGTCAACGGTCAGCCCGGTCTGGTCGCCCAGTACAACGGTGTCACCGTGACGGTGGCGGCGTTCGACGTGCCAGGCGACCGGATCAAGCGCATCTGGGCGGTACGCAACCCCGAGAAACTCTGGCCGTGGACGGTGGGGCCACAGCGGCTTCCCAAGCAGATCATCGAGCCAGACCGGGGGGAAGCACATCGGGCCTAGGCCTGCTCATCGACAGGGCGGCTCCCGTACGGCGGGCGAATCCTTCGATGGACCGGCCCGTGGCCATCACACTCGGCCTCGCCACGTTCGTTGGGCGATCACTGCTCGCGGGCGGCGAGGTGGTCGGGGCGCAATCGCGCCATGGCCCCATGCGCGGTATCCCCTTCGGACGGTTCCCGTCCGGGCAGCCGCCGGATCACGACGCCGACGAAGCGGTCGTGGCGCACCAGACCGTAGTGCCGGGAGTCCCAGCTGGTCGCGCGGTTGTCGCCCAGCACGACGAGAGCTCCGCGCGGCACCACCGTGCCTGCCACTTCGTGGACATCCGGATGCTCCCATTCGACAGGCACCTGGTCACCCGGCACGGCCACGGCCCGCTTGATGAGGAGCGTGCGGTCCCGCTCGGGTACGGGCTCGTCGGTGTGCGGCCCGCCGGAGTAGACGAAGACGACTATCTGTCCCGCGCGGACGCGCTTCGTCCTGCGGACCAGCAGGCGGTCGCCCGGTCGCAACGTCGGTTCCATGCTCGTACCGCGGACGGTCGTGGCCAGGAAGCCGAGGCGGGCCCAGAGCGCCAGCAGGCCGACGGTCAGCAGTATCCCGGCGGCCGGAAGAGCAAGCTTCACAGAGCCTCCTGGTATCCGGCGGCCTGGAGCCGGAAGAGCCTGGCGTAGCTGCCGCCGGCGGCGAGCAGCACGTCGTGCGACCCGTGTTCGGTGATCCGTCCGTCGTCGAGGACGGCGATGTAGTCGGCGTCGCGGACGGCGCTGAGCCGATGAGAGATCAGCAGGCTGGTCCGGTCCTCGCGGTACTCCCGCATGCGGGTATGGATCTCGTGTTCGGCCTCCGGATCCAGGCCGGAACTCGGTTCGTCGAGAATCATCAGATCCCTGTCGTTTCGCACGAAGGCCCGGGCGAGCGCGAGCCGCTGCCATTGACCGCCGGACAGGACGACGCCGGTCGCCGGATCATCCTTGTCGTCCCCGATCACGAAGATGCGGGTGAGTGGCGTGTCGTAACCCCGGGGAAGGGCGGCGAGCGTGTCGTGCAGCCCGGCACGTGCGGCCGCCTCCTCCATGCGTCCCTGGTCGTGCCGTGCGCTCAGGTCGCCGAGGCCGATGTTGTCGCGGGCCGTCATGTCGTAGTTCATGTGGTCCTGGAACACGGCGCTGATCCGCTCGCGCAGCATGGCCGGGGGGATGTCGCGCAGATCCGTTTCATCCCACAAGATCTGACCTCGGGTCGGGTCGTACATCCGGCACAGCAGCTTGACCAGCGTGCTCTTGCCCGCGCCGTTCAGCCCGACGAGTGCGACGGCGCATCCGTGAGGGATGGTCAGGTTCACCCCACGCAGGACCCAGGGATGGTCGTCGCTGTAGCGGAACCACACGTCCCGCAGTTCGATGCCCTGCCGCAGCGTCGGTGCGTGCCCCTGCTCCGTGTGCGGCAGGTCCGGTTCGGCCGTGACGACGGCGATGTAGTGGGCGAAGGCGAGCAGCCTCGCCTGCCAGCCGGTGATCGACGACCTCAGCGTCCCCAGGGCGGACTGCACGCCGCCGACGGCCGCGAGGAACATGGAGACGTCTCCGATGCTCAGCTCGCCGCGCCGTGCCGCGGCGATCGCCCACCACAGGCCGACCCCGGCCACCCCCGCGCTCAGCACCGTCAGTCCGGCCTGGGTACGGAGTTCCCGCAGGTCCATCCGCCGGATCGCCGCGTCCGCCGACAGTCGTTCGCCGATCATCCGGGCGCGCAGGAACGCCCCGATGCCGAAAAGGCGGATCTCCGTGGCCGCGGCCACCCCGGTGAGCAGCTGGATATAGAAGAACTCCCGCCGGTAGTACTTCTCGATGTTCCATTCCGTGCTCGCTCGGCGCCGTGCGAGATACAGCTCGGCGACGAGGGCGGGAAGGGCGGCCAGGAGCACCACGGTGGTCATCACCGGGCTGAGGATGAGCAGGGATGCCACGAAACCGACGAGGGAGAGCACGCCGCCGAGACCGTTGCCGATGCCGTCCACCAACTCGGCGATGCGACCGGTGGCCCCCTGGGC
Organism: Microtetraspora glauca; assembly: GCF_040656155.1. Lineage (NCBI taxonomy): Bacteria > Bacillati > Actinomycetota > Actinomycetes > Streptosporangiales > Streptosporangiaceae > Microtetraspora > Microtetraspora glauca. The sequence continues at coordinate 77,845 of NZ_JBFALK010000021.1, forward strand.
CAGCCGGAGGCGATCATGGAATGCCGAATCCTCGAAGGCGCGCAGCCCGACCTGGCGTCCGACCGCCACGAACAGCCGCTCGGTGGCGGCCAGGTTGGCGGCCCGGCCGATGTGGGCCCTGAGGTGACGGAGCATCGCCGGGAGGACGGCGGCTCCCAGTCCGGTGACGGCCAGTCCGAGCGCGAGTTCCGCGACCGCGCCGCCCGGAGTCGTCAACCGGTCGATTACCAGCTTGGTCAGCCACGCGGTCGCGATCGGCGCCGCGGCCGCGACGAAGGTCAGCAGCAGGAGTACCGTCACGTCCACCGATGCCGCCCGCCAGATGAGCGAGAGGGCCTCAGCGATGGAGGCGCGCTGCTCTCGCAGGCTGACGCGCAGATCCCTCTTCGCTACGGCGCTCACCGCCGCCCCTTGCCCGCGGCCATGTCGTACCGGTCCGGGAGGGGCAATTCCTCCATGCGAGTGCCCACGGCGACGATCCTGTGGTCGTCGCCGATCAGATACAGCATGGGGGTCCACGTGTTCTGGAACGCGCGCGCCACCGCTCCGCCGTCGCGGTCGGCCACGACGACCCGGGCGACAGCTGTGAGGGCCCGCACCGCCGCCTCGTCGTCGCCGCCGAACACCGCCAGCACGTTCTCGCGCCCCAGTTTCCGCGCCTGCTCGACGAAACGCGGCAGCAGCCGATGGCAGGGTTCGCAGCCGGAGGAGAAGAAGCCCACCACCCCGGTCAAGGTGGCGGCGGACACCAGTTCGCCGTCAGTGGTGACGGCGGTGAACTCCCCGATGGAAGAGCGCGGTCCCAGCGCGGGCGGCGCCCCCGCTGCGACGCCCGTCTGGACGGCCTGCGCTCTCAGCCGGCGCAGGACCCCGATCACGAGCGACAGGTTCAGCAGGCACAGCACACCGAGCAACACCACGGCGGCGGCAAGGTAGGGCATCAGGAGCTCCTCGCGAACAGGTCGACGACGTCGTCGAAAGAAATGATCAGGATCGCTCCGGCGACACCCGCCGTGGCCGCCACCGCCAGACCGGCCGGAGCCGGAAGGCCCTGTGGCGCGAGCCCGCCGAGGACCGTGCTGATCAACAGCGCGCCGTTACGGACGAGGTGACGGCGACCGACCGGCTCGCTGGACGCGCCGAAGCACCGGCACGGAGCCTGCCGCCCCCGTCGTAGGACGCCGGCGATCGCGGCGGTGAACGCGGTGAGCAGGGCGCACGCGAGCGCGAAGCCGTACGAGGCCGCCCGGGGCACCGCCAGGAGGATCGGGGTCGCCGTCTCCGCAGCGACGACGACCAGGGCCAGCGGCCGGACCAGGCGGGCCCTGACCGGGGCGAGCGTTGGAAGTGATCGGGCGAACCCCCTGAAATCCCGCAGCTTCGACACTGCGGAGGCCGCGAAGACCACAGCGATCAGGGTGGCGCACGCCGCCCTCACGTACTCCATGCCCATGTCACTCCTCGCGGGAAGCCCGGGTGGCGGCATGGCGCCGCCACCCGGTGTCGTCACGGCCGCCGGTCAGCAGGAGCCGACGTAGGTCCACTTGCAGCCGGTCTGCGCACAGCACTCGCGCCACCAGAGGCCCGGGTGGCCGGCCGCGTTGCACACGTCGCGGTAGTCACAGGCGGACGCGGTGGTCTTGGGGACGATCCGATCGATCATCCGGTCGATGAGACGGCTCACGATGCTCTCCTTCGCGTTTCGGACCGAAGTCGCCGATCACGCTTCCGGGCGGTTCGGTCCATACTTCGTCCCCCGTGAACCCGGTTGACACGGGGGTGATCACGGGTTCAGCATCGGCCAGGAAAGTGGCCAAAACCCTGCAGATTTCTTAATCACCTGGTCGACGTGAGAACCGGCAGAGCTCGCGGTTACGGGGGAGAGAACATCGTGGAGTTACGCATGCTGGGCCCGATGGAATTGTGGACGGCAGGCCGGCCGGTGGATCTCGGACCTCCGCGGCAGCGGGCCGTGTGGGCGGCCGTGGCGGTGGACACCCCACGGCCGGTGCCTGCGGAGACCTTGGTCGATCGGGTGTGGGGCGAGGCTCCGCCGGAGCGGGCACGGCACACGCTCCATGTCTACCTGGCCAGGATGCGGCGGGTGCTGGAGCAGGTGAGCGCCGGCGAGGAAGCATCGGCGCAGCTCAGGCGCCGCAGCGGAGGGTACGTGCTGGACGTCGATCCCGACAGCATCGACCTGCATCGTTTCAGGCGCCTCGTCGGACAGGCGCGAAGCGGGAAATGCGCGGAGACGGAGGAGGCCGGGCTGCTGCGGCAGGCTCTGGGCCTGTGGCGGGGCACCCCCCTTTGCGGCATCGAAGGCGACTGGGTGGACCGCGTGCGACAGGCATGGCACCAGCAGCACCTCGACGCGGCGGTGCGCTGGGCGCAGGCGGAACTACGCCTGGGCGAAGCGGTCACGGTCATCGGGCCGCTCGCCGACCTGCTGCTGGAGAACCCCTTGGCGGAGCCGTTGGTCACGGCGCTGATGCGTGCTCTGCACGCCGCCGGACGCATCCCGGAGGCTCTGGACTGCTACGACACGTTTCGGCGACGGCTGGCCGACCAGCTCGGCCTGGACCCGGGAAAGGAACTGCGCGAGCTGCACCGGGCGCTCCTGCGCGGGAACGGAGGGGAGTCCGGACCGGCAGCCACACCGCCGACGGCGGCCGAAACCGGCACGGCTTCACCGGCGACCGCGGACGTACGGACCACGCCACCGGCGCAACTCCCTTTGGACGTGCGCGGGTTCACCGGGCGCGGCACCGAGATCGCCGAACTTGATGAGATCATCGCCCGCGCTGCCGACCAGCCCACCGCGGTCCTGATCGCGACGCTGTCGGGCACGGCGGGCGTGGGAAAGACGGCTCTGGCGGTGCACTGGGCCCACAGGGCCGCCGCACGGTTCCCCGACGGCCAGCTCTACGTCAACCTCCGCGGATTCGCCGCGAACGGGCCGGTGATGACACCGGGCGAGGCACTTGGCGGGTTCCTGCACGCCCTGGCCGTCCCGGCCTCGAGCCTGCCGTCCGACGTGGACACGCAGACGGCGCTGTACCGCAGTTTGCTCGCCCGGCGCCGAATGCTGGTGGTGCTGGACAACGCCCGCGACGCCGAGCAGGTACGACCACTGCTGCCCGGGGCACCCGGCAGCATGGTGCTGGTGACCAGCCGCAACCAGCTCACCAGCCTCGTCGCCGTGGAAGGCGCCCATCCGCTCGCCCTGGCTCCGCCGGCCGCCGGCGAAGCGCGGCAACTGCTGGCGCGGCGCCTGGGCCCCGAGCGCGCCGCCGCCGAACCCGATGCGGTGGACGGGATCATCACCTGGTGCGCACGGCTGCCCCTGGCACTGGCGATCGTGGCCGCCCGAGCCGCCGGACATCCAGCCTCCCCGCTGTCGGTGTTCGCCGACGAACTGCGTGACGAGCGCGGGCGGCTCGACCTCCTCAGCGCAGGGGACGAGGCCGGCGAGGTCCGCGCGGTCTTCTCCTGGTCGTACCGCACGCTGGGGCCTGCCGCGGCACGCATGTTCCGTCTGCTCGGGCTGACCGCGGGCGCCGACATCGCCACGGCGGCCGCGGCGAGCCTCGCCGGGGTCACGTCGGAGACGGCGCGTGGCCTGCTCGCCGAGTTGACCGCGGCGGGCCTGGTCACCGAGCACCGGCCCGGCCGGTTCGCCTCCCACGACCTGCTCCGGGCCTACAGCGCCGAACTCTCCCGGCGGGACGATGCCGCCGAGGGGTACGCGGCGACACACCGGCTACTTGACCACTACCTGCACACCGCCCAGACGGCGGCCATGTCGCTCAACCCTCACCGCGACCCGGTGGTGGTGGCGCAACCCGGGCCGGGAGTGACACGGGGTGAGGTGCCGGATTCCGAGCGGGCGACGCACTGGTTCGCCGCTGAGCACCAGAACCTGCTCGCGGCCGTGCGGCACGCGCACCGATCAGGGTTCGACGTCCACGCCTGGCAACTGGCCTGGACCACGACCGAGTTCCTGGAACGCCGGGGGCACTGGACCGACCGTATGACCGTACAGCGCATAGCGCTGGAGGCCACGAGGCGTCTCGGCGACCGGACTAGCCAGATCAGGGTGCTCCGCGTCCTCGGCACCGCCTGCGCACAGCTCGGCCGCTTCGATGAGGCGCGTGCCCACCTGGGGGAGGCACTGGAACTGGCCACCGGACACGGCGACGACACCGCCCGCGCCAACGTGCACATCAGTCTCGCACTGGCGCTGGAGGGACAGGGCGACTACCGCACGGCGCTGGACCACGCCTCGGAGGCCCTGCTTCTGTTCCGATCGGCAGACCACGTCACCGGGCAGGCGAACGCCCTCAACATGGTCGGCTGGTGTCGCGCCCGTGTGGGGGACTACGCCGAGGCCCTCGCCTCGGGCGAGCAGGCCCTCATCCTGCAGCGGCGGATCGGCTCTCGGTACGGCCAGGCGGGCACGCTGGACAGCCTCGGCTACGCCCATCACCACCTCGGCCGCTTCGACGAAGCGATCGACTGCTTCCAGCAGGCCCTCGCCCTGTTCCAGGAGGTGGGTGCCCGCTCGTTCCAAGCCGCCGCCCTCACCCACCTCGGCGACACATACGCCGCGACGGGTGACATCGCCCAGGCCCGCGACCGCTGGCAGGCAGCCCTGACGATCCTCGACGAACTCAACGACGCGGACGCGGCGGCGCTCCGGAAGCGGATCGTGAAACACTTCGGCAGCGGCGCGACTTGAGTTGATCGCCGTTAGCGGGTGCTCTCTTCTGAGGCGGCGGCGCGAGCCACAGGGTGCAGGCGATGAACGCCCCCTCCTGCTGTTCGGGGAGTCCGTCGATCATCTGGTGCCAACAGCCGCGTATCCCCGTAGGACTGGGTGGGCTCACTGTGGCCGCTGGTGGATGTACAGTTCCCGCCGGTCGGCCTGCTGGACGGCACGCTGGTCGGGTACCGGCAGCTCATAGCGCACTTCACGGAGATGATCTCCGTGCTGCCGGTCGGCGTTGTAGACGGAGGGAAACTTCCAGATCGCCTTGACGAAGTTGGTCTGCCCACGCAGCAGGTTGCGGCCGATGATCCCCATCGTCTTGGCCGCGCCCGCCACGCCGAGGTGCTTGCGGTTCATCACCGCCTGCGTCTTCACCAGTTCCCGGTAGAACTCGCGCAGGGGAAGCGTCGTCGGGACCACGGCGTGCTGGATGTCGAACAGCCGGTAGTCACGTGAGGTGAGCTTGCGTGATTCGGTGTGCCAGATCTCCGTCCCGGGATAGGGCGTCATGACGGTGAGGTTGACGATCTCGGGTACCGAAAGCGCCCACTGGCGTACGATCTGGAACTGCGAGACATCCCAGGCGGGATCGACGATGAGGTTGATGGCGACGGTGAGCCCCATCGCGCGGGCGAGTTCGAGGGCCTTGACGTTCTGGTCGGGGCTGGTCCGCTTGCGATACAGGTCGAGTCCCTCCTCGTCCAGCGCCTCCATGCCGAGGAACATGTAGTTCAGCCCCAGCCGCCGCCATCGCCGGAACACCTCCGGGTTGCGCAGCAGCACGTCGGCGCGCGTCTCCAGGTAGTACTCCTTCCGCACCTTGCGCTTCTCCAGCTCCGCGGCGATCGCGTCGCCGTGCTCGGGCCTGATGAAGGCGACGTCGTCGACGATGAAGACTCCCGGCTCCCGGATCGAGGCCACGTCCTCCGCGGCCGCCTCCGGCGACAACTTCCGATAGTTGCGGCCGTAGAAGGTCCAGGCGCTGCAGAACGAGCAGTCCCAGGGGCAGCCGCGGGTGAACTCGACGGAAGCGGCGGGGTCGAGTACTCCGATGAAGTACTTGTCTCGGCGCCGGGTCAGGTCCCGCGCCGGTCGCGGCTCGTCCAGGCTGTCCAGGAGGAGCGGCGGTTTACGGGAGAAGCCGTCGGCGGTCACGGCCCCCGGCACCTCGAGAAGCCCTCCGTCGCGAGCGGCGTCCAGCAGCAACGGCGTCCCGACCTCGCCCTCACCTCGCAGGATCGCGTCCAGGGCCCCGTTGGACTGGGCGATGACGTGCGGCGCGATGAACGAGACACTGTGCCCGCCCGCGAACACGAAACAGCGCGGGAACATGCTTTTGACGCGCTGGGCCAGATCGAGCACCTCCGGCACGTTGGGCAGGTAGTTCAGACCGAATCCGACGGCTTCGGGTTCGAAGTCGACCAGTTCCCGACGCAGGTCACGGTGGGAGAAGATCTGTAGATCAAGAAGGCGCACCTGGTGACCCGCCGCGCGGAGCGCGGCCGCCACCCGTTCCAGGCCCAGCGGTTCCAACCGAAGGAAGATCTCCGAGTACATCAGGCCGCTGGGGTTGACCAATAGGGTGCGCATCCACACTCCCCGTTCTGCTCCGCCCGGCCCCGACCGCGGCGTCACGGCAGGTCGTAGCAGTCTGCTACCCAACCGATTCGTACCGTAATCGAGCGATATGCCCGGCAAGGCGGGTCTCCGCCCCGTGTGACGGCGCGGGCGGCGACCATGGCACTGGCGAATGCGCCGGCGGCTGGGCGATTCGTGAGCTCAACGGGTTTCGACTGCAGGGCGGCGTGTGGCCCCGGCGGCCTCCCTCACGTCCTGCTTCACCCGCGACACCGCTCGCCTGGTGACGACGCCTGTCTCACGCAGCCGTCCCACCCCCGACAGTGTGAGCACGGCGCCCGCGGTTAGGTAGCCGGCGGACAGCACGAGAGCAGCGCGTCGGGGAGACATTACCGATTCGAGCGCGCGGAGCAGCGCGACCGAGCTCGCGTGCGGTGCCAGCAGGCCGAAGACGCCGCCTGCCGCCAGCAGGCCGCCGCCGACACCCGCACGCCGCGTGTCTGCCGCCAATTCAGCGCGAAGCTGCGTGATCTCCTGGCGCACCAGTTCCGCCGCGTCCGCCGCAAGCCGGCTTGCGGCGTCTTCCTCGGCCTGGGACGGGTTGTCCGTCGACCGGGTCCGCGGCCCGCGTGCGGTGGGCGCGCGCGAAGGACCGGTTCCCAGACGAGGTGAAACTGCCGAATGGCCGGTTCGACCGGGACGCATTCAAAGCCTGGTGGACCAGCCAGAGCTGAACTCTCAGCGGTAGCTGTAGAGAGGGGGCGCATCGCTCGCCTCGGGGCGTTGACTGCCGTGCACTCAGGGAGTATCAACAACCATCGTTGATCTAATCCTGGATCGGTCAGCCGCATGAGATACAGGTACGACCGTGGGTAGCGGGAAGCGCCGCCCAAAGTTCAGGCCCCGGCTCAAAGGCAGGCCCAGGCCAGCGCGAGGCGGGCGTGTTCCTCGGTGGAAGCGGGCGACGACGTGGGTCGGCGTCACGGTGATCACGCCGGTCCTGGTCGCCGTCCTCACTGCGATCGCTAGTAAGCCGTTCGGCGACTCCGCCACGCCGCCCCCCTCCGCAGCGTCGACACCCACACCGCCCCCCTCCGTAGCGTCGACACCGACACCGCAGCCGACGCCCGCATCAAGCAGCCCATCACCGACCACACCTCCAGTGAAGGTGGTCGTGGCCAGAACGGAGCGCGTGGGCGATGACTGGTCGTGGATCTTCGCTGAGCGCGTCATGTTCAGCAGGGCCGAGTTACGCACCCTCAACAAGAGCGTCAGAGGAGGCAGAGGACAGGAGGAGTGGCTGCGCGCTCGAGGAGCTGTGGACCCTGAGGTGACGACAATCAAGCTGGTCGTACGCGGCGACCGCGACAAGCGTGTGCGGGTAACCGGCATGCGGGCGCTCAGCAAGTGCATGGCACCGCTCACAGGCACCTATATGAGTAACATCACCGCAGGGGAAGACACGCTCATCGGCGTCGGCCTGAACCTCGACCGACCAAACCCGCGCGCTCAAATCATCAAGCTGGACTCGAACGGTTTCCCTGGATGGCCGCTGGAGATGAGGGGGGATTACTTCGCGAAGAAGACCGTCTCCCTGAAGCACGACGAAGAGGCTGTGTTCGAGGTTTGGGCACAGACGCTCAAGCACTACTGCGAGTTCCGCCTAGAGCTGACCGTAGTCGACGGAGACAGGGAAGTGCAGCAAGTCATCGATGATCACGGCCAGCCATTCCGGGTGTCCGCGGACCTGCTCTCAGAAGAGGAGCTAGGCACAACGGTGATCCCCCACGCCTACGACGTGGTCTACTTCGGTGGAATCTTGACGAAGACCGGCAACTGGGCCCGCGTTAAACCCGACCAGCCCGAACCGAATGTGATCGCCCCCTGATGGGAATCGGGCGAGCCGCATCAGGCGCTGGGCTCGCGTGCAGCGGTAGAGCTCGGCAATCCTGACGGCAGACGGTAGGACGTTCGCCCAGATAGATCGGGTCCGGTGGAACCTGACACGATCACCTGGACGCGGGACGGCGCCACCTACACCGCCGTCATCCTCGCAGAGAAGCGGACCCCGAAGCCCGGCCAACGCTTCTGGCACGGCTGGATCCCCGTCGACACCTTCCCTGGCGGGTCGCCTGTCCGACCCGGTTCTCGCCCGGCCGGACGGCATCCCGGACTCCAACCCGAGGCCAGAGCCGGGCGACACCCCGTACCCGACGGCGGCGAAGACCCTCGTCGACGACGTCGCCTCCGGGGTGGCGTCGTACGGGGAGATCGGGCTCGGCGCGACGGCGACCGTGGACCGGGTCGAGTTCGCCAGCGGCGGGCTCGGCATCCGCAAGTCGCTGCCGAGCGAGGACATGGCCGACCGGGAGGAGCTGAGCGCTCGTCGGGTACGCCGTCGACGCGCGGGTGCCGGCGGCGCACCGGCCTCCCGACGGGGACGGCCGGGTCGTGTTCCTCCAGTTCGGGTCGGCGCCGATGGCGATGGACGTCGACGGCCACCACGAGCAGGACATGCAGTTGGCGGCGTTCACCCCGGAAGGGAAACGGATCGGCCTGCTGGACGTGCTCATCTCCAACCACGACCGGACGATCGCCAACTGGCTCGTGGACGGGGAGAAGGTGACAGGCATCGACCACGCGAACTCGGCGTTCGACCCGCCCGTCCCGGGTCAGCTGCCGCAGGTGCGGAAGCTGAGCCTGTTCACCGAGCACTATCTGGACATGCGGGGGGAGTGGAAGAGCAACGACCTCACCGCGGCGGACATCACAGCGACCCGGGAACGCCTCGCCGAGGTGCGGCGACGGTTCGAGGAGCTCGGCCGTCACGACTGGTGGGAGAACGTCAACCCCGGCTCGACAAGCTGGCCGAGCACGCGGAGAAGGGAACATCGTGAAGCACCTGTACTTGAAGAGTCTGAGCGGCAAGAACCACGGCCGCATCGCCCTGAACGACGACGGGACGGTCACCACGGACACGGCCGCCGCCGAGGACGTCTTCTCGTCCTTCGTCATCACCGTAGGCGACACCCGGGCGGAGGCGTTCGCGAAGTTCCTTGGCTAGTCCAACGGGTACGCCGTGGTGGCCGAGGAGCCTTGGCCTATGACCTAAGCACGTCCGGCCGCACATGATCCCGCGTCGTGAAGGATCGCGACCTGATCGACGCGTGGGCGGCCTGCCCCTGCTGCGGGCACGTGATCGGGCTGCACGTCCGCGATGTCGTGGACGCGCAGCGCGCGGTCGCCTTGCATGTGGCGGGTCGGCTGCACGGGTGGCGCATGAGCGCGCTCACTCTGCCCGCCCCCGCCAGCGAGCGGCCGGGCAAGTCGAAGCTCGCGTCGCGGATCCTCAACGACCTGATGGCGTTGCCGCCGGATGTGCGTCGGCCGACGCTCGCGTCCCTCGCGGTGGGGGATCTGGCGCAGATCCTCGCCGCGGCGGAGGACGAACTCGGCACCCGGTACGGGCTGTGGCTCGCAGATCCCGTGGGGTTTGTGGAGCAGGTCATCGGTGGCCTGCCGAGGCCGGCGCGGTGTTCATCAAGGGCCAGTTCAACTTGGGCACGGACGAGGGCCGCCGCGCGTACGAGAACGTCAAGTTCTTCCGCGAGCAGTGCGAGTGGTCGATTGGATACGCCGTCGTCCCCGGCCGCTCCAAGCGCGACAGTAGGGGCATCCGCCACATTTTCGAGTTGGCGTTGTTCGAGTACAGCACCGTGCTGGTGGCGGCGAACCCGCTCGCGATGACGCTGTCGGTGAAGTCACAGCTCTGCGGCGAGGCCAGCGTGGACGTGAACGTCCCGGACGGCGTAACCCCGCAGGACATCGCCGAGGCCGTCGCCCAGGTGCTGGAGCGGAAGGACGGCGGCGCGGACCGGAACAGAGGCAACGCCGAACAGCTCCGCCACTGGTATGTGCGCGGGGAAAGGGCGGCCCGCATCGCCTGGGGCACCGCCGTCCCGGACGGGCTGGATGCGGCCGACCAGCCGGGCCAGGCTGAGGAGCTTCGCAGGAGGCGCCGGTCAAGCCGGACTCGACCGCCCCGTCCGCGCAGCCGACCAGCTACAAGGAGCTGACGGTAGGGGAGTACCTGGCCGTGATGGAGATCATCGCCGCGTCCCTGGTGGTGACGGCGTGAAACGCTGGTGGCGCCGGCTTCTCGTAGCCCTGGCCAGGCCGGACGCCGTCGAGGTGAACCGGCTGCGCCGCCAGCTCCGCGACGCCCAAGAAGGGGTTCCGGTAGCAATCGCGGAAAAAACCAACGAATATAGGTCTGACCTGCATGGATAGAGCCTGGCCCCCCGGCGACAAGGCCGGGCTGCGGGACGTGAAGGGCGTGCTGGCCCACCTCAGCGACACGTTTGGCGGCCTGCTCATACTAGGACTGGCGCTGATGGTCTTGGTGTACTTCGCACCGGTGAACACGCTGTGGCCGTTCATGTCCACCGCCGGCGCGGTAGCCGTGGTGGGTCTGGTGGGCTCGGTCGCCGGCATCATCGCGTCCAACACCTGACTGGTCGACCGAGTCCGGCTGGCGGGATAGTCCGGCGAGATACCGCAATCTTGTATGTTTCCGCAGATCGCGGTGACCATCTGTACCATGATCCATCTCGCCGCTGATGATTGTCCCGTCGTTCCTCGACCCCGGACATGCGGAACGCCCCTTCGCGGCCGGGCCGCCGGGGGATTCACCGGCGCGTGGCCACGCGGGTTCGGCCAGGTTCACCCGGGTTCAGCCCTGGTCGCCGACCGGTTGATCCTCCTTCTTTTCCTGCTCCGTCTCGGCGTCCGGCTCTCCCTGCCCCACCTCGGCCTCCGGCCCGGCTCCGGCCTGCGCGGCGCGTGCCTGGAGCACCGTGGCCGCCACCACCATCACGATCCCCACCACCGCGACACCGGCCCCGCAGAGGATGACGACGCTCGCCACCTCGGGCTCCACCGGCGACGAGTTCATGCGTCTCAGGGCCTTGGAGAAGAAGCCCAGCAACTCGGCCAGCAACGGGGTCTGTCTCAGGACGATCAGGATGACGGCGAGAACGCCGACGCAGGTGGTGGTCACACCGGCGTTGCGGAGTCTGGCGATCGATCGAGGGGGCATGAGCGTGATCCTACGGAGGCGCGGCGACGGATTCCTCACCGTGCACCTGGCGTCCGACCCTCCGGAGGGCGGGGCGGCGTTCGCCCTGGGCGCCGTCGTCCCGCCAGCTGGAGGAACTGCTGCGCGAGCAGGAAACCCGCGCCCGGCTCGCCCGGCGGCTCGACGACATCACCGCCGGTCGGGTGACTGTGTGAGGCGGTTCGTCTTGATGAAGCGCAGGAATTGAGCCAGCCCCTTCCCTCCCTGCGCCTTCGGAATCGCCCGGCGGGCGCGCTTGCCGCCCGGGGAGATGTACACGAGCGTCCCGCCGCGCGCGGGCACATCGAACGTGACATAGACGATCTCAGGATCGCCCGGAGCAAAGTCACGGGTGACGGTCGGCTGGTTCACCAGACCGTTCCACGGCGGGATCTCACCGTTCGACGCGAAGAAGGACTCCTCGCCGCCCCGCCACTGGAAGCCAGCCTGCATCATCCGCGGCGGCGTGTGGTCTGGCCCTTCCACCGCCTCCACGCGCACGGCGACGGCGACGAACATGCCGTTGCGGGCAGGCGCCGACCCGCCTTTGTTGTAGACGACGCGCCGCGTGAGTGGTCATGGCATCCCGTGTCCCCAGAGAGGAGCCTTCCAGCCGTTCATGAACCCGTGTGCCCGTCCCGCTCCCGCTTCGCGAGCCCCTGGGCGAGCAGGATGCTCCCGTAGAGAATCAGCCCGACGCCGGCCGCCTCCAGAGCGATCCATCCCCCGGTCCTGATCTCCTCGCCGAAGATCGTGATGCCGTACAGCACGCTCGCCACGGGGTCGCTGATGGTCAGCGCCGGCTGGGCGGCGAGGAGGGTTCCGCTCTGGAGCGCGTTCTGGAGGAGGACGAAGCTGCACAGCCCGGTGGCGACCATCGCGTACGGCTGCCACGAGGTCACGAGCGCCGACGCGTCCCGTTGGAAGAGCGAGGTGGTCTGCTTGATGAAGGTCGCGGTGAAGGCGAAGCCGATGCCGGCGGCGGCCCCGAGCACCGCCGCCCGCGGGGCGGCGGCGAGGAGCCGCGCGGCGACGACCAGCGCGGCGACGACCGCGACCGTCACGATGGCGGCCGGCACCTGGGCGGCGGGCGTGACGACGGCGCCCTTCCCCCGTGGCGCGGCCGTGGCGAGGAAGGTCGCGAGCCCCGCCGTCAGCAGGCCCGTGGCCAGCCATGCCCGCGCGTCGAGGCCGCTCCGCGACGCCAGCGCGATCAGGATCATGGTGAAGGGCAGCTCGGTGACGAGGAGGGGCTGCACCAGAGCGAGTTGCCCGGCGGACAGGGCCACCGCCTGGAGGACGAACCCGGCGATGAGCGCGCCCACCCCGGCGAGCCACGCGGGGCGGTGGATCAGGTCCCAGATCAGGACCGGGCTGAGGGCCCGGTGCCGCGGCTCGTCGCGCGCCGCACGCCGCTGCAGGACGGACGCCGCCGCGTTGCTGGCCGCGGCGAGCAGCGCGCAGACGACCGCGATCATCGGCCCTCCGCGCCCGGCCGCCCGGCGTCGCTCTTGGCCAGGAACGGCGACCGGCCGAGGATGACGATCCCCACGACGAGCGCGACCAGGCCCGCGACCGCGCCGGCCAGCGCCACCACGTCGACCCGCAGGTGCTCACTGAAGATCACGACGCCCAGCACGATGCCGGTGATCGGCTCGGCCGCGGTGGTGGCGGGCAGCGAGATCCGCAGCGGCGCGGCGTCGAACGCGCTCTGGTTCAGCAGGATGCCGAGCACCGCCACCATGGGAAGCGCGTACGGCGGCCAGCTGGTGGCCAGCGCCTGCGTCCCGCGCTCGAGGGTGAGCAGGGAGCCCCGGGTCAGAGCGTCCTGGAGCCCGTACAGCACGCCCGCGGAGGCGGCCAGCAGCATCGCCCGCGTCTTGAGGCCGGTATGGAGCGCGACCACGACCAGACCGGCCGTCACCACCAGCACGGCCATCACCGCGATCCAGGTCATCGAGGAGGGGTGTGGCACTCTGCCTCCATGGGGTCGCGCGGACGCGAGGAAGACCGCCACCCCGCCGCTGACCAGCACCGCTCCCAGCCACTCCCCGCGGCCGAGGCGCTCCTGGTAGACCAGGGCGGAGACCGCGAGCGCGAAGATGAGGTTGGTCGCCAGCAGCGGTTCGACCTGGGCCACGCCGGCCCGCTGCAGCGCCAGCGCCCCGAGGATCTGCCCTCCCGCCATCGCCCCGATGCCGAACAGCCACAGGGGCCTGCGCATGAGGTGCAGCAGCAGACGCACATGAAGGATCTCGCCGAGCGGCTCGGCGTACGCGGCGTGCTGCTGGGCCATGAAGCCGACCCCGATGAGGGCCGCCGCCATCAGGCCGAGCAGCACCGTGAGGATCATGTCGCGTGGACGTCGTCAGCGGCGTTTGCTCCGCGCGGGGGCGGCGGCGAAACACGCCGCGGTTCGACTGGGCTCGCCGCGCGCGCCGGACGCGCGGGCGGTCGCCCGGCCCACGCCGGTGCTCGCTCCGGTGACCACCACCACCCGGGACCTTCTCGGTTTCATGTGCGCCACCCCCTGGTCTCGGCCGCTACCCGGGAAGGGTGGCCCCACACGGAGCGGCGGCGGCGATCCCGAAGATCACCCCGCCAGGGTCTCCAGATCGTCGCTGTATGGGAACTCCCGTTAATGACGATCCACAATGGGCAGTCACTCTCCGTAGCGCGTCCGGTGTTGCCGCCGCCGAACGGGGGCAGTGCTCGGATAGATCACTTTTGCCCGCAGCGCAGCGGGAAGCCCTTATTGCCCTTATCAATCAGCCGGGGGAACCACATGGCGAATGTCGCGCTTGCGGCGCCGGATCCGATCGAAGCGTGGATTCAGCAAGTCCTACGCCTCACGGGCGCCTGCGCGACCGTGCCCGAGCGAGCGCATGCACCTCGAAACGCTGTGCCGCCGCGCTGCGATCCTGGGGTCGGGGGCGATGCCCCGCAGTTCCGTGCGTAGCCACCATGGCCATACGCCGAGGGAACCACCCCGGCACCGCTCGGGCACGGGTGAGCACCCGTACGGTCCAGGTCCCACCGGCCTCTTACTCCGTGGCCATGGTCCTTCCGCCGGGGTCGGGGATCAGGTGGGTAGCGGACGGGTTGTGTGCTCGAGGACTTCGAGCACGTGCCGGTAGGGTTGTCCGGTCGCCCGGCTCATGCCGAGTTCGCAGGTGCGGTTGAGCGACACATGGGCCGCGGCCGGACGCCCCCGCACGTCCCGCGCCTCCGCCGCCGTGGCCGAGGCGGTCAGCTCGGGGTGCAACAGGCCCCGGTCGCCGGCGAAAGCGCAGCACCCCCAGTCATCCGGCCGTACGACCTCCTCCGCGGCGGCGGCGGCCACCCGCAGCAGCGCGGGGTCGATGCCGAGCCGCGCGGAGGAGCAGGTGGGGTGCACGACGAGCGACGGGATCCGCCGGGCCGCGGGCAGCAGCGGCAGGACGGCGGCGTCCACGAACGCGACCGCGTCCACGACCTCCATGCCCTCGGCGGCCAGCAGGTGGGTCAGGCCCTCGGTGCAGGAGGACGCGTCGACCACGACGGGCAGCGCCCCGTTCTCCGTCGCGTGGCGCAGCACGGGAACGACCCGGTCGCGCATGGCCGCGTGGCCCTCGGTGAGCCCCTTGGACTTCCACGGCGTGCCGCAGCACAGGGAGGCGATGCCCTCCGGCACCCGTACGGCGAGGCCCGCGCGGTCGCACAGCGTCAGGAAGGCGTCGCGCACGCCCCCGTCGACCTCCGGGCCGAACATCGTGGAGACACAGGCCGGGAAGTAGACCGCCGCGGGCGCCTGGGACGGTCGTGCGCGGCGCCGGGTGCCCCCGCGGGGCAGTTCGGGCGACCACTCGGGCACCGTGTCCGCGCCCAGTAGGCCCCGCCCGGCGGCGGTGGCGGCCCGGGGCAGCGCTGGGGGCACCGCGCGAGCGGCGGTCAGGGCGACCGAGGCCGCGCGGGTCGCGCCGTCCCAGTGCCGGGCCGCGCTCCGCCAGGTCCGCTGGGCGGCACGGCCGTGCTGTTCCGCACGCAGCCGCCGCGTCAGGTCGCCGGTGTCGATGAGGACCGGGCAGGCGGTCTGGCACATGCCGTCCACGGCGCAGGTGTCCACGGCGTCGTAGCGGTACTCCTCCTCCAGGCGGCGCAGGAGCTCGGCGTCGCCGCTCTCACGGGCGCGGGTGATCTCCCGGCGCAGCACGATCCGACGCCGGGGCGTGGTGGTGAGGTCCTTGCTGGGGCAGACCGGCTCGCAGTAGCCGCACTCCACGCAGCGGTCCACCTCGGGCTCGACCGTGGGCGTGGACTTCAGGTGGCTGATGTGCACGGACTCGTCCTCGTTGAGGAGGATGCCGGGGTTGAGCAGGCCGCTGGGGTCGATGATGCGCTTGACCTCGCACATCACGTCGTACAGCTCGTCGCCGTACTGGCGGCGGACGTACGGGGCCATGATGCGGCCGGTGCCGTGCTCGGCCTTGAGCGTGCCGTCCTGGCCGAGAACGAGGTCGACCATGTCCTCGGTGAAGGCCAGGTAGCGGGACAGGTTCTCCGGGCGGTCGAAGTCCTCGTTGAGCAGGAAGTGGATGTTGCCGTCCTTGGCGTGGCCGAAGATGACGCTCCCGGTGTAGCCGTGCCGGTCGAACAGGCCGGTCAGCTCGGTGCAGGTCTCCAGCAGGTGGCCCACGGGGACCGCGACGTCCTCCAGGAGCGCGGTCGTTCCGGACGGGCGGGCACCGGCGACGGCCGTGTACAGGCCCTTGCGGATGTGCCACAGGGCCGTCCGCGTCGCGGCGTCGCCGCTCAGCGCGCCCGGGGTGACGAGCGGCAGGCCGCGCAGCACCGGCCCGGCCCCGGCGACCCGCTCCCCGAGCGCCTCGGCCGTCGGCTCCTGGTGCTCGACCAGCAGCGCCGCGTGGTCGCGTACGGCCAGGCCGCGCAGTTCCGCGGTCGCCTCCGGGTCGCGCTGGGCGACGCGAAGGCTGGTGGCGTCGAGCAGTTCGACGGTGGCGAAGCCCGCCTCGACCAGGGCCGGCAGTGAACCCGTGGCCGCGGCGAGGTCGGGGAACAGCAGCAGTCCGGTGGCGGCGTGGTGGTGCGCCGGGACGGTGCGGAAGGTCGCCTCGGCGACGAAGGCGAGCGTGCCCTCGCTGCCGATGACCAGGTGGGCGAGGATGTCGACCGGGCGGGTGTGGTCGACGAAGGAGTTCACGCCGTAGCCCATCGTGTTCTTGATGGCGTACAGCCGCTCGATGGTCGCCACGGACGCCGAGTCGCCGCGCACGCGGTCGCGCAGCCGGGCCAGCCCGGCGTGGATGTCTGGTTCGAGGGTGCGCAGCCGGTCGTCGGCGTCCGGCACGCCGGTGTCGATCACCGTGCCACTGGGCAGCACGAGCAGCGCGGACTCGAGCGTCCGGTACGTGTTGAGTTCGGTGCCGCAGGCCATGCCGCTGGAGTTGTTGGCGACGACGCCGCCGATCGTGCAGGCGGACTCGCTGGCCGGGTCGGGCCCGAGCTTGCGTCCGTACCGGGCGAGCCGGGTGTTGACGGCGCGCACGGTCGCGCCGGGTTGCACCCGGACCCGCGCGCCGTCGTCGAGGACCTCGATCCCACGGAAGTGGCGCCTGGTGTCGACCAGCACACCGTCGGCGGTGGCCTGGCCGGACAAGCTGGTGCCGCCGGAGCGGAACGTCAGCGGCACGCCCCCCGCGGCGCCGACCCGCAGCAGCGCGGCCACCTGCGCCGGGTCCCGCGGGGTCACCACTGCCCGGGGGACGAGCAGATAGTGCGAGGCGTCATGGGCGAACGACAGCCGGTCGGAGGCGCGGGCCGCGACCGCGCCCGGCGCGGCCTCCTCCAGCGCGGCCAGCAGCCCGGCATCGGGTGACAGCAGGTCGTCGTCGCGGCGCCGGTTCGGGACATGCCGTACGCGCCGGTCAGTGCGACTCACGGCTCACCCCCGAGTCGCTGGAGCGAATGAGGAAGTCCAGGTCGGAGCCACCGCGACGCGTCCATGCCCGGTGGATGTAGGGGTTACGGTCCTGGCCCGCACACCACTGGGCGCTACGGAGCTGCACAGAAGATCGCCTTCCAATAATTGATACGTTAGTCTATCTTTTGGAACGCGATGAAGGATACGCGGCCGCCGAATCACGCGACAGCCCCAGAAGACAGCGGCACGGGGCGGGCCGACGACAACCGTCTCGTCGGGTCGGACCGGGTCCTCGCGGTTCTCAAGGAACTGGCCCGCCACCCGGACGGCATCGGGCTGGAGGAATTGACCCGGGTCATCGACAGCCCCAAGCCGACCGTGCACCGGGCGCTCGGCGCGCTGCGCCGAGCCGGTCTGGCCGACCAGGACGTACGCGGTCGCTACATGCTCGGCGACGAGTTCCTCCGGATGGCCTTCGCCCACCACGAGGCCCGCCCCGAGCACGTACGCATCCGCCCGGTGCTCGAGACGCTGGCCGCCCGGTTCGGCGAGACCGCGCACTACGCGGTGCTCGACGGCCGCGAGGTGGTCTACCGCGCCAAGGTCGACCCGCCCAGCGGCGCCGTCCGGCTGGCCTCCACGATCGGCGGCCGCGCCCCCGCGCACGCCACTGCCGTCGGGAAGCTGCTGCTGGCCCACCGACTGGACACGCGGGAGGCGGTCGAGCAGTGGATCGCCGACGCGCCGCTGGCGCGTCGGACAGCTCGGACCGTGTACATGGTCGATGGCCTGCACCGCGAGCTTGAGGCCACCCGCGAGCGCGGTTACGGCGTCGACGACCAGGAGAACGAGGTCGGGATCAACTGCCTCGCAATACCGGTGTACGTCACCTCGCGGATCATCCCCTCGGGCGCGGTGAGCATCAGCGCCCTGACGTTCCGGACGCCGATGAAAGCGCTGGTCGACGCGGTGGACGATATCCGCCGCGCGCTCGGACACCTCGGCGAGTCCGGGCGATGAGCACTCCCACCGCACTTGGCCGGGCCGCCGCGTCTCGATGAAGGGGTGGAGAGGACGCCCCCATTTCTGCTATCAGCGACGCCGTACCCCTATCGAGGAGCACCATGAGCGTGACCGATGACCTGCGCCGACACCCGGTGACCTCGCCCGACGTCGTCGCCGTGGGAGAGGCGATGCTGCTGTTGCAACCACCCGCGGGCGACGCACTGGGCTCGGCGGATCACCTGGAGGTCCACATCGCGGGGGCCGAACTGAACGTCTGCGCCGCGGTGGCGAGGCTGGGCCTGCGCGCTTCGTTCGCCTCTCGCGTCGGCGACGACCCGTTCGGGCTCCGCGTGGTCGCCGAGGCCCGCGCCCTGGGTGTGGCCACCGATCTGGTCGAGGTCGATCCGGAGCGTCCCACCGGGGTGTACTTCAAGGACGTCCGCCCGGACGGCCGACGGCGCGTCCACTACTACCGGAGCGGCTCCGCCGCCGCGGCCCTCGGGCGCGACGACGCCGCCCGGATCCTGGCGTGCCGCCCCCGCGCCGTCGCCTTCACCGGCATCACCGCCGCGCTGGGGCAGGGACCCCTGGATCTCGTCCGCTCCCTGATCGACGGCGCCCACCGGGCCGGAACGATGGTCGTCCTGGACCCGAACTTCCGGCCCAACCTCGCCCCGACCGAACGCATCGCCGCCGCCCTGCGCCCGATGCTCGACCGCGTCGGCCTCCTCGCCCTCGGACAGGACGAATCCGCCGACCTGCTCGGCGCCACACACCCCGAGGACGTCTTCGCCGCGGCACACGCAGCCGGCGTCAACGAGGTCCTGCTCAAGGGTGGCCCCGACGGGGTCTGGTACGCCGGCCCCGACGGCGCCCCCCGCCACATGCCGAGCGCCGCAGCCACTGTCCTCGACCCCGTGGGCGCGGGTGACGCCATGCTCGGCGGCTACCTGGCAGCCCGCCTCAGCGGCGCACCCCCCGAGGCGGCCGCCCGGATCGGCACCCACCTGGCCGCCGCCATCGTCGCGACGTACGGTGACAACGCGGGCCTCCCTCCGGCGGCCGAAGCCCGCGCCCTCCTGGCCACCGCTCTCCGAGCGGAGAGCCCGGCGGCTTCCGGAACGCCGGGACTCCCTTAACGCCTTGCTGGTAGTTGACGTTCGTCTCGCGGTGCGATGCGGGCGTCCCCCGGGCAACTCGTACCTGTCCGGCAGCGGGTGGAGCCCTTCGCGTCCGGTTCGAGTCGCCACGTCCCCGGACCAGCGGAGCTTTCACAGCCGTCCGCCTCGCGGCCGGCGCAGCTCGCCGGGCTGCCGGTAGACGTTGAATGGCAAATCGGGGACACTTGTTCTCCCCTATGCGGAGGGTCGATAGATGGTTGGGACATATCTTTATCTGCTGGTGGCCTGGGCCGTTCCGGCAGTGGTTTTGTTCTTTCTCATCTACTGGGCGGTTCGGCTGGCGATCAGGCATGAGGCGCGACGGAATTCAAGTCTGCATGTGCGTGTGACGGCGGAGCGCGCGGCTCAGCGTCGTGAATGGGCGGAGCGCGAGGCTCGACGGAATGCGGAAGCGCACGACGAACTGTAGTCGGGTGGTCTCGCCGGGCAGAGGGGGCCGCGAGGCGGTGCGGAGCGCCGCCCTTGATCCCGATGAGCCAATTACGCGGCACATATGCTGCGGACGATCGGATCCGTCGCAAGAGTGGGGGACTGTGGCAAATGAGGGAGCATCCCATGCTCGTCGCCTCGGGGCGGGTGCTCGCCTTGGTGTGATTCTGGCGGTGGCGTCTTCGGTGAACTACCTTGCATGGCTGGGGTGGGACCGGGAAAAGGATGTCGATAAGTTCCGCACTCCGGGTGATTAAGACGCGCCGGGCGGTTATTCAGCGCACGTGGAACTCAGCCGGCAGCGAGCAGGGTGGCGCGGATGCCGTTCACACCAGTGCCCGGCTAACGCGTAGCCGGGCACTGGGTGCGGGGTAGACACCGGGACGGGGCCCATCGCCCAGCCCGTCCAGTCGGTCGGCGACGAATCGGCCCCGCCACCTGGTCACCGTCCCCGTGCCATGCCCAACCGAGCCGCGACCGCGAGCCTCACAAGTAGCTCACTAGCCCAGGTCGTCCCACTCCTGGAGGAGGTGGGCCGTGGCCGCCGCAGGGGCCGTGAACGACCAGCGGCCCGGCGGCAGGTTCAGGGCGCAGCCCCCGTCGGCCAGCCTGGTGGTCGGCAGTTGCTCGCTGAGACCCATGAGGAAGGTGCCGTTGACGGTCATCCCGTCCCACGCGCCGCGCACGGGCAGCACCGCGCGGGCGGTCACGCCCTCCGGGACGGCGAACGTGAACTGGACTCCGTCGGGTCCGGCCCGCCAGCCCGACTCGACGGTCCCCGACGCGCTCTCGTAGCGGGCGTGCGCCTGACGCAGCAGCGGGACGGGGCCGGGACGCAGCAGCAGCTCGCCGAAGCCGCCACCCGTCCCGCGCGGGTCGTCGCCCAGGCCCGCCACGTGCCGGAACAGCCAGTCGCCCACGCAGCCGTAGGCGTAGTGGTTGAAGGAGTTCATGGTCGGCGTCTGCAGGCCGTGCCGGTGGTGCCAGGCGTCCCAGCGCTCCCACATGGTGGTTGCCCCGGCGCGGAGCTGGTAGCGCCAGGACGGATAGCCCTCTTGGTTGAAGATCCGGCACGCCAGGTCGTGGTGGCCGGTCTCCGACAGCACGGGCAGCAGCAGGGGGGTGCCGACGAAGCCCGTCATGAGCCGGTGTCCGTCGGCGCGGACCAGCTCGGCCAGCGCCTGCGCCGACGCGGCCCGGTCCTCGGGCGGGACCAGGTCCCAGGCGAGGGCGACGGCGTAGCCGGTCTGCGTCTCGGTGTGCAGCCTCGGCCCGCTGAGGAAGGCCCGCTGGAAGGCGCCCGACACGCGGGTGAACGCCTCGCCGTACTCCGGCGCGTGCGGCTCGCCGAGCACGTCGGCCACGTGTGCGACCAGGCGGAGGCTGCGGGCGAGGGCGGCGGTGGCGATGAGGCTCTTGGGCGTCTCGACCGTGCCGGGGGCCAGCCAGTCGCCCAGGGCCCTGCCCGGTCTGATGCCGTCCTCGGCCTGGGCCAGGCAGTAGTCGGCCCACCGCCGCATCGGGTCGTACGCGCGGCGCAGCGTGCGGTCGTCGCCGTAGCGCCGCCACAGCAGCCACGGCACTTCGACCAGCGCGTCGGACCACACGGGGGAGTCGTATCCGTACTCGGGCAGGACCGGCGCGACATGCGGGACCGCGCCGTCGGCCCGCTGCCCGTCGATCAGCGTCGTCACCCAGCCGGACAGGAACGCCTGCGTGTGCCGCAGGAAGCTGAGCGTCGAGCCGAACACCGAGATGTCGGCCGTCCAGCCGGTCCGCTCGTCGCGCTGCGGGCAGTCGGTCGGCACGCTCACCAGGTTGCCGTCCGCCGACGCGCCGATGTTGGCGACGAGTTGCCGTACGGCGGGATCGCTCACGGTCAGCGAGCCGGTGACGGCGAGCGCGGAGGACAGCAGCACCGCCTCCAGGTCGTCCGGCGTCAGCGTGCCCGGCCAGCCGGTGACCTCCGCGTACCGGAACCCGTGCAAGGTGAACGCGGGCTCCACGACGTGCGAGCCGGGGCCGAGGACGAACTCGTCACGCTGGTCCGCGGTGCGCAGGTTGTCGGTGTAGAGCCGCCCGGTCGCGGTCAGCTCCTCCCCGTGCCGCACCACGATCCGTACGGGGCCCGGCGCGTCGACGCGCAGCCGTACGCGCCCGACGACGTTCCGCCCGAAGTCGGCGACCTGGACGCCCGGCGCGGGTTCGGTCACGGACACGGCGGGCACCGTGCCGATCACCCGCACCGGCGGAGCGGGGTCGGCCTCCACCAGGATCTCCGAGGCGGCCGTCGTCTCGGCGGGTCCGACCTGCCGGGAGGGGGCCTGGACGGTCTCGCCCATCACCAGGTCGGCGCGCGGGCGGCCGAGATCCCGCCGGGTCCAGGCCGCGTCCGTGGCGAACACGCGGCGGACCCCGTCGTCGTCCCGCACGAGCACCTGGGCGCTGGCGGCGGGCCGGTCGCCGTAGCGGCGCGGGCCTCCGCCGGCGACGTGACCCGCGTACCAGCCGGGAGCGAGCCACAGCTCCAGCTCGTTCTCGCCGGGTACGAGCAGCTCCGTGAGCTCCAGCAGCCGATAGCGCGTCCGGTGGCCGTAGTCGGTCCAGCCGGGGGCCAGTTCCTCCTCGCCCAGCCGTACCCCGTTGAGCAGCGCCCGGTAGACGCCCAGCGCGGTGGCGGCCAGCCAGGCGCGCCCGGGAGCGGGACGCCACGTGAACGACCCGCGCAGGCTCACCGCCGCCCGAGGGTCGCCCGCCAGCCAGGGGGCCTCCCACCCACCGCGCGCCCGCAGGCCCGTGGTGAACGCGCCGGTCGCGTGTCCTTCCACACTCCACGTGTACGGCGTCAGCGGCGCCAGCCACTCATCCGGCACGTCCGCGTAGTGCGATCCGGCAGGCACGGGCGACCGCCCCACCTCGCGCCCGTCCGAGGACACCACCACGGTGGCCTCCCTGAGCAGCCGGGCGTTCCACGACAGCCGGGGCGACGGCTCGTCCACGCCCACCGGATCCGCCAGACCGCACGTCAGGCCCGCCCGTGAACCGGGCGGGGCCGAACGGATGAACGGCGCCTGCGCGCCTGAGACCTGCACTCCGAGCACCCCCGAATCCCGGTTCACGCATCGAGCCCGGTGGTGAAGGCGTTGTGCAGACCGTCGACGTCGACGCCGGACAGGCTCGGCGCCATCACGTTGATCAGCAGCACGAAGCACGCGTCCTGCTCCGGGTACATCCACCACTGGCACCCCGAGGCGCCGCCGTGCCCGTACAGCCGCCGGTCGAGCAGCCCGGGAGCCGAGTGGCGCAGGTTCCAGGTGAGGCCCCAGTCCTGCCCGGCGTTGACCGGGTCGGGCTGCAGCTTGACCAGACCCGTCGTCTGCGGGGTGGTCATGGCGGCCAGGGTGGTCGGGTGGATCAGCTCGCGGTCGCCGCGCAGCAGCGCCCCGCCCAGCGCCAGGAGGTCCTCGGCGCGGGAGAACAGCGCCCCTGCCGGGTGGCGGAGCCGTATGAACTTGTCGAAGTCGAAGCCAGGCCCGAGCAGTTCGATGCCGTGGACCTCGGCCGCGTCGCACGCCGGGTCGAACGTGATCCGCCCGCCGCCGGGCACCAGCGTGTTCAGGTCGGAGTCGATCACGTCGGCCACGTCGCGGCCCGTGACGTCGCGGACCATCTCCGCGATACCGGCGAAGGCCAGGTTGGAGTACTGGCTGAGCGTGCCCGCCTCGAACATCGACGGCGCGGTGACGAGGTGCTCCAGCAGGTCGTCGGGCGTGAGCGTCTGCTCGGCGATGCCGCTGGTGTGGGTGAGCAGGTGCCAGAGCGTCACGTCCGGCCGCGCGAAGTTCGGCAGTACGTCCCGCAGCGGGCGGCGCAGCGACAGCAACCCGCGCTCGACCTGGCGCAGGGCGGCCAGCCCCATCAGCGGCTTGGTCACCGAGAACAGCGCGAAGTGGTCCTCTGTCCTGGTCGCGCGGCCGTCGTGCTCGCCGAATGCCTCCAGCACCTGGATCCCGTCGGAGGTGGCGGCGCCGAACACCGCGCACGGCAGCCGCCCCTCCTTGATCTCGCGCCTGACCCAGTCGAGCGCGATGCCGTGAGTGGTCATCCCTTTAATGCACCTTCCGTAAGACCGGCCAGGACGCGCTTCTGCGCGACGACGTACACCGCCACGAGGGGCAGCGTGGTGAGCAGGACGTGGGCGAAGACGAGGTTCCAGTTCAGGCTCTGCAAGGTGCCGGAGGCGAACTGGAACAGGCTCAGCGGCAGCGTGGCGTTCGCGCTGCCCTGGAGCAGGAAGAGGGCGAAGAAGAAGTCGTTCCAGACGTTGATGATCAGGACCACGCTGCCGACGAACAGCACCGGCCGCAGCAGGGGCAGCAGGATGCGGACGAAGACCTGCGGGCGGGAGGCGCCGTCGATGGCGGCGGCGTCCTCCAGGTCGCGGGGGAACGCCCGGACGAATCCGGTCGCCAGGAAGATCACGATGCCCAGGCGGCAGCCGGTCATCGTGAGCACGTAGCCGAGCGAGCCGCCGTCCAGCGACAGGGCGCGCAGCAGGTAGACGGTCGGGATGATCGACGGCGGTAGCAGGATCGACAGCCCCATCACGAAGTAGGCCGCCTGCAACCACCGCGACCGGCTGCGCCCGAACGCCCACGCCGCCGCCGCGCCGAGGAACACCACGGCCACCACGATCGGCACGGTCACCTTGAGGCTGTTGACCAGCCCCATCAGGTAGCCGCCCCGGTCGAGCACGATGCCGTAGTTCTCGGCGATCGCCCACGTCCTGGGCAGGCCGAGGCCCAGCTCGGCTGCCTCGCCCGCGGGTTTGAACGAGTTGACGACCACGAGCCAGATGGGCACGAGCACCCACGGGATCGCGAAGAGTGTCAGCGCCGTGTACTTGAGGACCGCTCTCATCCCGTCACCTCTCTGCGCCGCAGCCACCACACGAGAGGCACGGCGGTGGCGATCACCAACAGCGTCACGGTGAAGCCCAGCGCGCTGGCGGAGCCGAAGAAGCCCTGCCCCCACTGCTGGCGCATCACCACGTTCAGGGCCCGCGTGTGGTCGCCGGGCCCGCCGCCGGTGGTGGCGGCGATCACGTCGTACGCGCTGAGCGCGCCCACCAGCGTGACCGCCACGTTGAAGGTCAGCGCCGGGGCGAGCAGCGGGAACACCACCCGCCGGAACCGGGTCCACGGCCCGGCCCCGTCGACCTTCGCCGACTCCAGCAGCGACTTCGGGATGGAGTTGAGGCCCGCGATGTAGACGAGGGTGATCAGCCCGCTCCACTTCCACGCGTCGATGAACGCGACCACCACCAGCGCGGTGGACGGTTCGCCCAGCCACGCCCACTCGACGCCGAGGAAGGAGTTGATCGCCCCGTCGGGGGCGAGCAGCCCGCGCCAGATGTATCCGGCGGCCAGTGGCGAGATGAGCGTCGGCAGGAAGAACGCCGAGCGGAAGACGGTGTTGATCCCGCTGGTCCGCTGGAGGGCCAGGGCCAGCGAGAGGCTGACCGTGTTCTGGATCGCCATGCACAGGATCGCGTACAGCACGGTCACGGTGACCGCGTTGGCCAGCAGGTCCTGGTCGATCAGCGTGCGGACGTTCTCCAGCCCGTTCCAGGTGATCTCGGCTCGGAAGCTCGTCCAGGAGGAGAACGCGAACCGGACGTTGAGCAGGAACGGGGCGACGAAGAAGACCGTGACCAGCACGATCGCGGGCAGTGCCCACGGCAGCCAGGCCGCCCTGTTCCGCATCACCATCCGGGCAGCCCTGCCGCCTTGGCCGCCTGCTCGACCTGGCCCTGTAGCTGGGTCGCCGCCTTCTGCGGATCCTTCTGCCCGGCGATCAGCTCGGACATGAGCTGGGCCAGCCCGCCCATGCCGGGGATGTCGGAGTTGAAGGCGATGACCGCGCCGGTGTCGTACGCCTTCTTGACGTCCTGCAGCACGGACGAGACGCCCTGCGGGTTGGGCACGTCCTTGAACACGGGGAAGGTCTTGGACGCGGTGACGTACTCGGCGTAGGCCGGGCCGGTCATGAAGCGCACGAAGTCGAGCGACGCCTTCTCCCGCGCCGCGTCACCGGTCTTGGGCAGGTAGAACGTGCCGATCGGGCCGGGCGCGTAGGTCGCGAGCGGCTTGTCGCTCGACAGGCCGACGAAGCCGACGGACTCGTCGACGGTCTTCTGGTCGCCGCCCGCGGCCGCGAGGAGGGCCGGGAGCATGTCGGAGTGCTGGGCGACCATGGCGGCCTTGCCGGTCACGAGGGCCTTCATGGAGTCCTCGAACTTGGCGGTGACGATGTCCTTGTTGAAGCAGCCGTCGGCCTTCAGCTTGGCGTAGGCGGTCAGGCCGGCGACGAAGGGCGAGCCCGCGTCGGCCAGCGTGCTGCTGTGGCCCGCGATGGCCTTGCCGTACGCGTTGGACTGGTTGGCGCCTGCCAGGTAGAGGATGGGCAGGATCTGCACCGGCCAGATCGACCCGCCCGACTCGAAGACCGGCGTGACCCCGGCGGCCTTGAGCGTGGGGCAGGCGGCGGCGAGCTCGGCGAAGTTCGTGGGCGGGGTCAGCCCGGCCGCGGTGAAGACCTTCTTGTTGTAGTAGAGGCCGAAGACCTGGGGGAAGCCGGTGATGGCGGCGTAGACCTTGCCGTTGACGGACCCGGCGGACTGGTAGAGGTCGCCGGACCTGGCGATGTACGCCTCGCCGGTCAGGTCGCGCAGGTTCTCGGCCGGGTTGAGGGCGAGCAGGCCGCTCGTCGTCGCGTGGTACTCCAGGATGTCCGGGCGGTCGCCGGTGGCCCACTTGGTCTGGGTGGTGTCCTCGAAGCCGTCGGACGGGATCGACACGAGCTCGATCTTGTGGCCGGACTGCTTCTCGAACTTCTTGTACATCTCCAGCAGCGGCGCCGGGTCCGCGCTGTTGTGCCACAGGGTCAGCTTCACCTGACCGGTCCCCTCCGGGGCGGACGACCCGCAGCCGGAGAGAGACAGGGCGAGGGCGGCCCCGATCGCCGCGCCGAGCAGACGAGATGGTGCTCTCACGCCCGTGCTCCTGTTCATGTTGGGGAGTATTATGTAGAACGTTCTCCATTGTTAGGGCACGAGAGAATCGCCCGTCAAGAGGTAGACCTGAGTAGCGGTGACGGGTTAGCCTCACGTTTCAGAAAAGTGTGTAGTTCGTTCTACGAAAGCTCTATGAAGGACGGCGTGTGACGAGCGGACGGGTGACGATCGCCGATGTGGCCAGGCGAGCCGGGGTTTCCACGGCCGCCGTGTCCAAGGTGGTCCGCGGGGCCTACGGCGTGAGCGCGGAGATGCAGGCCAAGGTGACGCAGGCCATCGACGAGCTGGGCTACCGCCCGCACGCCGCGGCCCGCGCCCTGCGCGGACGCACCTACACCCTCGGCGTCATGCTCTCGGACACCCGCAACCCGTTCTTCCCCGACATCATCGAGGGCGTCACCGGCCGGCTGGCCGACACCGAGTACCAGGTGCTGCTCGGACCCGGCGGGATCGAGCCCAAGACGCAGGCCAGGATGACCGACGCCATGATCGACCGGAGCATGGACGGGCTCATCCTGATCTCGCCGGTCATGGCGGACGCCGAACTCGCCGCCATCGCGACGGCCACCCCGGTCGTCGTGGTGGGCAGGCACGGCGGCGCCGCGGCCTACGACGCGGTCGTCGACGACGACGTGATGGGGGCGGGGCTCGTGGTCGACCACCTGGTCGGGCTCGGGCACACCCGGATCGCGCACATCACCCACCTGGAGCGGGCCCGCGCCCAGGGACTGCCGCACACGGTGCGCGCCGAAGGCTACCGCCAGGCGATGCGCGCCCACGGGCTCGCCGACGACGTGCTGGCCACCTCCTTCACCGAGGAGGGCGGCTTCGAGGGCGCGCGGGAACTGCTCGCGCGCGACGACCGGCCCACCGCGATCTTCGCCGGGGCCGACATCGCGGCGCTCGGCGTGCTGCGCGCAGCCGACGAGGCGGGCCTGTCGGTGCCGGAGGACCTCTCCGTCGCCGGATACGACAACATCGGCATCGCCTCGCTCAACCGCATCTCGCTCACCAGCGTCGACCAGGACGGGCACGTGATCGGGGCGACCGCCGCGCGCCTGCTCGTCGAACGCATCGAGGGACGCACGCGTTCGGTGACGTCGTCGGTGTCGCCCACGCTGATCGTCCGCGGAACCACAGGACCGCCTCGCCCCTGAGAACCAGCCGCATGTCGGGGGACTGTCGCGGACCACGTATTAAAACGATTCGATGGAAGGACCCCCCACGTGAGACGACTCGCTCTCCTCGCCCTTCTCCTCCCGCTGGTCGCGCCCGCGCAACCGGCCTTCGCCCAGGCGGCCGCTCTGGCCTGCCCGGTCAGGGTCGACCCCGCCGCGTTCGCCTCCGAGGCCCGCCTGAGCACCCTGGCCGAGCAGCAGGAGGCGTTCGGCCCCAGGCCGACCGGCTCCACCGCGCACGCCGACTACGTCGACTGGCTGGAGGACGAGATGGCGGCCATCCCCGGCCTCCAGTTCTCCTCCCTGCCCTACGCCATCGACCGCTGGGACAGCCTCGGTACCGGCCTGACCGTCGGCGGTACGGCCGTGCAGGTCGCGGCCCCCGTGCCGTTCTCCTCCTCCACCGGCGCGGGCGGCGTCTCGGCGCCGCTCGTCCACCTGGCCGCGGGGACGAACATCACCGCGGCCAACGCCGCCGGGAAGATCGTCGTCAGGGACCTGCCGTGGACCAGCCTGCCCAACCTGCTGTTCTATCCGCTCGGTGGCCTCGGCTACTCCATGTACGACCCGGGCCTCACGATCAACCTGCTCGGCTCGGAGTCGATGGAGGCCCCGGCCGCGGCCGACGCCGACCTCAAGGCGGCCGCCGCCGCGGGCGCGGTGGGCGTGATCGAGGTCAGCCAGCTCCCGCACGCGCAGATCCAGGGCATGTACGCGCCCTACGAGGGCCTGCCGTACGGCGTGCCGGGCGCGTACGTCGGCGCCGACCAGGGCAAGCAGATCAAGGACGCGCTGGCCGCCGGGCAGCCGGTCCAGGCCACGCTGACCGTGAACGCCGCCTGGACGCCGACGACGACCCGCACCCTGCTCGCGACGCTTCCCGGCGGGAGCGCCCAGAAGATCGTCGTGGAGAGCCACACCGACGGCATGAGCCCGGTGTGGGACAACGGGCCGCTCACCATGATCGAGATGGCCCGCTACCTGTCGTCGCTACCGGTGGAGTGCCGTCCGCGCACCGTGCAGTTCGCGTTCGTGACCGGCCACCTCTACCAGCACCTGACCGGCCCCAGCGTCCGCGAGGGCGGCGCGGGTCAGCTCGCCGCCCAGCTCGACGCCGAGTACGACCAGGGCGGGGTCTCCTCCGTCGTCGTGCTCGAGCACCTCGGCGCCAAGCGCTACGACGCGGTCGCCCGGCCGAACGGCCTGCCAGGCAAGCAGCTCGTCGCCAACTCCACCCTCACCGAACTGCTGATGGTCCCCGTCAGCGAGAGCACGCCGCTGCGTGAACTGGTCAAGGGCCACATCCAGTACTGGGACGTGAAGCGCACCGCGATCCTCAAGGGCCTGTCGGCGGCCGACCTCGTCACGGTGCCGCACCACTGCGGCTTCGGTGGCGAGGGCACGCCGTACAACCAGCACCTGCTGCCCGTCATCTCGCCCATCGCCGCGCCCAAGACGCTGTTCTCGCCGCAGTTCGGCACCGAGGCGATCGACCTGCCGGCGATGCGCAAGGCGTCGCTCGCCTTCACCGACGTCGTGCTCGACCTCGGCCCGATGGCCCAGTCGGCCGTCGCGGGCGACGTGACCGCCATGCGCCAGCAGCGCGCCTCCGGCACGCCGGGGTGTGCGTGAGCATCGACAGGAGGACGCTCGTGCGTCGGCACACCATCGCCGACGCCGGGTGCCCGCTCACCGTCGGCAACGGGGAGTTCGCCTTCACCGCCGACGCCACCGGGCTGCAGACCTTCGCGCCGCTGGGCACGCAGGCACAGTGGGGCTGGCACACGATGCCCAACCCCAAGGGCCACGTGCTGGAGGACGCGTTCACCGACTACGACGGAGTCGGCTATCCGGACCTGTATCCGGCCACCGAGGCGGGTGGCTGGCTGCACGTGAACCCGCACCGCCTGCATCTCGGCCGGATCGGCCTCGACGTCGACGAGGCCGCCCCGCTCGGCCGGTCGGCGCAGACCCTCGACCTGTGGACCGGCACGCTGTCCAGCTCCTTCGAGCTGGGCGGCCTGCCGTACGAGGTGGAGACGGTCTGTCACCCCGAGCGGGACCTGCTGGCCATCCGCGTCGTGGGCGGCGGGATCAGGATCGCCTTCCCCTACGCCAGCGACGGCTGGCACACCACCGCCGACTGGGACAAACCCGACAGGCACACCACCACGCACGCGCTCACGCGCACGCCGTACGGCTCGCGCTGCGACTTCACCCGCGTCCTGGACGCGGACCGATACCACGTGGCCGCCGAGTGGGCGGGGCCGGCGCGGCTCACGTCGCGCGGCGGTCACGTGTACCTGATCCAGGGCGACGAGCTGGAGCTCGTCGTCGAGTTCGCGCGCCACCCCGTCGGCCCCGCCCTCCCGTCCTTCTCCCAGGTCCGTACGGCTGCCGCCGCCCACTGGGAGAGGTTCTGGACGAGCGGGGGAGCGGTGACCTTCGACGGCAGCACCGACCCGCGAGCGCCCGAGCTCGAACGCCGGGTCGTGCTCTCGCAGTACCTCACCGCGGTCAACTGCGCGGGCTCCACCCCGCCGCAGGAGACCGGGCTGGCCGTCAACTCCTGGAGCGGCAAGTTCCACCTGGAGATGCACTGGTGGCACGCCGCCCACTTCGCCCTGTGGGGCAGGCCCGAGCTGCTGGAGCGGAGCCTGCCGTGGTACCGCTCGATCCTGCCGCGGGCCAGGGCCACGGCCGGCCGGCAGGGTTTCCGCGGCGCCCGCTGGCCCAAGCAGGTGGGGCCGGAGGGCAGGGAGAGCCCGAGCGAGATCGGCGCCTTCATCGTCTGGCAGCAGCCGCACCTGATCTACTTCGCCGAGCTGCTCCGCCGGGTCCGCCCGGGGGCGCTGGAGGACTACCGGGACCTGGTGTTCGAGACGGCCGAGTTCATGGCCTCCTTCGCGGGCGGCGGGCATCTGGGGCCGCCGCTGGTCCCGGCGCAGGAGTCCTACTACGAGTCCAGGCGGTCGGTGCGCGATCCCACGTTCGAGCTGGCCTACTGGTGGTGGGGGCTGGAGACGGCCCAGCGGTGGCGGTGCCTGCTCGGCCTCGATCCCGACCCGGAGTGGGCGCGGGTCCTGCACGGCCTGGCCCGGCCGTTGGTGCGCGACGGCGTCTACGCGGCCATCGGCGTGGAGCCGTACACGATCAGGACCGACCACCCCTCGATGACCGGCGCGCTCGGGTTCGTGCCGCCCACCCCGCTGATCGACCCCGAGACCATGCGGGCCACCCTGCACGACGTGCTCGCCGACTGGGACCTGGAGAGCACCTGGGGCTGGGACTATCCGATGCTCGCCATGTGCGCGGCCAGGCTCGGCGAGCCTGACACCGCCGTGGACGCGCTGCTGATGGACGCCCCGAAGAACACCTACCTGGCCAGCGGCCACAACCACCAGTGGCCCGGCCTGCTGCCCCTCTACCTGCCGGGCAACGGCGGCCTGCTGGCCGCCGTCGCCCATATGGCGGCGGAGGAGTGCTTCCCCGAAGGCTGGCTGGTTCAGGCGGAAGGGGTGGTCGCGTTGCCGTGATCGGGGCCGGCGAGCAGGGCGACCGTGTAGTGGTAGAGGTCGCCGGCCGACGACGTCAGAATGGCGACGCGGCCCTCACGCACCTCCGAGGCGATGAACTCGGTGATCCCGTAGACGATCAGGCGGGGCACCGCGGCACGCAGCGGCGGCAGCGAGGGATCCTCCAGCCTGGCCCGCGCGGCCAGCGCCCCGAGCATGTCGAGGAAGGGGCGGTAGGCGGCGTCACGCTGCTCGACAGCCCGCTCACCCGCCCTCGGCAACTCCACGAAGTACGCCTGAGCGTACTCCGGGCGCTCCTGCCACCACCGCAGGTAGGCGGCCATCCCCAGCCAGAGCGCCTCGCTCCAGCGGTCGCCCGCCCCCGACGCGGCCGTGTAGATCGAGTCGATCATCTCGGGCAGGTCGCGCTCGCATCCGGCGAGGAAGCACGCCTCCTTGTCGGCGAACTGGGCGTAGAAGGCGTTGCGCGACACCCGCGCGGCGGCGATCACGTCCGGCACGCTCGTGGCGGCGTATCCACGCCTCGCGACGAGCCTCAGCATGGCCTCCACGAGGCGGTCTCGCTGGGAGTTGCGCACCGTGTCGGGCGAGAGTCCGTGCCGCCCCCTGGGGAGTGGCTGGGCCGCCGGAACTTCCTTCTGTTCATGTCTTGACATCGCTCACCGATCGTACTTCCCTCTCTTAGGAGACGTTCACGTCTCCAAATCCCCCTACGAGGTGACCATGGAGAACTTCACCCGTCGGCAGGCGTTGCGGGCAGGGGCGCTCGGCCTCATGTCGGCCGGATTCCTGTCGTGGACCACCGAGGCCAACGCCGCCTCCACCATCGAAACGATCTACAAGGCAGCGGGTCCGTGGCCGGTCGCCACCGGCACCTCGGGCGGCCACCGGCTCTACTACCCGCAGACCCTGGGCTCGGGCGGCGTCACCCACCCGATCGTCACATGGGGCAACGGCTCGTGGGCCACCCCCGACAACTATCCGGGGCTGCTCAACCACCTCGCCTCGTGGGGCTTCGCGGTGGTCGCCTCCACCGACACGACCACGGGCACCGGCGCCGAGATCCTCGCCGCCGCCCAGCACCTCATCGGCCTCAACACCGACCCCGCCAGCGTCTTCCACGGCAAGCTGGACACCGCCCAGGTCGCCGCCGTCGGCCACTCCCAGGGCGCGGGCGGATCCATCAACGCGGCCAACCACTCCGCCGGGCTGATCAAGACCGTCGTGCCGATCGCCGTGCCCGCGCAGTGGATGGCCAGCCCAGGAGACGAGTTCTCCGTCGCCGACCTGACCTGCCCGGTGCTCTTCCTCAGCGGCGCGAACGACTGGCTGATCTCCTCGGCCGCGACCGTGCAGGGCTACTACGACCAGGCCACCGCGGGAGCGGGCAGGGCGCTGCTCAAGGGCGCAGGGCACAACGACATCCAGAACACCGGCGGGGCCTTCCTCGGCTACGTGACCGCCTGGCTGAGGTACCGCCTCCAGGCCGACACCCAGGCCCGCGGGGCGTTCGCCGGCGGCACCGCCGAACTCCCCACCAACTCCGCCTGGCAGAACCAGGCCCTCAAGAACCTCACCTAGGAGAACCACCATGGCGGATCTGACGCGGCGTGGGCTACTCGCCGTCGGCGCGCTCACCCTGCTCGCCGGATGCGGCAAGGACCAGCCTCGGCAGCAGGCCGCGGACGGCAGGCCGCACGGCGAGGTCACCGTTTGGCTGCACGGCTCGCAGGACACCGGCGGGCAGTTCCAGGAGCTCGTGCACCGCTACATCGCCGAGTTCCAGGTCGACGTGAAGCTGCTCTACCTGCCCGTGGGCCAGCTCGACGCCAAACTGCTGACCGCCTTCAGCGGCGGCGCCCCGCCCGACGTCTTCAAGATCGGCCACTGGAGCTTCCCCGCGCACGCCAAGAAGAAGCGGCTCGCGCCCGTCGACACCAAGGCGCTCCCGCTACAGAACTACGAGCCGGGCACGACCACCCCGCTCACCTACCAGGACGTGCCCTACGGCGTGCCCATCGACTTCAACCCCTGCATGCTCTACTACCGCAAGGACCGGTTCGAGGAGGCCGGACTCGACCCCGACAAGCCCCCGGTGACCTGGGAGGAGGTCGCCGAGTACAGCGCCAAGCTCACCTCCAAGGACCGCAGGCGGGTCGGCCTGCAGTGGCTCTACGGCGACCCGCAGTGGGCCCTCATGATGCTGACCGCCCTCATCCAGGGCAAGGGCGGCGAGCTCGTCGCGGCGGGCGGCGCGAAGGCGTCGCTGGCCACCGAGCAGGGCCGGGGCGCCCTGACGTACATGGCGGGGATCGGCAACCCCACGCTCTCCAACCCGCTGGGCGCGCTCGGCCTGTTCTACTCCGGCGAGGCCGCCATGGTCGTCAGCGGCGCCTTCCTCGGCCCCGCGCTGGAGAAGCTGGGCAAGGACACGCTCACCTTCGGCAAGCAGTACGGCGTCGCGCCCATGCCCACCTGGGCCGGCGGCCCGCCCGTCGTTCCCGCCTACACCTGGGGCTGGGGCGTGGCCAAGGACTCGCCCAACCAGTTCACCGCCTGGCACCTCGTCAACTACCTGCAGGGCGCCCCGTCGGTGACCGCCAACCTCGACAACGGCATCATCATCCCGACCAAGGGCTGGCGCGACGCCGGGCCGCGCGGCAAGTCCGAGATCATGAAGATCGTCGCCGACAGCATCCCGCATGTCGACTTCGGCCCGATCATCCCCGGCACCCTCGAACTGGCGAAGGCCGCGGCCAGCGCCGTCGACTCCGTCGCCCACGGCAAGGCGAGCCCCGCCCAGGCCGCGGCAACCTTCGACTCCACCGTGCGACTGGTCCTGTGAGCGTGCTCGGCAGGGTCAGAGCCCGGCCCCAGGCCACGGCGGGCGTGGCGCTGACCCTTCCGGTGGCCGTCTTCTTCGTCGTGTTCTGGCTCGTCCCGTTCCTGGCCGCCATCTATCTCAGCTTCACCGACTACGAGATGGCAGGGACGCCCAACTGGATCGGCCTCGCCAACTATGAGCGCATGTTCGCCGATCCCGGCTTCCTCAACTCGGCGTGGATCACCGTCGTCTACACGGTCTGCACGGTCGTCCCGACGATCGTGCTGGCCCTGCTGGTGGCCGTGCCGCTGAGCAAGCCGGGACGGCTCAACCGCTGGCTCAGAGCGCTCGTCATGATTCCGGCCGTGATGCCGCTCGCCGCCACGTCCATGGTCTGGGTGATCATCTACTCCGACCACGGCATGGCCAACACCCTCCTCGGGCTGGTCGGGATCGATCCGCAGTCCTGGCTGACCAGCTCCGACCTGGCCATCTGGGCCCTGGTCGTGATGGTCGTCTGGAAGAGCATGGGGCTGTTCGTGATCATCCTGACCGCCGGGCTGCAGGCGCTGCCCGGCGAGGTGTACGAGGCCGCCGCCATCGACGGATCGGGGGCGGTGACCACGTTCACCCGGATCACGCTCCCGCTGCTGCGCAGGACCCTGCTGTTCGTCCTGGTCATCTCGGTGGCCGGATCGATGCAGGCGTTCGTGCCCGCCTTCCTGCTCACCGGCGGCGGGCCCGCCGACGCCACCCAGGTGCTTCCGTACTACATCTGGGCCAACGCCTTCCCTTACGAGCACATGGGCTACGCCGCCGCGATGGGCATGGTGCTGCTCGTCGCCATGGTGATCGTCTCGGCGCTGCAGTTCGGGTTCCTGAAGGGAGGCGACGAATGAGGGCGGGAACGATCCTGCGCGCCGTCTGGCTGATCGTCGCGGTCGGGTTCATGCTGCTGCCGGTCTACGCCATGCTCGTCGTCGCCTCGGCGCCCGACGACACCGACCTGCGCGGGCTGGTCTTCAACGGCTTCCACCTGCCCGAGAACATCGGGGTGCTGTTCGGCGAGGGCAACCTGCCCACCTACCTGCGCAACAGCCTCATCCTGTGCGTCGGCACCGGCGTCCTGGACGTGATGTTCTCGGCCGCCGCCGGATACGCGATGGCCCAGCTGTCCTTCCCCGGCCGCCGCGTCCTGTTCGCGCTGGTGATCGGCACGCTCGCGCTCACCCCGATGGTCCTGGTCATCCCCGTCTTCCTCATCGTGAAGGAGCTCGGCTGGGTCAACACCTTCCAGGGCATGATGGTGCCCGGCATGATCAGCGCGTTCGGCGTCTTCCTGGTGCGGCAGTTCGCCCTCGGCATCCCGAAGGAGCTGCTGCTGGCCGCGCGGGTCGACGGCGCGGGGGAGTTCCGCATCTTCGCGCGCATCGCCGTGCCGCTGCTCAAGCCCGCGCTCATCACCCTGTTCCTCGTGCATTTCCTGGCACAGTGGGACAACCTGCTGTGGCCGCTGATCGTGGCCAACGAGCAGGAGCTGTGGCCGTTGCCGGTGGGGCTGGCCAACTTCCAGAGCGAGGTCGGCGTCACCTATCACCTGACCACCACCGCGGCACTGGTCACCGCCGTGCCGCCGTTCATCCTGATGGTGGCGCTGCAGCGCTACTACGTGGCGGGGCTCACCTTCGGAGGGCTGAAACGATGATCCCGGACATGGTCCCCGACGCTGTGCGGATGATGGAGTGGATCGAGACGGTCACCTCGCGGGGCATCAGGCGTCCCGGCTACCCGGCCGACGACTGGACCGCCGCGTGGGCCGCCGAGCGCTTCACCGAGTTCGGGCTCCACGACGTACGGCTGGCGCCGGTCGAGCTGCCCGTCTGGCGGCCGGTGACTGCGGCCCTGGTGGTGCGCCTGGACGCCGACCCGTCGAGAGTCGTGCGGGTGGCGGCGTCCGCCCTGCCGTACACCACGCCGAAGGCGATCGTGAGCGCGCCGGTCAGGCGCGAGGTCGTGCCGGGCGCGATCGTCGTGCCCGAGTACACCTTCACCGAGCTGCCGCAGTCCTACGTCAGGGACCTGGCGACGGCCGCGCACGACCCCGAGGGCGTCTTCGACGAGCTGGTCCAGACGCTGCCGTTCCAGCTCGACTACCTCGACGTCATCCAGGGCGTCATGGACGGCGGCGCCGCCGCCTTCGCGGGGGCGCTGACCGGGGTGCCGTGGGAGACACGCGACTACTACGTGCCCTACGACGCCGTGCACCGCGACCTCCCGGCCGTCTGGCTGTCGGGCGGCGACTCGCGGCGGGTGCTCGACCTGGTCGACGAGGGCCCCTGCACGGGCACGCTCACCGTCGAGTCGGAGACGGGCCCGGCCGTCTCGCACAACGTGATCGGCACGCTCCCCGGCCGCTCCGACCAGTGGGTGATCATCGGCTCGCACCACGACGCGCCCTGGGCCTCGGCCGTCGAGGACGCCTCGGGGATCGCGCTGGTGCTGGCCGCCGCCCAGTACTGGGCGGGCGTGCCCGAGCGGGACCGGCCGCACAACCTGATCTTCCTGCTGACCGCGGGTCACATGGCGCACGCCGCGGGCACCCGGGCCTTCATCGAGGAGAACCGCGGCCTGCTGGGCGACGTCGTACTCCAGCTCCATCTGGAGCACGCCGCCCGGCGGTGCGTGGTCGTGGACGGCGAACTGGTGCCCACCGGCGACCCCGAGCCCGGCTGGTGGTTCACCACCAGGAAGCCGGAGCTGGAGAGCCTGGTGGCGGCGGCCCTCGTCGCGGAGGACCTGAGACGCTCGTTCGTGCTGCCGCCGGACGTGTTCTCCCCGATGCCGCCCACCGACGGGGCCTTCTTCCACCCCGAAGGGGTGCCGCTCGTGCACTTCCTGTCGGCCCCCATGTACCTGTTCGACTCGGCCGACACCCTCGACAAGGTGCACGAGGCCAGCCTTGAGCCGCTCACCCGGGCGGCGATCAGAATCGTCGAAGGGACGGCCGGATGGCGCCGCGCATGATCGTACGAACGACTGCCGGGCTGGTCGAGGGCAGGGCCGAGGAGGGTGTGCTCGCCTTCCTCGGCGTGCCGTACGCCGCCCCGCCCTTCGGCGAGCACCGCTTCGGCGCGCCCGTCCCGCCACCCGCGTGGGAGGGCGTACGGCCCGCCGTCACGCGGGGCCCTGCCGCCCCGCAGGCGGCCGGTGAGGACATCGGCCTGTACGCGCCCGACGTCTTCGAGGTCGGCGAGGACTGCCTCAACCTCGACGTGCGCACCCCTGAGACCGGCCGGGCCGGGCTGCCCGTCCTGGTCTGGATCCACGGCGGCGCGTTCTCCATCGGTGGCAACGGGGCGGCCTGGCACCAGGGCACCCGTTTCGCCCGCGACGGCGTGGTCTGTGTGGCCGTCAACTACCGGCTCGGCTTCGAGGGCTTCCTGGCCCTGGAGGACGCCCCGCTCAACCGGGGCGTCCTCGACTGGCTGGCCGCGCTGGAATGGGTACGCGACAACATCGCGGCCTTCGGCGGCGACCCCGGCAACGTGACGATCGCCGGGCAGTCGGCGGGCGGCGCCGCCGTCGCCACCCTGCTGACGATGCCCCGCGCCGAAGGGCTGTTCCGGCGCGCGATCGTGATGAGCGGCTCGGCCAACCTGGTCGCCACCGAGCAGGAGGCGCGCGACTACGCCAAGACGCTCGCCGCCCGGCTGGGGATCGACCCGACCAGGTCCTCCTTCGCCGGGTTGTCCGCCGAGGCGCTCGTCGCCGAACAGCCGCCGCCGCTGACCGGCGACCCCGGCGGGCTGAACGAGTCGGTGCCGGTCAAGCCGGTCGTCGACGGCGACCTGATCCCGGCCGTCCCGCTGGCCGCCCTGCGCGCGGGCGCGAGCGGGCACCTTCCACTGCTGGTCGGCTGCACCTCCCAGGAGGCCGACGTGTTCGTCCGCCGCCTGGCCGCCGACCTCGACGAGGCCGCCGCGCAGGCCGCGCTCGACCACCTCGGCGTCCAGGTCGACGAACCCGGCCTCACGCCCGCCGAGCGCGTCGGACGCGCCGTCACCCAGCACCTGTTCACCCGCGAGACGCGCTGGATCCGTGAGGCCAGGCCCGCCTACGCCTACGAGTTCCGGTGGGAGTCGCCCGTCGAGAGCCCGGTCGGCGGCGGACGCGTGGGCGCGGTGCACAACCTCGACCTGCCCTTCGTCTTCGACGTGCTCGACGCGCCCGGCGTCGAACGCACCGCGGGGCCAGGCGCGCCGCAGGCCGTGGCCGACGCGATGCACGCCGCCTGGGTGCGCTTCGCCCGCACCGGCGATCCCGGCTGGCCACTCGGGCACACCATGGTCTTCGGTGAACCCACCGACCGGAGGTTGTGACATGCGGCCCTACTCGGGCGCGTGGCGCATCGGGTCTCACGTTTATCGCCGGTCCGAACCGGAGGTTCGGGGCTGCAGGTCACCGAGGCCGGTGGCCCTTCCTTCTACGGCCGGCCGGTACGGCCCGGCGGCCGGAGCCACTCTGCGCGGGTTTCTGCGCCTGCCGCTGAGCCGGTTTCTCCGCAGGGGAGGCGGGGGTACGGCCCCGCGAGCTGTTCACTGTCCGGCCGCGGACGATGCCGATGAAATCTTCCACCAGGTCAGTGGTCGCGTCCGTGGGCCAGGCCAGCGCGACCTGAGACTGCGGCGCGTCCGCCACCGGCCGATAAGTGAGATCTTTGCGGTGGTGGAGGCGTGCCAGCGACTGCGGAACCAGGAGAAGCCCGGTGCCGGCCGCCACCAGCCCGACCGCGTCCGCCGTTGTGGCCGGGCGGGTGAACGCGGGCAGCCCGGGGCGGACCGTCCACTCGATGGTGTCGTCCAGAGGATGGAACACCTCGTCGTCGGTCAGGTCGGCGGTGGTCACCTCGTCAGCGGCGGTCACCGCGTGGTCCTTGGGCACCACGACCACCGTGGTCTCCACGTAGAGAGGGATCACGCTGAGCCCGTCCCGGTCGACCGGCAGCCTGACGAATCCGGCGTCGGCGCCGCCGTCCCGCAGGAGTGGCACCACCTCGGCGGCGGGAACCGCGACCAGGGCAACCGGCACGCCGGGCATCCTCTCGGTCCAGACGTTGACCCATTTCGCGGGTGTCACCCCGGGCACGTACGCCAGCCGGAACACCCTCCCGGTCTCCCCATCAGTCACTTCCTCAGGGTACCGATGTCAGGGGAACCCGTTCCGACTGACTAGTCTTGGCGCCATGACCTCGCCCAAACCGAAGACCATCCAGACGATGAAGCCCGCGACCGCGGCCAAGAAGCTGGGTGTCCTCCTCTCGGCCACTCCCGCCGAGTTCCAGGAGGGTGTCGTCTCCCGGGACGAGCTGAACGAGTTGCAGTCGACGCCCCCCGCCTGGCTCGCTGACCTGCGCCGCAACGGCCCGCACCCCAAGCAGGTCATCGCCGTCAAGCTCGGGGTCTCCATTTCCGGCCTGGCCAGAGGCGGGATCACCGGACCGCTCACCACCGCTGAGATCGATGCGCTGAAAGCGGAGAACCCAGCGTGGCTGGAGCGCGAGCGGGCCATCCAGGCCGAGACCCGCAAAGAAGCACTCCGCCTCAAGCAGCGCTAGACAGCCGACATCCTCCGCGTCTCCGACCCGAGACGAGCTCGTCGCTCCGAGGAACCGAGGAGCTTACGCACTGGGACTGGGGCGATGCGGTTCGCGCGAACTTCTGCGACTCGTCAGGGCTCGAGGTCGGCCACTCCCTTGCCGCTTGCAATATCGAACGGCACAGAAACCTGGTCGTGCGCGATCAACCAATCGCCGTCGAGCTTCCGGAAGCAGAAGGTGCCCCGGACCCACATCCCGCTCGTCGCCGTCCCGTTCTTCAGCGTGCCGCTGAGCCGACCGAAAGCGTGCCCGAATGCCACCTCATCGCCCACGGTGACGGTCAGGTCGCGAACCTCATAATTCACATCCTGGAAGAACGTGAACGCCTTCGCCCAGTTCTTCAACTTCGCCGCTATCCCCACATGCTGCAGCGGCGGCTCGACGTCGAAGGACACGACGTCCGTTGCGTAGAGCTGCTTCAGGCCTTCGAGATCCTTGGCCCGGATTCCTTCGACGATCTTGTCGACCTGCTGCCTGATCCTGGCTTCGTCTTCCTCGCGTTGCGTGGGCATCGGTACCCATCCCTTCAATCGGTGGGGAATCTTGGCTGCTACCAGTACGACGACGCAGCTATCGGGGATGTCAGGCCCGCGGCCGCCGTACCGACCGCGGAGTCGTCCGCGGTGATCAGCGACGGCGGCGGCTCGCTTGTAGGCCGCCAGTGGGCCGGTGAGGGTGAGGAAGGTTTCCGGTCGGACCGGCTCTTCCACTGCCACAACGCCGAACATGAGGACATGGGCATGAGGGCCAACCTCGAGATCGTCTAGGAGCATGACGTTGAGTGCCGATCCCGGCATCGTCGTCATCGGAGCGAGTCTCGCCGGCGCGAAGGCCGGCCGCACTGGGACGGGGTCTTCGGCTCCGGGTTTGTCGGCGTGATCTAGTACTTTGACGACCCGGTCCCCGGCTTCTCGGGGCCGCCCCCCGGGGTCGTGTGCTCCGCCGGCCCGGGGGCCTCGTCACCCCCCAAGGATGTCCCCGTTGCGCCGGCATCGTCTCTGGTGGTTCGCCGC
Organism: Microtetraspora glauca; assembly: GCF_040656155.1. Lineage (NCBI taxonomy): Bacteria > Bacillati > Actinomycetota > Actinomycetes > Streptosporangiales > Streptosporangiaceae > Microtetraspora > Microtetraspora glauca. The sequence goes on from NZ_JBFALK010000021.1 coordinate 119,127, forward strand.
CCCGGCCGCCGCCCTCCACGTGGGCGCGGCCGTCGTGCTCGGTGTCGTCGCGCTGGTCACCGGCGACGGCGTCCCCCTCGTCCGCCTCGTGGCGTACGGCATCCCGCTCAGCATGGGGCCCGTCCCGTGGTGGCCGGTGGTGCCCCTCGTGCTGGTCGCCGCGTACCAGGGCTGGGCGCTGTGGCAGATCCTGCGCGGGCGGGTGCGCGGACCGGTGACGGCGCGTGGCGGCGCGATCCGCGCGCTCCGGGTGATGTTGTACCTGGGCGCCGCCTACTCCGTCCTCGGGCTGTTCCCGGTGGTCCTGCCGTGGTGGGCGGAGCTGGCCGGCGCCGCCGCGCGGCTCGTGCTCGTGGTGCTGTTCTTCCTGGTCCTGCGCGGCGCGTCCCGCGCGATGGCGACGGTCGCGCTGGTCGCCGGAACGCTCGTGGTGGTGAGCTGGATCGCGCGCACGGCCGCCGACGCGCTGGGCGTCCGGCTTCTGGGGGAGATCTCGGCCGTCGCCGGCCTCGGAGGGCTGTCGTGGGCGCTGTGGGTGGCGCTGACCCTCCTCGTCCAGGCCCGGGACGGCAGGTGGGCGCGTGCCACGGTGTGGACGGGGGCCGCCTCACTGGTGGTGTCCTTCCTCATCGCGTCTTTGATCTTCCACCTCTCCTTGGCCTGGTACGGAGAGATGTCGGTGCTGCTCATCGGCCTTGGCCGGGTGGCCGACCCGCTCATGGCGGTGTGGCAGGCGCGTTCCGCGCACGATCTCGGCAGCCCGCCGGGCACGGCGGCATCCACGGTGACGCGGGCCTCGGCCGGGCCGCCGCTCCGCTCCCGGCTCGCCGCCGTGGCGGCGATCGTGCTACCGCTCCCGCCCGTGGTCGTCGCCTTCTGGTACGACATGCCGCGGTGGGCGGCGGGGAGCTGGACCACGATGTTCTTCGGGTACGGCCCGGATCTCGCGGAGCTCATGCTCTCGTGGGTCGTCGACCTCCTCGTCGACATGGGCGGGCTGCCGCTCCTCGTGCTCGTCGCGGTCCTGCGGAGGACCCCCGGCCTGCTTCGGGTGGCGGCCTGGGTCCTGCTCGCCGCCGCCGCGGCCGGGGTCGCCGCCGCGCTCGCCGGTGGTTTCGCACCCGGCGCCTTCCTCCGGCGTTATGCCGACTATTCGGCCATGGAGCCGGGCGATGTCCCCGCCGGTGTCTCGCCGCTGTGGTTCGGCGTGGCCTACGCGGCCTCCGCCCTCCTCCTGATGTGGCTGGCCGGCGGGGTGGGGCGCTCCCGGCTCTGGGGCGTCGTGACGGCGGCGGCGACGGCCGGGCTGCTGAGCTTCCTGCCGGCGGCCGACCACGCGGGCGGCCGGGTCACCGCCGCTGACGGCTGCGCGCCGCTCGGCGGCTCGCGGGGCGGGGGAGAGCAGCCCGAGCCGGCGCCGGAGGCGGCCTTCGTCTGCAGTGCGCCAGTCGCGCGTGCTCCAGGTCGCCCTGGACACCCCGGACCGCTTCGTCGTCGCCTACGGCCGCCGGTTGTGTGACGTCTACACCCGCGACGACCCGGCCGAGCTCGCCCGGGTCCGGCGTACGGACGGCGTGGCGGTCCGCGACCTGAGTTACCTGCTCGCGGACATCTGCCCGAGTGCCGCCGCCACGATGAGGGCCGCGAATGAGCGACGGGAACGCGAGTTCCAGGAGTGGGAGGATGCCGAGCGGCGCAAGTGCGCGGAGGCACCCCGTCACCGCCCGCTGATCACGCCGGTGGCGGTGGTCGTCCGGACTGAGCCGATATGGACCGACTACGGCGACCTGGAGGCGTACGAACCGGAGACCGCCGAGGGCGACCCGGGGGGCGATCTGCCGTACGAGGACGACGTGCTGAGCGCGGGGCCCGGACATCTGGTCGTGCACACCCACCCCGACGTCACGCTGTGCGTCACGACCGAGACCTACCGCCGTCGCCCGCCGGTGGAGTCGAGGGGTGGGACCACGTCGTCGAGGCGGGCTATCGCAGCGCCGGTGAGTTGGTGTTCCAGGACCCGCTGGGTGGTGTGCCGCTGCCGGACCTCGCCGTCCGGGGCGCGGGGCACTATCGCGTACGGGTGCACTACGCGATGCGCGGGTCCCAGGGCGGCGAAGACGACGTGCAGCGACTGCTGATCATGGCCTACCCGGGACGCGGAGACGACGTCGTCGTCCACCGGAAGCGCGCCACGCGCTGATGGCCCGCCAGGGCGCGGGCAACCGCGCCCGGCCGGGTGCGGGGACGAGGTGGCGATCCCCGCCTGCGACTCGTCGATGAGGATCGTTGCCCAAGCTGAAAGGGCGTTGCCCAAGCTGAAAGGGCTCGTCGTACGAGCGCTCCCATGAGCCCTTGTGGGCGTCTGCTGTATGAATGATCGCAACTGTGATGATTCATGTCGGACAGCATGGGCGAGGTGAGCGGAGGCGGTCCCGATGGCGGACGGCGACACGGTCACGGGACGGGTGATCTCCCCGGTCCTGATCGGGCGCGAGGAGGAGCTTCGGCGCCTGGTCGCGGCGGTGAGCATGCCGCCCGCCGTGGTGGTGCTCGAAGGCGAGGCCGGCATCGGCAAGAGCAGGCTGCTGGCCAGGCTGGCAGCGCGGCCCGAGATGGCCGGCAGACTGCTGCTGCGCGGCCGCACCCGGTGCATCAGGGAGCCGTTCCCTTTGGGGCCCCTGGTGGAGGCGCTGCGTGGCAGCGGCGACTCGCTGGCGCGTGCCGAGCTGTCGCCGGTCGCGGGCGCGCTACGCGGTCTGCTGCCCGAACTCGCGTCCATCTGGCCGCGGCGATCCTCGGCGAGGCTGGCGTCACCGCCGATTTCGGCGCGCATCTGCACGAGCTGTCGTCGGGGCTGCCGCTGGCCGTACAGGAGCTGATGGCGCTGCGTGGGCCAGCACCGACGACGGCGCCACCTAAACACCCGTCTCCGTCAAGAGCGACAGGGACGGCACCTATACCGCGAGGACCCGCTACCCCGCCTTCGACGCCACCAAGGGCGCCGTGACCCTCAAGGTCAAAGCCTGGGACAGGGCGGGCAACACCATCAAGCAGACCACCGTCCGAGCCTTCAACCTGAGCGAGTAAGCGCCCAACCGCCGTCAGCCGGGCCCGTAGAGCTCGGCTGACGCGTTTTCGCAGGCGCTCAGGCGCGGGCCATCATAAGGATGGGAAAGGCATCAAGATAGTAATAGGCTCGGGGGTGGGCGGGATTCCTCATGGATAAGTGGCGTCACGATGACGTCGCATACAGAGATGTGGTGTCGGCATGAGAGTCAGGGTCGCCGGAGTTTTGCTCTGCCTCGTGGGCGGATTGCTTATCGGATGCTCCATGACAATGATGAGCGTAGGCGATCCTCATATGCGACCGCTAATTATTGGAGTATTCGCGAGTTCATTGCCGGCAGTAATTATCGGCGTTATCTTGATATTCTCTTCCCTGAAGGGGTCGCGCTAGGGATATTTACGGTGGGAACGCGTTTTGGAAGATCGGATTGGCCAGGAAGGTGTGTGGTGGGCTGATCAACGAGTATCGCCGAGCCGTGTAGACGCTTCGAAAACGTCCGGCTCAATCCTGTGCGATGGGTTTTGACGCGGTGCGGGATCACACCTATCTCCTTGACCACGTCCACCCAGCGCGTGCGGGTGTTGAAGCCGCTCCGCCGCAGCGGCTCGCCCTTCGCGCCAGGGAACAGCAACGCGCCCGGCTCGTCCTGAACGTAGGTGGCGATGTGCTCGCGCAGCGCCGAAACGATGCTCTTGGGAATGCCGACCACACGCCGGCCCGCCTTCAAGGACCGCGGCGCGCCGCCACACCTCCGGCCCTCCGCCCGCCGTCCGGGCGTGCGGCCTGGGTGCCGTACCGCGCTTGACCCCTGGACAGGGGTCACGAACCTGTGTACAACCGCTCCAGTCCCACCAACTGCACCCGCCCACCGCTGCGCGCCGCGGCCTCCTGCAACGCCGGCATGAACCCCGTCCCGCTGAACAGCAGCAGCCGCCCCGGCTCCTCGCCCCTGGCCGCGAGTAGCGCCGCCACCCGCTCCAGCCGCTCCAAGTGCCCGAGCCCCACAACATCCCCCCACTTGGCCTCCCCAATGGCCAGTAGTGCGCCGTCAGGGCCACGGACTGCGACGTCCACCTCGTGGCCCGTGCGGGTGGTGGCGTCGTGAACCACCCCGGACTGGACTCTTCCGGCCATATCGCCCAGGGTCTCCTCAGACGCGAAGTCCTCACACCACACCCGGCACATTCGCTCGTACACCGGCCCCGCCACGTTGCTGCGGAAGCGAGGCTGGACGGCACGCCAGATCCGCTCGGTACGCCCCTGCCTCACCCGTTCCAACTGCGCCCAGTAGGGGCGCATGATCGCGTGATAGAAGCGGACCAGTGGCTCGGTGATCCGGTACTCAGAGCGGTTCCGGCGGAAGGCGTCCGGGTCGCCACCAGGAGGCCGGCGTCCTCCAGCACGGTCAGGTGGTGGGAAATATCGACGGCTTTGCGCTCGATTCTGCCCGCGATGCCGCTGCGGGTCGCGTTACCCTCGGCGACCGCGGCCAGGACCGTGTGATACAGGCCGGTGTCGCGCAGCGTCGGGTCCTCGGCGAGCAGGAAACGCACCTCGCGGAATAGAGGACTGGCCGGGTTGAGAACGTACTCGACGACCCAGCGGTCGAAGTCGGCCAGGCCCGCCGGGGCGGCCCCGGCCAGATACTCGGTGCGGTAGGCGGGGGTGCCGCCGACGACGAAGTAGACCAGGGCCGCCAACCAAGGCTCGGCCGCCAGCCCCCAGAACTCGGCGGCCAGCCGGAAGTTGAAGGTGGGCACAACCAGTTCCAGCCCCGCTCGCCCACTCAGCGGCGCCTGACCGGAGAGCAGGCCGCCCATGAAGGAGATCGACGACCCGCACAGCAGCAGACGTGACCTGGACACCCCCCGCTGCTCGCGGCGTGGCGACAGTGCCTTCTGGATGACCGACGGCAAGTCCTTGGCGTCGCGCACCAGGTAGGGGAACTCGTCCAGGACGACGGGGACGGTCCGCTCGGCCCCCAGGGAGAGCAGGCCGTCGATCGCCTCCTCCCAGTTTTCGAACCTGACCCGTCCCGGCGTCCCGGCGAAGGCGGAGACGGCCTCCCCGAGTTGGCGCAGCGCCTCCGCCCTGGGCACGGCCTCGGTGGCGGCGTAGTAGAAGCCGCCGGTCGCCTCGCAGACGGCTTCCAGCAGGAACGTCTTGCCCTGCCGGCGTCGTCCGGCGACCACGCCGAGCGTGGCACCCTGGGCGTCGTTGGCGACGAACCGCGAGAGCTGCGCCCACTCCCACTCACGGTCGAACATGTCCGCTGGTCGCGGCAACGACATCATGTTCTACTTTTAGGAGTACAGTTCTTAAAAGTGTACTCCTAAATTCAAGCGCGCGTCCTGGCAGGACGCGGATGGGCAGGTCGCCGCTGCCCGAGACGGGGTTCGCCGCTGGACCTACCGACAGGCCGTCGACGGCCTGTCAGAGACTCCAGCAACTCGAGCGGGGCAGGCCGGTCCAGAGCCATCGTGTGATGTCCTTCGCAAGAACCTTGGCGGGTACTCGCTGACCGTCACACGATGGCTCTGGACCGGGAGTTGCTTCAGCAGCTTGGAGTTACACCACCCGAGGGGATGTCACCGAAGCGCTCTCGCTCAGGCCGCGGTAAACGCCCTTGGTCCATAACAATGGCCGATCCGGTCTGTTGCCCGCGGGCAGCAGCGGCTCCAGCCGGGCCCACTGCTCGTCGGTCAGGTCAAACCGCCTCGTCACCGCTAGGGTGGTCACAAGATCTCCGGTGTTAAGGTCTTTCTTGGTCGATAAACCCTCACACCGGAGACCTCGCTATTTAGCGATCACGACACACCCTCACGCCCCAGACTCCGAAACACGCCCTGGAGGCGGGGGTGCGGTCCCGTCGGAGCACTTCGATCAGTCGATCGGCTCGATCGGCCCATCCTGCGCGAAACGCCGCAGCACGTTGGCAGTCATCCGGGAGACGTTGTTGTCGTAGCCGTTGTGCGAGAGGCTTCCGCACCAGGCCATGGACGACGTGCTGAACTGAGCTCCGCCGTTCTTGGTGGTGAAAACCACGATGTCGGCGCGGACCAGGGGATCCTCACGCCCGTTCATCCCGGCATGGGAGAAGTACTGCTCCTCCGGCACCATCATGGCGTTGGCGCTGTGTCCCCGGGAGCTGGCAAGCAGCAGGACGTTGGGCGGTGTTCCCAGCGCGTAGTCGATGCGGTCCATCTCCAGCCCCGAGGCGCCGTTGTTGACCAGCCCGAAGTGCCCGATGATCTCGTCCGGGTCAATGCCCTCCATCACGAACGAGGCGCGCTTGTCCCGGGCGTCGGGGAGCTGGAGGTAGCCGGTGCTCCGATCCAGCCCATGGGCCCCGTAGCCGGTGCCGAACAGCTTCTGCGGGGCGCGCCCCTTCATGCGCCATAGGCCGCCGCGGACGCCGGTGGTGCTGTGGAACAGCTCCCCGGGACGCCCCCGCCACGCCTGGTCGCCGGTCTCGCCCTTGCGGACCTCGATGAGCCACGGCTTCGCGGGGTGCTGGGTGGCGGTCCAGTAGAAGCCGTTGCCGGCGAGGTACATCCCCCGCCCGCCGCCTGCGAGGTAGGCCTCCCACGCGTCGAGCATTCGGCCGGAGTAGTACTCCGGATGGGTCCCTGTGATCACGACGTTGTAGCGTGCCAGGAGCGCGTGCCCCTCGGCCGCCAGTTCGTGGTCGGTCGCGATGTCGTAGCCGAAGTCGTTGGACTCCAGCCAGTCGATCAGGTGCAGATCGGCCGGGAACTGCCAGACCGAACCGAACTCGTGACGGTACTTCGGCCGCATGTTGAGGATCGGCCGACGCCAGGAGCTGTACTGCACGCCCCGGCCGTCGGCGTGGTAGTCGTACGTCGACAACCCGTAGCCGTACCGGCTCTCGTGCAGCTCGAGGTCGAGATCGTCGAGCGTGGTCAGGACGCCCATCACGCTCTGCCCGATGACGGCGTTCTGCATCACCTGGGAGTTGGCGTAGGCCAGGTAGCTGAACGTGGGAACGAGCAGGAGGATCTTGTTCTCGGCCGTACCGCGAGGGGGGATGACGAAGAAGGTGACGTGGTCCTCGTTGCCGTCCTCGGTCGTCACCTCGAGAGCGTACGCGCCGCTGCGCATGCCTTCGGGCACCGTCCAGGTCGTCGTGACCGGCCAGGCGCAGTCGGCCAGGCTGTCCTCATGGAACCACAGGGCTCCGTACTGCTCGGGGGCGTGGACGAAGTGCTCCTCCTCGCCGGTCCAGTTCCAGCCGGTCATCGCCTGGTCCGGCTGGTTGACCAGGCGCCCGTCCAGACCGTTTCCGCTGATGTCGCGGGCCACGTCGTCGGCGATGCCGGCCTTCGTGATGCCGGCCGCGAAGTCCCAGCGAGCGGACGCCGGGACCGACATGTCCTCCCCTGTGGCGAGGCGGGCCACGTCGGCGTCGTCGAGCGGGCGGTCCCAGACCGCCGGCGAGTCGATTTTGCCGTTGTAGGCGCCCACGACCCGCTCGGGCGTGGGTGCGCCCGCCGACAGGCCGGCCATCACCAGGGGGACGGCGGGCGCCGCCGGCGACACCGTGCAGGTGGCGGCCGCGTCGGCGTCGGTGTCCAGGTCGACGATCGTGCTGAGCCGGCTGTTGACCGAGTTGACCACCGACCGCTGGTGCAGGGTCACCTGTCGGGTGGCCGGGTCGAACCGGGCGGTCACCGAGTACCACACCTCGGGGAAGACCGGCGCGCCGGTCACGCTGACCGTGGTCTCGCCGTCCCCCACGGTGAATGTGGGACGGCCGTCCTCGATCGTGAGCGCCCAGCCGCTGCGCTCGGCCTCCGACCAGCGCCCGATGATTCCCTGGTGCTCCTTCGCCGGAGTCGTCGGCCAGAGGAAGCAGTGGACGGTCAGCCCCTGGGCTCCCGCCAGCGCTCCCCGGCTGTCGTCGACCGTGACGAAGGAGCCGTGCTGGGTGAACCGGGGAGCCACGTCGACGACCCCGTCGACCTCGGCCGGCACAGGGGTGATCCGAATCCCGGGACCTGATGGGTCCGGGTCGCCGTGCTGCAGCCGGACCAGGCGGACGTCTGCCTGGCCGGCCCTGTCGGCACTGAGGTGGAAGCTGACCGTCTCCCCAGGAGCGACGCTCGGGGTGTCGGTGTAGCCGCGGATGCCGATGCGCGAGCGGGTCACTGGAGAACCCCCTGGTTGGTGAGGCGCAGGACGAAGGCGGCGTGGGCCGCTTCGGCCTCGGTCCGGTACACGTGCCCGTCGATGTCCGTGGCTGCGACACCGCGCGCGGCCATCGTGCCCAGCCGGTACTCCTCGAACGGCTTGACCATGCGGACGAAGATTTTCGCGTCGATGGGCAGCCCGCGCGCGAAGTTGAGCAGCTGCTGCAGCGCGTCGCTGTGGTCGGCGTGAATGCCGCGGGGGTCCCGCCGGTGCTCCTCGAGAACCTCGGGGGTGGTCAGCTCACGCAGCTCAGGAATCCGCAGCGCGGTGAAGGCCGACATCCAGTCGGCTGACTTGTCGGCGTAGTCGGTGGGATTGCGTAGAGGCATGCGCCGTCTCCTCGCAATTCTTCGGGTGGGATGCGAGAACCCTAGAAAGCTGTGACCCGTGCGGCATCGGCCCCGCTGCACGACCTCGCACCCCGATTTGTGCACCGAGCACAGTCGTCAGGAAATGCCTCGCTGCCCCAGCCACTCCGTGATGAGCAGGGCGTTGTACAGCTCCGGTCCGATGTCCTGCACGGGGCGCCCGAGGAGCTGCTCGGCCCGCTGGATGCGGTAGCGGACGGTGTTGCGGTGGATGCCGAGTTCCTCAGCCGTTCGGGCGTGACCGCTCCCGCTGTCCAGGAAGACCTTGATCGTCCGGCGCAGCCGCCTCATGTCAGGGCTGTCAGCGGCCAGTTCGCCCAACTGCCGGCGGACGTAATCGGCAGCAGCTTTCCGGTCGGCCGTCAACAGCGTCACGAGTGCGATCTCGGCGTAGTGGGTGATGGACGGGCCGCGCCGACGGGCCTGGGCCACAGTCACCTGCACGCGGCCCGCGTCCTCATGGGAGTCACGGAAGCCGGCGATACCGCTCGCGGGCTGACCGATCGCCACGTGCACGTCACCGATTTCGTCGAGCCCCACGCCGGGGCCGGAGGGGCGCTGCGCGACGGCTGCTGACGGCGACTCCATCCAGGCCCAGGTCTCGTTCGGGCCGCGGTCCATGATCAGGTAGCGGCGGCCCGATGCCTGGCACAGACGCTCGGTGACGTTGGTGGGGTGGAGCGCGGCAACGGTCGGACGCACGCGCGAGTCTCGCCAGACGATAAGCGCCTGGTGGGTCGCCGACAACGGGTACCCGAGTTCCGCGAGCTGCCGATCGGTCGGGATGCGTCCGGCCAGCAGGGCCAGCACTGTCTCCTCCCGCGCTCGGGGCATCCCGAGTCCCTGCGCCGCCAGCTCGTTCTCGTACTCGATGAGGACCTGCTGCGCCGCGCGGTCGAGGTACTCGAACAGCTCCGCCTGGGCCAGTTCGGCGGCCCTCGCCAGTTCGGCCGCAGTGAGATCGGCGGCGACGAGGCGCGGGAACACCCACCGCTGCCAGATGAGCTGGTGCCCGACGTAGTAGATGCGCTGGAGAGAGTGCGAAGACACCCTGTCGTGGGCCAGGCGGCGCGGCCACGCGAGGGCGCTCGGCGGCACGGTGAGACTCGCGCTCGGAACCCCGGTGGTGAGCATGCGGAACATCGTGTGCAGGTTGTCGGCCACACTCGCCTCGAGCGCGGCCGTCTCCTGCCGGTCACGGACGAGGTCGTCACGGAAGCGGACCAGCAGTTCGGCGACCAGCTCGTCGGCAAGGCGCGGCACCTCGGAGAGCAGCTCCGTCGCGACTGAGGCGACGACCTCGGCCCAACCTCTCGCCGCCGAAGACGTGCATGTCCTTTCGGTTTCCAGTTCCGCGCTCATCCGGTCCCTCCCGACACACTCGCCCTGGCCCCGCTCGCGCGGTCGTGTGGCACGACCCTTGGCCGGTCACCGGATGGCCGGAGTTGTGCCGGCGACCGGCGAGAGGTAGGTGAAGCCGAGCGAGAACTTCGCCCAGAGACTCATGTCTCGCTCGAACTTCGAGGTGCGGCCGAGCACGGCGAGATGTGCCTAGTCATCGGCCTGCTCCGCCGCCTGAGTCATGGGGGAAGAAGTATAAAGCTGTCACGCTGTCTGGCATGTCACTGGCCTACGTGGACGAGAGCTGCACCCGCGACCGCTATTACATGGCGGCGCTCCTGGTTTCCGACCACCAGGCGATCGCCGGCCTCGAGGTCGCGGTGATCCTGCGCGTGGTGTGCGCGAGCGGATTGATGGCTATCTCGCTGAACGCGGCGCCGCACCTGGTCCGCTCTTCCTCTCAGCCACAGGCAACAAGCTGGACCATAGTGAACCTCGCCGGGTTTCGTGGAGGCGCTGAAGCCAGCATGATCCTGCTGGTGGAAGGGAGAATGTCGCGCGATGCCGGCCCCAAGGAAGTACCCCCCAAGAACTCCGCGAGCGCGCGGTGCGGATGCTCTTTGAAATCCGGCAGCAGACCGGACAAGTCACCGGCGCGATCGCGCGGGTCGCCGACCAACTCGGTGTGCACCGCTAGGCGCTACGCGGCTGGGTCCGCCAGGCCGAGATCAACGACAGACAACGGCCCGGCACCTCCAGCACGGACGCCCAGCGGATCGCTGAACTGGAGCGGGAGGTCCGCGAACTGCGCCGGGCCAACGACATCCTCAAGGCCGCCGCCACTTTTTTCGCGAAGGAACTCGACCCCCGACCGCCCAGATGGCCGCCTTCGTCGAGCAACACCGCGACCGGTTCGGGGCCGAGACGATCTGCTCCTGAGCGCATCGTTGACCTGAAGGTACGCCTACGGGACAGGCTCGGCGGCGTCCCTCATTAGTGCGTACATGCGGCTTGAACTGCACGGACGAGGTTTTCGGCAGGCGTGGTGCCGTGAGTGCGTCGAGTTGCGACTGAGTTCCTGGGGCATGTGCGATCAGCGGGCGTAGCCGATGCGGATGTCTGTGCCGGGCGTGTCCGCGACGGCTGGCATCGGCGGGGGAGCCCGGACGGGGCTGGACATCGTCATGATCAATGTATAGGAGAGCGTGGACGCCGCCATCGAAGCGCGCGGCTTCGTCACCGTCTGTGGCTTTGACGGCACCGCGCTCCTCGACGAGACCGGTGAATATGTGGCACGACTCGGAATCCATGGAGTGCCTAGCAACGTGTTCGCCGACGCGTACCGGGTAGTGCGTACAGCGGCGCGACCAGGCCGGACGAGTTGAACACGGTGGTCGGGGCTCGTCAGTGGCGGCCCGGATCAGCGGCCGAATGCGAGTCGGCTGCTCCGATCGCGTCTGCCAGGGCTGAAGTCTCCCCCGTGTCGGGAAGGGGTCGCTGTGCGGCAACGGGATACAAGAGGTGAGACGCCCGCCCTGCGCCGGACAGATCCGGAAACTCCGCCGGGTTGAACTTCGAGTGAAGTCCTTGCCCGATGCCGGGGCATGTCACACGAGGTGACCGCGGCCTTCTCCACAAGGTCGTGGGAGTGCTGCTGCGCCGGTTGACGACCCTGCTGGGAGGCCGGGCCCGTGCCCAGGTGATCGTCATTCTCGCCTGCGTGCTCGCCCTCGACACCGCTGACAAAGGAACGGTCGGAGCGCTTGCTCCACAGCTTCAGCGGGATCTCGGCATCACCGAAACCCAGGTGGGAGCCCTGGTCGCCGTATCCTCCGGTGCCGGAGCGCTGGCGGCGCTGCCCGTCGGCCTGTTGACCGACAGAGTTAACCGAGTCAGGTTGCTGCTCGTGAGCATCGCCATGTGGGCCGCGGCCATGGTGATATGCGGCCTGTCGGGGTCGTTTCAGATGCTGTTGTTTTCGAGGGTGGCACTGGGAGCGGTGACCGCGACCAGCGGGCCGACCATCGCCTCGCTTGTCGGTGACTATTTCCCGACTTCTGAGCGCGGCCGGATCTACGGGTTAATCCTCGCCGGTGAAATGCTCGGCGCCGGGTTCGGGTTGATCCTGATCGGGGACCTCGGCTACCTGCTGTCGTGGCGTTTCTCCTTCTGGTTCCTCGCCCTGGTCGGGCTCGTCATGTTCGGGGTGGTCAAGCGCGGGCTCGCCGAGCCGGCGCGTGGCGGCCAGAGTCGCATGGAACCGGAGGGAGGACGGCATCGGCTGCACAGACGGAGCGACGACGAAAGAGACGACGCCGGGCATGACGACCTCGCGCACGTAGCTGTCAAGCGGCAAGCGATCGCCCCTGAACCGGCGCTGGTCCTGCACCAGGACACTGCGAGGATGTCGATGTGGCGCGCAGTGGTCTACACGCTACGGATTCCGACCAACCGAGTGATGATCGTCGCGTCGGCGGTCGGCTACTTCTTCTTCGCCGGGCTGAGCACGTTCGCTGTCGAGTTCATCAGCGGGCATTACGGCGTGGGCAAGGTAGCGGTGAGCGGGTTGATCCCGATCGTTGGTCTCGGTGCTCTCGCGGGGGTGCTGAGTGGAGGACGCTTGGCCGACCGGCTCATGCGACACAGGCATCCCAATGCGCGCGTCCTCGTGCCCGCGTCGGCCTACATCATCTCGGTGGCGCTGTTCTTGCCCGCGGTAGTGACCACGTCACTGGCGGTGGCGATCCCCCTGTTCATGGCCGCGGCGTTCGCGCTGGCGGCGGCCAACCCCCCGTTGGACGCCGCACGCCTCGATGTGATGCACTCCCGGCTCTGGGGACGAGCGGAGAGCGCCCGCACGCTGCTGCGGAGGACGGCGGAAGCGGGCGCCCCCGTGGTGTTCGGGTTCGTCGCAGACATGTTCAGCGCCCCCGGTGGCCGGGTGAGCGGCCTGGAATACGCCTTCCTCATCATGCTGGCGCCACTGGTGGCCAACGGGCTCATCCTGCTGCGCGCGCGGCATACGTATGCACGAGATGTCGCGACCGCCGCCGCCTCCGAAGAGAGCACCCGTTGAGTCTCACGAATGATCGTTGTCCTACGCTTGGATGATCCCTTCCGTTACCTCGTGCGGACCGGCTACGAGCAGAACGTACGGCAGCTGCATGGCGAACATCGGGCCCGCCAGAAGGACGCCAGAGGGGGCGGCCAGCGCGTAGACGCTGGAGAATCCGGCGAGCACGGCGATGACGATCCAGCGTGCACGACGCGACACAGCGACCCTCCAGAATCATGGTGGATCGCTATGTCACCACATGGGGGCGATGTTCCTCACGCCGGTGCCATGGTTTCCGCCAGAACCGAGCCGTCGTGTGTCATGGCCGAGTCATCAGCAGTTCCGGTCGCGCGCGGGCAGGTGGCCGGTGACGAGGAAGTCGGTGACGGTCCGGTCGCCGCAGGCGTTGCCGTTGGCGAGGTAGACGCCGTGACCGCCGGAGTCGACGGCGACCATGCGAGCCCGCTGCCCGAACGCCTCGCGCATCTTCAGCGCCCCGCTGTAGGGCGTGGACGGATCGCGCAGATTCTGGATCAGCAGGACGTTGGCCGGGCCGCGCGAGCTGATCCGCGTGGCCTGCTCCGCAGGCTTGAACGGCCAGTACGCGCACGGCCCGAGGTTGACCGGCATGCCCGCGGTCAGCGGGTAGACGGCCCGGTTGCGCTTGACCTGCTGCTCGTGCCGGGCGATGGAGTTCGGCCATTCGATGTCATTGCACATCGTGGCACCGGCGTGCGCGGCGGTGTTCTGGAGAGCGGCCTCCTCCGGCTGGTTCGGCATGGGCAGCTCGGCACGGTTCAGCGCGGCTTTCATGAGCCCGGCCAGCATCGGGTAATTGGCCGTGGAGTAGAGCGCGTTGAGCAGGGTCTCCCTCAGGAGGTTGCCGGTCAACAGCTGCTCCGGCTTGGCGCCCGGCCACGCCAGCGGCTCGCGGTCCAGCCGGGCGGCGAGATCGAGGAAGGTTTTGCGCACAGCGGCCGCGTCGGCGCCGAGGCCGTAGTCGCTGTCGCGCGCAGCCGCCCAGACTCCGAAGTCGGGGAAACTGTCCTCCACACCGACGGCGTAGTTGGCCAGCCACTGGCGCGACACCTTGCGTGGATCGGGGTCGTCATTGCTGTCGAGGACCACTCGATCGGTGGTGGCGGGGAACATCGTGGCGTGGACTGCGCCCGCGTAGGTGCCGTACGAGACACCCCAGTAGGAGATCTTCTCCTCGCCGAGCGCCGCCCGGATCCGGTCGATGTCCCTGGCGTGGTTGCGGGTGCTGATGTGCCGGATCAGCGGCCCGCCGTTGCGGGCGCAGGCCTCGGCGATCCGGCGCGACCACGCCGCGTTCTCGGCGATGCCGCCGTCTGCGTCGGGGTACGGCTTGAGCCGCGTGAGGGAGAGGTCGGCGGGCGCGAGCCCACAGGAGACGGGTGAGCTCTTTCCCACGCCACGCGGGTCGAACCCGATGATGTCGTAACGGTCGAGCACCTCCTGGGGCAGCTTCTTGACCAGGGTGCTGGGCCGGTTCAACCCCGGGCTGCCGGGACCGCCCGGGATGATCAGCAACACGCCACGGCGGACCTCGGGGCGAGCCGTCTTGATTCTCGACACCGCCAGCGTGACCGACGGACCGCCGGGGGCGGAGTAGTCCATCGGCACCTCGATCGTCGTGCACTCCTGTCGGGGATCGACGCCCTGGCCGGGCAAGCAGGCGCCCCACTGCGTGACGGCGGCGTGCGCCGGGGTCGCGAGCAGCGTGGTCGTCAGGGCAGCCGCGGACAAGAGGGCAAGGGTTTTCATCAGGATCCTTTCGGTTCTGCGGATGTCCACGACTCTGCCGGGCCGATGATCGTCGAACCAGAGACCTCGTCAGTGACCACCCGTGACCTCGTCATAAAAGCGACGAACGCCCAGAATCCGCGCAGCATCCGTTATTCAACGCGTCCCGGTGCTCGGCGATCATCGGTGATCAGGGCGACCGCCTCGACCTCGACGAGCTGGTGGTCGTAACCGAGCACCGTCACGCCGAGCAGTGTGCTGGGGACGTCATGTGCGCCCATGTAGTCGCGGTAGACCTCCCACGCCTCGACCAGGTCACTCTGTTTGGAGGAGGCCACGTAGACGGTGGTCTTGACGACATCGGTCAGCGACGCTCCCGCCCCGTCGAGTGCCGTGACGAGATTGCGCATCACCTGGTGGGTCTGCCCCGCGTAGTCCCCCACCGCGACCGTCTTGCCCTCGGCGTCGAGGGGACAGGCCCCCGCCACCCAGATGGCACGTACCGGCGTGTCGGCGACCGCCGCGTAGGCGTAGTCCACATTCTGCGTGAGCCGGTCGTTGCGGATCAGCCTGACACCAGTGCTCATGAACGCTCCTTTGGGACGGAATTGGAAGATGTGCGGAAAGCGGCAAACGGCCCTTGTTTCGGCGGGTTCACCGGGGCCAGGCCGGAGAGCGGCCGAGGATCGCGACGATCTCGTCAAGACGTGATCCGCCGGACCACGAGACCTCTGGCGCGAAGGCGGCGCCGGGCGCCAGACGGGCGTCGCCCACGGGTACGGCCCTGGCCACGACGAGCGCGACGTCGAGCAGTTCCGGCTCGAACCCCACGGTGATGCCCAACGTCCTTGCGACATCCCAGGAATGTACGACGTAGTCGATGAAGTGGAAGCCGATCGCCCGCATCGCGGGGAACGGCCTGCCGGCGTCGACCTCCGGCAGTGGGAACATCCGGTCGAGGACGCCATCGGCGGCGAAGGCCGCCAGCACGTGCCGGGCGGAGACCCGGTAGGCCTCGACGGGGTCGTCCCCAAGAGGGCGCGGTTTCCACAACGCCGGGTCGCCTTCGCCCCTGGACGCCGCCGCGAAGCCGTAGTGCTGCGTGGTCATGTGGGTCAGCAGGCCGTGCAACGTCCATCCGGCACATGGCGTCGGCCGGTCCATGTCCGCGGCCGTCGCCTGTGCGGCCACGTCGACGCTGGTGCGGACCGCTCGGGCGTTGAGTGCGACGAGATCGACCTCGGTCGTCAGCGCGTTGGGTTCGCGCGGGTTCGCCCCCATGGCGGGAGCCCCGTCATTCATATGCATGTGCTTATAATCAACAGGCGCTTATCATCTGTCAACAGGTATCTTGACCATGTGACGGGTCAGGACGGCGACCGCCGCGACCTCGCCGCGATGCTGCAGCCCCTGGTGCGGTCTCTCATCGCCGCGGAGCTGCCGGTGCTGGCGAGGCACGGGATCTCCATGTGGGGCTACGTCGTGCTCAGCGCGCTTGACGACAACCCGGTGCGCACGCAGGCCGCGCTCGCGGAGGCGATCGGCGCCGACAAGACACGGATCATCAGCACACTCGACAAACTCCAGGAATCCGGGCTGATCTCTCGTACGCCGGACCCCGGTGACCGTCGCGCCCGGCTGCTCTTGATCACCGAGGATGGTCGCAGGGTGCGCAGATCGGCACAGGCCGGCATCCAGGCGAACGAGGACCGTCTGCTCGCCATGCTGCCGCCGGCCGATCGGCGTGGTTTTCTGCGCGCCGTGCGCGCGCTGTCGGCGCTGTCGCACGAAGACATCGTCGGCTGACGACATCGAGCGGCGTTTTCCGGTGCGCCCCAGCGCACCCAGACCGGCACCGCTCCGGCATCGGCTTTTGCCCTGTGAACGTGCGGAGGGCTCGTCGAGGTCCGGGCCCTGAAGACACGCCTCGGGCTCCGCGGGCGGGAGCACCACAGGGGGGCTGCGGAGGTTGATCGGATGGATGTGGACAGATCGACGCGTGCTCACTAAGGTCATATGACGTCTTATGCAATCGTAAGATGTCGTACGACATGAGCGACGCCGTGATCCCAGCGGATCGGCGATGCACTAGCGCCTCTGTCGTCCGCGATCCCCCTCTCCACCAAGGAGCGACCCCCGTGAAACGCATCCTGGCCGCCGGCGGTGCTGCGGCCGGCCTCCTGGCCACCGCCGCGGTCACCTCCCCCGCACAGGCCGCCGGTGACGTCGCCGCCACCCCTCTCGCCAACACCAACCTGGCCGCCCGGCAGGTCGCCGCGTTCTGGTACGGCGAGCGCAAGGCCAACCTGATCGGCGCCACGCCGTACAACGTCGAGACCAAGGTCGTCGCCAAGCACGTCTCCAAGGGCGGCCCCGCCCCCGACAGCAAACCCGGCGTCGTGCCCGCGATCGGGGATGAGAAGAAGGCGACGGCCAAGTCCAAGAACGTCAACCTGCCCAAGACCACGGGCAAGGTGTTCTTCATCGGCGCCGACCACAAGCCGCACTGGTGCTCCGCCACCTCCGTGCAGGCGAACTACCGCAACCTGGTCGCCACCGCCGGCCACTGCGTATACGACACCGAGTCGAACAAGGCCACCCTCGACAAGTGGGTCTTCATCCCCGGCTACTACCAGGGCAAGACCCCGTGGGGCATCTACGTGGGCAAGCAGGCCTTCACCCACTACGACTACGACGTGTACGAGGACGGCGACCGCGACTACGCGTTCGTGACCGTCTACAACGGTGTCCTGCCCGAGAGCGTGACCAAGACCCGCGACTACTCGGAGACCTTCGACACCAAGAAGGAAGCCGAGAACAAGAAGGCCGAGCTGGAGTCATCGCCCTCTACTGTGCGCGCCTCCGTCACGGTCGCCGAGGTACGGAGCCGCAAGGTGGTTCCGGTCGGCACACCTGGATCCGTGCAGGTCTGGAACATCGACATCGCCGAATTCGTACGACTCAACCCGAACCTCCCCCGCGCGGGCAATGGCCCGTGGACTCCCGGCACCGGTGTCGACGACGACGTCGCGAACCAGGAGCCCCCCGGCTGGCAGCCGGGCGAGGACGACGACCACAAGACCTACCGCTTCACACGCGGCATCGGCGCCAGCACGCGGTGGGTGACCCGCACGTACTGGGCGAACTACGACCTGGACTACATGGTCACCGGCAACCTCTACCAGATCGGTCTGAAGGACGTCGGTCGTCTCGGTGACAACGTCGGCGGCCAGGGGCTCGCCTACAACCAGAAGGTCGGCAAGCCGGTCTTCGTGTTCGGCTACCCCAGCGGCGAGCACCCCGACGGCAACCACGCCTACACCGGCACGACCCTCAAGTGGACCTACGGCAAGACCTTCGCCGTCCAGGCCCCCGCCATCAAGGGCGAGGAACTCCTCGGCACCAAATCCTCCTTCACCGGCGAGGGCGCCCTCGGCTCCTCCTGGCTGCTCAACTACAACAACGGCCGCCGTCTGGGCTACCTCAACGGCGTCACCATCGGCGTCTCCGACACCGACGGCAACAACCGCTACGACACCAGCCTCTCGCCGTACTTCGACGGTGAGCTGTACGGCGTCTACAGCGCGGCCAAGAACCTCTGGTCCGGAAAGATCGTCTAAGCGTCGTAGGACGTGATGCGGTGCCGGACATCACCACCCGCCCGGCACCATCCCATCGCGGAAGGGCCCGCCCGGGCCCTTCCGCCCCAGCGGGGCGCTCGGCGAAAAACGACCCAGCGATGGAACGAGGGACGATCGCGGTGTACGACAGGACGCTACGGGTTCGCCTCCGGCTCTCCGGGGGCATGCCGCCCCTGGATCGGGACATCCCGGTGGACGGCTTCCACCTGCCCGCCGAACGGGCACGCGAGCTGGACGCGCTGGTGAGGGCACTGCCCACCGAGGACGTTCGTGGCCTGCTCCCGCCACCGGTGCCCGACTCGGCTTTCTATGAGCTGCACGTCGAACGATACGGCGAGCGGCGGGCCTACTGGTATCACGACGGCAGCCTGCCGCCCGAGGTGCGGGCGCTCGTCCGGTTCCTGCTCGATGTCGCGAACGGGGGAGCTCCCGGCATGACGGCGCCGGATCCTGCCCCGGCCGAAGGGAACGAAGGAGTGTGACCGTGGGGGAGTGGGCGAGATACGCCGCCATCGTCGTGGCGCTGGCGATTCCGATCGGCTCCTACCTGTACGCCCGGAAGGCGCCGAAGTTCCGGCCCCCGCGATGGACGGACAGGGAGTTGCGCACGGCTTTCGAGGCCATCAGGTCCGGCAGCTCGGCCGCCGCGGAGCTGGCCCGCCCGTCCGGCTCGCACGTGTACACGCTCGGTGTGGTCCTGGCGCTCTGGCCCGGACCCAAAGGTAGGTACGACCTGCGCTTCCAGGTCAGGGTGCTCGACGCGACGGTGGTGACCGCGGCCCTCTCGCAGAGGATGTGGCATCGCAACGCCAAGGTGAGTCCGGGTGACCTCGTCGTGGTCTTCCACGGCCAGGGAAGCGGTCCCGCGCTCGTTACCCGCGTGTTCCGGCGTCGGAGAACGACCGGATGACGGCACGCCATCCGGACGGGGACCCGGCCGGCGCCGATCGACGTGACGACGCCGGACATCGCCACCCGCCCGGCACCATCCCATCGCGGAAGGGCCCGCCCGGGCCCTTCCGCACCTTCCAGCGATCGCGATCACATGGCAGGAGGAGAGCGCGATGAGCTTCGACTGGTTCGACGTCATCCTGGACTTCGGATCCATGCTGGACGAACCGGGGTCGAAGGCCGCCGTGAGGCTTGATGCGCTCACCGACGAGCTCGGACTGAGGTTCGTGCCCAAGGACCTGCCGCGGCACATGTCCGAGGACTGGGCGGACTGGCTGCAGACCGTGGCCGAAGCCGGGACACCCGCGCTCCTGGCCCGGCTGGAGCACCCCAGCACGTCGATCCGGAGGGCGGCCGCGTTCGTGCTGACCTACTGCTCCGACGCGGAACTGCCCGCCGCGCTACGCGCCCGCATCGAGGCCGAGACCGACGCGCCCACCACGCTCACCCTCCTGATCGCGCTCGGCCGGTTCCCCGAACAGCGGGCGTACCTGCGCGAGCTCACCACGCGCGATCATCCGCCGTTGACGCGGTGCGGTGCCGCGCTCGGCCTGGTGATGCGGCCATGCGGGGTGGGGCGGTTCCGCGACGGCCCGGCCGCGGGCGCCGACCTCGACGACGACGTGATCGAGGCGCTGACGATCGGCTTCACCGACGACGCCGTCGAATCCCACGTGGAGGAGCTGCCCTGGACCGAACCGGAGTGGAACCACCTCGAAGACGTCATCACCATGAGCCTGCGCCCGCTCCCCGACGCGCTGGCCCGCTGGCTGACCATGATGCTGACCCTGACACGGGCAGGGAAGGTCCACAGCGGGTGGGCCGACTGCCTGTGCTACTCCGCGGGCGACCTGAACCGCCATCATCCGGGACTGGGCGCGCCGCTCGGCCCGCTGGTCGGCGATCTGCTCGGGCACCCGGAGACGGACGCGCGGCTGGGCGCCATGCGAAGCATCGTGTGCTGGCTCGGCGACCCGGAGAACGATGCGGCCACCGCGCGCTACCTCGACCAGGTCGCCGCCGCGCTCGACGTACCCGAACTGGAGGGCATGGCACTCTGCGTCCTCATCACCCAGCGCGACGCCAGGTGCGTGCCACCGCTGCGGCGGATGATCAGCGAGGAGTCCATGACACTCAGGCTGGACGGGCCGCGCACCATGGAGAACTCGCCGTATCTGATGTCCCTGTTGCCTGCGGCGGCTCGGTTCGCCGACGAGCTGATCCCCGCCGTACGCACGCGTCTGGCCGCCGAGCCGCAGACGCATGAGGTGGAGCGGCTGCTGGAGGCCATCACTGGATGGGATGGGCTGGAGGTGGCACTGCCCGAGCTCCGGCGGTTGCGCGAGTCGGCCGAACGCTGGCCGCGCGGGGAGCCGAAAGTGCTCAGCACCCTCCTGAACCATCTCGGCCGCGACACCCACCCCGACGGAGGATGACGCGGACGGTCATGGGGCCGGAGACCCGGGAGGCGTCCACGAGGGGCCGGGAGTCACTCGAACGTCCACATGGTGGCGTGTTCTCGGACGTAAACACGGCCCTGGTCGTAACTGATCGACGCGGTGGCGATCCGGCGATCGAGGGGCGAGGGGCGGGTGATTCGCGGGCTGTCGGGCAGGGGAAGGCGCCAGAAGATGTTTCGTGGGTCGGCGGTCGACACACAGACGAGTTCGGTGTCCGTCGCCAGGAGCAGCCGATTGGTGTCGACATAGGTGATGATCGGCGCTGAGCGCATGGCCTCGCGCGACCGGCGGTTCACGTCGCCGTCGAGGTCACCGTCGGCTCGGGGACCGGTGACCGGGCCGGAGCCGACGGTGAGTCCGGGGACGTCGGCCAGATCGACCGGGGGTGCATGGCACGGGACGGCCCCGTCCACGTCGACGCACTCCAGATGGGGGCGCCCTGCGTCGTCGACGACCACCGCGAAGACAGACGCCCAGACGGACGCGATCGACGTGACGACGCCGCACATCTCGAACCGCCACAGTTCCCTGCCGTCCGCCATGGCGTATCCGGCGAGTTCCTCTCCCGGAGGAGGGTGCTCCCGATCCCACCGGCGTTCGAGCTCGTCGAAGTCCACCTCGTCGGGATCGAGAGAGGAGGCCATCGCCAGCTCGGCGACTCCCTCCTCGCGGGCCGCGGCCGCAGTCATGCGACGCTGCCGGTCCACCAGGACCACTGACCGTTCCGCGTTGAGTGACCGTACCGTCATGGTGCCCATGGAGAAGGAGCGCTCGGGGTGAACCGGGCGTGGCGGCAGCCGCCACAGCACACTGCCGTCGCCGATCGCCCTGACGAGCACGGCACCGTGGTCGCTCCCGTCGCCGTCTGGGGCGGTCTCGGTGACGACGGCGTCGGCCACGCGGGCCAGCACCCGCTCGGGCGCCTCCCATTTCAGCGTGCCGGTCTCCAGGTCGCGGCACTGCATGCGGTAGGCGCGCGCCCGGTAGACCCACGAGGCGACATAGGAGTCCTGCCCCGCCATGATCGGCTCCTGCCACAGCTTGACACTCAGGTCGGAGCCGAACACGCACAGCTCGACCTCCCGGCCCGCGCCGAGATCGTCGACACGGACGATGTCGCCGTCGGGGGCGAGGACGTACACGACCAGCGACGCGTCCCACTGGTAGACCGGCACCAGGATGCGACCGTCCGGCAGCGGGTAGGGGGTGCCCACCTGGCAATCTGTCGCACCCGGACGCGCCACCGGGATCCGCAGGCGGAACCGCTCCACCCCCGTGGCCGCGTCCAGCGCGACCAGCGCCGGGCCCGTCTCGCCGGCCGTACCTCGCCCCCAGCCGCACGCGGCGAGCACCAGATCGCCGCTGAGCGTCGGTGTCCCGTACGCGTCGTGCCAGGCGGGCGGCAGATCGGCCGAATACGTGAGCGACGGAGCGACCAGCGGCGGATCTGGCAGCATGTCCAGGGAGCAGTCGTCGGGGCCGACGCGCACTTCGACGATCCGGCCCCAGGCGAAGTCCACCCACCACTCGCCGTACGGCCACCCGTTGACCATGTGCGCCCAGTCGTCGTATCTCAGGCTGAAGCGCGGCGGCGTGGCGCTGACCGCCACGGAGTCGGAGAAGTCGTAGCGCGTCGCTCCCGGTTCGAACCGGTGGAGCCCGCCCTCGTCGAACGGGTCCCTGGGGCCACGCTGCTCTGCCAGCCGATGCAGCACCGCCGCCCCTTCCGCCTCCAGCCGCCTCAGCGAGTCACGCACGTACCGCGCGACCTGCAGGGCGAGCTGGCACGGGCCGTCCTCGTCCCCGGGCAGCTCGATGTCGAGCCCCTCGGATGTGGCCACCGCCCAGGAAACGTCGGACCGGATCGGTGGTCGGGCACAGAAGACCTGCGTGTCGACACGTCCGAGGGCCAGCAGCAGATCCACCCGATCCCGTCGCGTGGTGAACCAGCGGTCCGGGCAGCGCCGCACCTCTGTCGGCCACTCGGCGACTCGAGCGAGCGCGTCCGGGAGCCACTCCTGTTCGTAGCGCACGGCGTCCGCGTCCAGAACCGCCTCGGCCTCGGCACACAGTGCTTCCCACAGCGCTTCCCACTCCGGCTCCGGCGGTGCCGACATCATCGCGGGCTCCTCCTCGTCGATGGGGTTCGGACCCCTTGAGCACGATGGCTCCCAGCGGCTTCTCGGGCGGTCTGTCGCATCCGTCCAGGCCCCCGATCTCTGTGTTCGGTGTCCGACGCCGGCAGCCGCCGATCGCGGTCGGCATAAGTAAGGTGCGGAAGAGCCCGGGCGGGCCCTTCCGCGATGGGGATGGCGCCGGGCGGGTGGTGATGCCCGGCACCGCATCACGTCGTACGACGCTTGGACACGCTTAGACGATTTTTCCGGACCAGAGGTTCTTGGCCGCGCTGTAGACGCCGTACAGCTCACCGTCGAAGTAGGGCGAGAGGCTGGTGTCGTAGCGGTTGTTGCCCGCGGTGTCGGCGACGCCGATGGTGACGCCGTTGAGGTAGCCGAGGCGGCGGCCGTTGTTGTAGTTGAGCAGCCAGGAGGAGCCGAGGGCGCCCTCGCCGGTGAAGGAGGATTTGGTGCCGAGGAGTTCTTCGCCCTTGATGGCGGGGGCCTGGACGGCGAAGGTCTTGCCGTAGGTCCACTTGAGGGTCTTGCCGGTGTAGGCGTGGTTGCCGTCGGGGTGCGATCCGCTGGGGTAGCCGAACACGAAGACCGGCTTGCCGACCTTCTGGTTGTAGGCGAGCCCCTGGCCGCCGACGTTGTCACCGAGACGACCGACGTCCTTCAGGCCGATCGCGAGAATCTCGGCACGGACCGTGTAGTCCACATCGAACTCGATCCACAAGGTGCGCTTCTTGAAGACATTGTTGTGCCTGAAGTAGATGGTCTTGTCGTCCTTGCTCAGCGCGTAGGTTCCCTCGGGGTTCGTGCCGAGGATGGCGTCGGCGACCGCGGTGTTCCACTCGGCCTCGGTGATCGAGCTTTCCTCGATGCCGGTGCCTGCCTTCTTCGCGGTGAAATCGGCCTGCGTCTTCGTCCTGCTGAACAGGTAAGCCCAAGGGATGCCCGCATCGACCATCTGGTGTGCGGTGGCGGGAGCCTTCTCGACCTCGGAGCCGGCCGGGTCGGCGCCGGCCTTGTCGGTGACGACACGGTCGATGCGGACGTTCGCCCAAGCGGTGGTCTTGTCCGCCTTGATCTTGGCCGCGTCCTCCTGAGCCTCGGCTTTGGTCTCGAACGTTTTGGCGTAGTTCTTGGTGTGGCTCGCGCTTTCGGGCAGGACACCGTTGTAGACGGTCACGAACGCGTAGTCGCGGTCGCCGTCCTCGTACACGTCGTAGTCGTAGTGGGTGAAGGCCTGCTTGCCCACGTAGATGCCCCACGGGGTCTTGCCCTGGTAGTAGCCGGGGATGAAGACCCACTTGTCGAGGGTGGCCTTGTTCGACTCGGTGTCGTACACGCAGTGCCCGGCGGTCGCGACCAGGTTCCGGTACGCGGCCTGCACGGAGGTGGCCGAGCACCAGTGCGGCTTGTGGTCGGCGCCGATGAAGAACACCTTGCCCGTGGTCTTGGGCAGGTTGACGTTCTTGGACTTGGCGGTCGCCTTCTTCTCATCCCCGATCGCGGGCACGACGCCGGGCTTGCTGTCGGGGGCGGGGCCGCCCTTGGAGACGTGCTTGGCGACGACCTTGGTCTCGACGTTGTACGGCGTGGCGCCGATCAGGTTGGCCTTGTTCTCGCCGTACCAGAACGTGGCGACCTGGCGGGCGGCCAGGTTGGTGTTGGCGAGAGGGGTGGCGGCGACGTCGCCGGCGGCCTGTGCGGGGGAGGTGACCGCGGCGGTGGCCAGGAGGCCGGCCGCAGCACCGCCGGCGGCCAGGATGCGTTTCACGGGGGTCGCTCCTTGGTGGAGAGGGGGATCGCGGACGACAGAGGCGCTAGTGCATCGCCGATCCGCTGGGATCACGGCGTGGCTCATGTCGTACGACATCTTACGATTGCATAAGACGTCATATGACCTTAGTGAGCGCGCGTCGATCTGTCCACATCTATCCGCAGCCTCCACAGCCCACCCGCCACCGTCCTCAGTGGGCGGGTCCGGCCTGCCCGCTATCCCTTCATGCCGGACATGGCGATTCCCCGAATGATCTGCCGTTGCAGTACCAGATAGATGATCATGACGGGAAGAATGGCCAGCGTCGCCGTCGCGAGAGCGACCCCGGTGTGGATTCCGCTGGATCTCCCGGACATGGCGAGGCCTTGGGTGACGGTGTACATGTCACGCTCGGTGGTCACCAGCAAGGGCCAGAGCAGGTCGTTCCAGCGCCAGATGATGTTGATGATCGCCAACGAGGCCAACGCCGGCTTGCAGAGGGGCAGCACGATCCGCAGGAAGATCGTGAACTCGCCGGCGCCCTCGATCCGAGCCGCGTGGATGAGCTCGTCCGGCAGGCCGCTGATGTGCTGCCGCATCAGGAAGGTACCGAATCCGCCCGCCAGGAACGGCATGATCAACGCCCAATAGGTGTTGTTCCAATTGAGCGTGGACATCAGGTCGTAGAGCGGGATCATCCTGGTCTCGAACGGAAGAAGCAGCGTGCTCAGGAACGCGATGAAGAAGAACGACTTGCCGGGGAAACGACCCTTGGCGAAGGCGTAACCGGTCAGCGCGCTGCAGAAGAGGTAGCCCACAGTGGTGAGCCCCACGACGAC
The DNA here is from genome assembly GCF_040656155.1 of Microtetraspora glauca. Taxonomy (NCBI): domain Bacteria; kingdom Bacillati; phylum Actinomycetota; class Actinomycetes; order Streptosporangiales; family Streptosporangiaceae; genus Microtetraspora; species Microtetraspora glauca. The sequence continues at coordinate 144,712 of NZ_JBFALK010000021.1, forward strand.
GAAGCTGTTGAGGTAGAAACGCTCGATCGGCAGGCTCGACGAGGCGACCTCGTAGTTGAACAGTGACAGGTCGGGCGGCCAGAACGTCGGGGTCCGGGGCATCGCGCTGTTCGACTGGCGAGACAGCGACGTCGTGATCATCCAGACGAACGGGAGCACCATGGCCAGCCCGCCGATCGAGAGCAAGCCGACCAGGATGATCTGGGGTAGCGCTCGTGGCCCGTTCCGCGTGGACCGGCGGGATGCCCCGCGCCGTTGGCGGGCTGTCGCGGCCGTGCTCTCGGGGCGTCGATTGGTCTTCTGAGTGGTCATGAGCGAGCCTTGAACTCCCGGCTGAGGAAGGCCCGGTAGGCCACCACTGTCAGAGCGAGCATGATGAGGAAGAACACCACGGCTATCGCCGCGGCCTGGTTGACGTCATGACTCACGAATCCCACCTGGTACATCAGCATCACGATCGACTGCAGCGTCCGGGCGGGCGAGCCGCCCGGACCGCCCAGGGTCCACAGGTCACTGAAGCGAGCCATGGCGTCGAACGCCCCGGTCATGACCAGGAAGATGATCGTCGGCCGGAGACCCGGCAGCGTGATGTACCGCCAGAGCTGGAACGGGTTGGCGCCGTCCACCGCGGCCGCCTCGTAGAGCTCGACGGGGATCGACTGGATACCGGCCAGGAAGACCAGGATGAAGTATCCGAGACCTGTCCAGACCGCCAGGATGGTCACCGCCGCGCGTGAGCCGGTCAACCCGAAACTGGGTTCGGCCAGCCACAGCGGCACGTCCTCTATGCCGAGGACATGGAGGAAGCCGTTGAGCAGCCCCCAGTCGGGCTGGAAGACGTAGAGGAAGATCAGCGCCACCGCGACGGACGAGGTGAGCTGCGGTAGGAAGTAGATCACCTTGAGTGCGGTGGCGCCGCGCCTGACGTGGTTCAACATCGCGGCCAGCACGGCCGCGAGGGGAATCACCAGAGCGAGGAAGGCTACGCCGAGCAGCACGGTGTTGATCAGCGCGTCCCAGAAGACACCGGTGGTGCCCAGCTTCGTGAACTGGTCCACTCCCACGAACTGCTGCTGATCGGGGCCGACCTCGCGGTAGAGGCTCTGCAGGAAGGTCTGCGCTGTCGGCAGACAGACGAAGAGGACGAGCAACGCGAACGGGGGCAGGACGAAGACGTACCACACGACCGCTCGGCGGAACCCGCCGAAGGCGCCTGTGATGACGGTCCGGTGACCGGCGGACCCGCGTTCCTGAGTGTCCGCCGACCGGACGGGCTTGCGGGTCCTCATTGCCTGGCGAGCCACTCGTCGGTCTCCTTCTGGGCCTGTTCAAGCGCCTGACTCGGTGTCACCTTCCCGGCGATCGCCGCCTCGAGCTGGGCCTGCAAGGCGAACCGGGGCTGCTCGGCGGCCCAGGGGTAGGTGGCGTCGGCCGTGCGGGCCTGGTCGAGCACGATCGCGCCGTCCGGGAGTCCGGCGACCGGCGTAACGATCTTCTCGCTGCCCTCCACCACGGGCAGGCGGCCGATGGAGTCGAAGTAGTAGGCCTGTGCCTCCGGGCTGCCGGCCAGCCACTTCAGCACCGTCCACGCCTGATCCTTGTTGGGGCAACTCGCTGCCATGGCCAGCGGAGACGCGCTGTTGAGGCCGCCGCGCCCGTCGGGGCCCTTGAGGTTGTAGGAGGTCCGGAACCGCTCACGCAGGTCAGGCTGTGCGATGAGCTGAGGCAGGAAGTAACTTTGCTCGCCCTCGGGGATGATCGCGACGGTGTTCTTGTCGGTGACGAAACCCTGCGGCATGCCCTCCGTGGCGAGAGCGCCCTTCGGGGCGTACGTGGACATCCTCACGAACCACTCCATGGCCTGGAGGTATCCGGGAGTGTTCCAGTTGATCTCCAGCTTGCCGTCGGCCTTGATCGAACCCCAGTCCGCGCCCATCGCGTGCGCGATGGCCATGAACTGCCACACCGCGTACTTGCCCTGGTACCAGTAGCCGTAGTTCTGTTCACCGGTGACCGGGTTCTTTCCGGTCATCCTGGCCGCCTTGCTCTCGATCTCCTGGAGCGTCGGCTTGGCCGACAGCGGTTCGACTCCCCAGTCTTTGAACAGTTTCGCGTCCCAGTTGATCACGCGTATTCCGGTGTTGTTCGGAAGGTAGAAGAGGCTTTTCGCGTTGTCCGGACCCCACGACCGGGCGGCGTCAAGGGCTTGCTCTCCCCAGACGTTCGTGAAGGCCGGGTCCTTGGCGATCATCGTGTCCAGGTTGACCAGCAATCCGCGCTTCCCGTACGCCGGGGCGGCGGGCATCTCATAGAGGCAGGCCTCGTTGGCCTTGATCATCGCCTCTGTCTTGGGAGCGTATCCAGTGGCGCCCTCGCCCCAGGGAATGCTGATGATTTCCATCGTGATATCGGGATTGGCCTTGTCGAACGCGGCCTGGAGCTGCTGGATCCCCGGCGTTTTCGCGCCGGTCACGGCGTCGATCCCGTCCTCGTCGGGGTAGCCGATCACCAGGACTTTCACGGGTGGGGCACTGTCGCGGTCGGCGCCGCTGCCTCCGCTCCCGGTGTCGGCGCCGCCGCATGCAGCGAGCCCCACCATCAGGGTTGAAGTGACGAGGGTCCGTAGCAGGGAGGAGTGCATCGCGGCCTGCCAATCATGAGAACGTCGGATCGTTGCGACAGTCGGGAACCCGGCTCATGGCGGACCCAGGAACGCCGGGTAAATAGACGTAATATGTCTGCCGACTAGCTTTGCATTCGATCATAGGTGGGTCAAGCGGGTTTTCCTGCGGAAACATGCGACTTGCCAGGTATGGGTTGATATTGCGACACAGTTACCGCGGTGGAATTAAACGGATATCGACCGCCCGGCTGGTGTCTGGCCGCCAGGGCCAGCAGGGCACTCCCATCGTTGGCGCCGCATACCAGGACGAAGACCGTCGCAGTAATGACCAATAGGGGAGTGAGGTCCACGGCCGCCTTTCTGGCCGCGGGCGACCGGCGAGCCGTCCTTGGAAACCGAGACATATGACGACTGATGATTTTGCTAAGGTGTGGCGGTCAGGGCACAGCCTTGCCCTGTCAAGGAATCTGCAGCCGACGCGGAGGTCCGTCATGCCGAACCGACCCCTGATCATCGCCCACCGGGGAAACTCCCTCCTCGCTCCCGAACAGACGATGGCGGCCTACCGGGCAGCCGCCGAGCTGGGCGCCGACATGATCGAGGCTGATGTCCGGCGCAGCCGCGACGGGGTGCTCCTTCTCATGCACGACGAGACACTCGACCGGACCACCACAGGCGCCGGGCCGGTCGCCGACTTCACCTGGGCAGAGCTGAGCGAGCTCGACGCGGGCGGCTGGTTCGGCCAGGACTACGCCGGCGAACGCGTGCCCTGCCTGGACGAGCTGCTCGACTTCGCCGAGGAAGCCGACATCTCCCTGTGCCTGGAGGCCAAGGGCGCGACACCGAGGGAGCAGCGGTTCGTCGCTTCCGCCGTCGCCCAGGAACTGGCCCGCCGAGGCCGCTTGGACCGCGACGTCGTCGCGTCCTTCGACCACGAGGCGCTCGCGGAGGCGGCCCGCGCCACTCCCGGACTGCGGCTGGCTCCCGACCGGCTTCCCGAGCGCGGGCCGAGCCGGGCCGAGACCCTGATCGCACAGGCCCGCCGGATCGGCGCCGAGATCATCCAGCACCACCACGCCGATCTCGCTCCGGCCGCGGTGAAGGCCACCCAGGAGGCCGGGATCGCGATCTGGGCATGGCCGGCGACGTCGGAGGAGTCCATCGAACGCGTGCACGTCATGAGCGTCGCCGGCTTGATGGGCGACGACGTGGCGGCGATGGTCAGAGTGGTCGACCGATCACTCACCTGATCGCGGAGTCAGACGGCAGCCGCGGAGACGGGAGCACAGACCAGAGGCCACGAGCCTGCCCAAGGCCGTCGTGTGCCCGATCGACGAGATGAACGTGTCTGGGCCGGCGGGCGAGACCGTTTTCCGGTTGATCGGATGCTATGAGCTGATCGGAGTTCTGAGTATGGGCATGAACGAGGTACATCTGATGTTCTTCGTCGCGGTGGAGGACGGCGTACGGACGACAGAGGAGGCTAGCGTCACCGCGCCGCGAGAGGTTGAGCGCGGTGGGCTTCGCGGTCCGCGGCGCGGGCGTCAGTCCGGCGGAGCGGGGGGCTTTCCGGTCTTCGGGTCGATGAGCACCGTCAGCGTGTCGAAGTCCGGGGGCGTCCGGTACGGCGTCGTCCAGGCCCTCTTCCCGAAGTCCGCTTCGAGGCTCACCAGAAGCGGGGTCGCCACCCATTCCTCGGTCGGATACTCCTGGGCCGTCCAGCCGAGCCGGTACAGCGGGCCGCAGGAGGTGCCGTCCAGATCGCAGTACACGAGCGACGGGAGTGCGGCGGTGGTGTACAGGTGAGCCAGGCCGGCGGCGCTGATCGGGTTCGAGCTGAGGTCCAGCGACCGGAGGCGGGTGAGCCCTGAGGCCCCGGCGATCGCCGCCACGTGACCATCGTCGAGCCCCTCACCGGACAGGTCCAGCGCGAGCAGCCGGGACAGCAGCCCGGAAGCGAGCAGGTCGGGCAGCAGCGGTGCCACACCGGTGAGCTTGACGTACAGGATCGGCGCCACCGTGAAGAGCTCGGGCGCCCGGCGCAGGAAGGTCCCCGCGTCGATGCTCACCCATTCGACGAAGCCGCGGCGGAAGGCGACGTCTCGCGCGCCGAGCCGTCTGACGGGCGCCGCCCACTCCGGATGCCACTCGACCAGGAACCTGCTCTGCCGAGGTTCGAGCCGGCCGAGATCGGGCCACTGCCGTACCCACTCGCGCGCCTCGACCTGCGCGCGGACCAGGGCGGCCTGAGGGGCGCCACGCGCCTCGGCGAGCTCCGCCCAACGCGACCGGGCCTCGGTGTCGTCCGGCCGGGCGAGGATCTCCGCGAGCGTGGACGCCTCCGTGGCCGACGGCGGTGGCGGAGGCCAGGTCGGGGCCGGCGGGAGAGAGAAGGCCACGTCCAGCGCCCAGATCGCCTGTTTGATCCGCTTGCACCAGCGTTCTCCTGGGCGCCGGCCCGGCGGCCGTTCGCCCGGCTCGCCGGGCGAACCGTCGAAGGCCGGGAGCGGCCCGCCCGCCAGCCTGGACAGTGACCTGACGGACCGTGCGACCTCCGGAGGGAAGAGCCGCGTACGCGGCATTCTGTTCAGCAGCCGGGCGGCCCTGACCACTGCAGTCCGCGCGATGGCCAGATCGTTCATCGCCCGCTCGAACAGTTCTCGGATCCGGGAGGCGTGCTCATGGTCCGCGAAAAGGTCGCGGATCGCCCCAAGACGTTCGGCGGCGCGTCCGGCCACATACAGGTCGGCGGCGGCCAGCCCGAGGTCGAGCACCACCGCCTCACAGGAGCGGCTGCCGACTCGGGCGGCAGCGGCGGCACCGATCGCCTGCCGGACGTCGGGGCCGCAGGGGCCGAGCAGATCCTCGATCCCCTCTCTCGCCCCCTTGAGGACGGGCGGGTACTCCTCTTCGCCGGGGAACGTGTGCCGCGCGAGCGCGGGCCAGTCGTTTCGCCGGGGTGGCAAGGAGTCCCGAATGCGCCGGAGGGCGTCTGGGGCGGCCACGACGATGGCCAGCGCGCCGATGTGCATGGCCTGGGCGGCGGAGAGCATGCCGGCCGCCGGTGAATTCGGTGCCGTCATGCCCGCACGCTCCTGTTCGCCCTGATCAGCGCCTCCAGCTCACGCGCCTGATCGGTGGGGAAGCGAGCAGGTGGGCGGTGTCCAGCAGGACGTTCCGATCCATCCGCGGGACGCCGTGGGTGCCGAATATCCGTCCGTGCATGTCGCGGGGGTGAGGGGTGACCATGTGCTCCCGTGTACCGCTTCACAAGTCGTCGCAGGGCGATTCCTCCATGTGCTCATGATCGGTTGCTCGGCCGGCTGGTGGTGCCCGGCCGTAGTAGGGCGTCCAAGAACGTCGAGATCATTTGCTGCAGCATGAGACGGCGGTGTCGCGGCGTCAAGTCACGACGCATCCACCTGGGCGGACAGGTCGAGGACGGTACGGACCTGGTCCGCGACACGTCGCCCACCAGGCAGCTGACCTTCGAAGACGGCTCCGCCGATGGTGAAGCCCCAGGCGCCCGCCCGGGCCATGAGCGCGATCTGCGCGGCGCTGATGATCGACCCCGCGACGATCACCGGTCCCTCGGTCACGGCGGCCACCGCGGCGGTCAGGTCGTACGGGTCGGCGTCGGCGTGCCGGTAGGTGAGCAGATCGACACCGCATACGCCGTCAAGCGCGGTGAGCCGGGCCGCATCCGCGGCGATCTCCTCGATCGTGCCGCGCAGCATGCTGGGATGGCCGGCCACCGTCCCGGGAAACGGGCAGTACCGTTGGCCGGTGCCGCGGAACAGGGCCGCCCCCTCATCACCATGGGTGCCGCCGAGAATCCAGTCCACCCCACACGCCAGCGCGGCGTCCAGTGAGGCCAGCTCGTCCTCCCGGGTGGTGGAGACGACTTCCAGCATGACGGTCATGTCCAGATCGTGGGCCTGATCGGTGAGCGCCCGAACCTCCACCGGGCTGACCCCGACGTCCTTGAAGCCGACATAACGGAGCCCGCTGCCGGCCAGGTCCTTCAGCACGTCGGCGGCGTCCGGCACAGTGCGGTCGCGGTGGGTGAGCATGAAGATGAAGTTGATCAACGGTGCTCCTTCAGATGCCTGCCTCTACATCGGTGAGCCGGGTGAGGACGGCGTCGACGTCGGCGTCCGTCCAGAAGCCGGCCAGTGCGGCCAGATCGGCGATCCCCACGCGACTGCGCAACAAGGGCGCGCTGGCTATGGCCCAGCGCGCCTGCGCGGGGCTCACGGCGGGGGTGAGTTGGGAGAACCTGGCCGGCGCGCCCGCCCGGCGCAATGCGTCGGCCAGAAACTCCAGCCGTGGTGCCACGCCGTCGGCCCAGGTGTCCCACCGCGCGGTCAGCGAGGCGAAGGCGCCGGGGTCGGCGCGCAGTGCTCCGATCTTCGCGGCGTAGCCCTGCCAGCATCGCTCGCCCATGGCGCCGGTCGGATCGACGTGCGCGAACGCGGCCAGCACCTGGTCACGGCCTGGCGCGTCCGGCGGCACCCGGGCGTGCGCCGCCGCCGAGGCGAACCTCGTCCGTACGTGCTCCCAGATCGCGGCCGATACCAGGGAGCTGATCCCGACCTGGGCGCCGTGCAGCGCGTGCGGCTGTCCGGCGGCGCCCGCTGCCATGTCCAGCAGGTGGCTGATCGCATGTTCTGTGCCGGATGAAGGGGCGGTCTGCCCGGCGACGCCCATTACCAGCCCGCCTACGGTGAGACCGTGCGCCAGCGCGTTCACCGCGGCGGAACCCGTGGGCAGTTCGTCGGCCAGGGGGAGTGCCGCCGCCGCGGCCCGTCGCAGTAGCCGTACGAGTTCCGGCCGGTAGCCGCGGTCCACGCCCAGGGCGCCGGCGAGCGCCCAGTCCGCGGACGCGGTGTAGACGGAGATCAGGTCGCCCAGCCCGGCTCGGGTGAGTTCCGGCGGGGCGCACACCAGCGTCCCCTCATCGATCAGCAGTACGTCCGGCCAGCGACTGCGCACGGTGGTCTTGACCCCGTCGAGCAGCAGCACCGACTGGTCGTCGGCGTAGCCGTTGACGCTGGCCGCGGTCTGCACGACCACGTGTGGGAACCAGCCGCGGGCGCTGGCCACCTTGCCGATGTCGCACATCGTGCCGGAGCCCAGGGTGACCAGGACTCCGGCACCCGCGGTCCTGTCGATCGTGTCTGCCACCGTGGCCGGGTCGGCCGCCGTCTCGTGACCCGGCGATCCGATGGTGACGTGGATCGGTTCGTCCACCTGGCGGAGCTGGTGGAGCACCAATTCGGTGAGGTCGGCTCCGTACACCGTCTTCGGAGTGGTATCGCTCAGCAGCATGATCGGCGAGCTGCCGCGGCGTGTCTCTTGTACCAGCTCGCCGAGCTGGTACAACGCCTCCGGGCCGGTGACGAGACGGCGCAGCCCCACGTCGGCGGTTGAACCGAAGACCGTGCGAACCTGGGACAGCGCGTCGGGGGGATCGGCGAGAGCGGTCATGACATCGCCTCACGGGTGGCGTCGAACGGTCGGCGGTAGGCGGCGTGGCCGTGGCAGAGGATGAGCAGGTGCTGCGCTTCGGATCACCCATCTCAGCTCCCTAAGGGCGAAGCGTAGTACGTAGGACGATAGACGTATTACGACTTTTGGGCAAGGCTTGGTGGTCTTTCGCGCAGTTCGAGGTGTTCGCGTCGATCTGTCTGTCGGGAACCGGCCGCTGCCCCATGCTCGGTGTCGGAGCGTGAACCGGGGCGCGGCGGCGGTCGCCGGTCGAACCGTGGCGTCGAGAGGGGCTCTCGGGCGCCCCTGGTGATCGCGTCCAGGACCGGCCGGGCCGGACGGCGGCGCAAAACGTATGACGACTTATGCCATTGCGTCAAGGTCGGATCGAGTATGGACAGCCCTGGCGTGCGCTCATAAAGTCGTTATACGTCTTATGAGACATTTTTCGGGATGGGGAACGGGTTGGCGAATATTCTGGACCTCTACCGTGGTGTCGTGTTCGACCTCGACGGCACCGTTTACCTGGGCGAACATCTGCTACCTGGAGCCGGCGCGGTGATCGAGGCGGTGCGCGGGGCGAATCGCTCGGTCCTCTACCTGACCAACAAGCCGCTCGATCCATCCGCCACGTACGCCGCCAAGCTCACCCGGCTCGGGATACCCACGACGCCGGACGAGGTGATCTCCTCGCTCGACGCCATGGTGGGTTACCTGAAGGAGAGGCACCCCGGCACGTCGGTGTTGTGCGTGTCGGAGCCGTTGCTGGTCGACACGTTGAACCGCCACGGCTTCACCGTGCTGACAGCCGCAGACGCCGAGCACGCCGACGTGGTCGTGGTGTCGTTCGACCGCACCTTCGACTATGCCAAGCTGCACGCCGCGTTCCGCGCGGTCACCGCCGGGGCGGCGATCGTGGCGACCAATCCGGACCGCTACTGCCCGACGCCGGAGGGTGGGCTCCCGGACTGCGCGGCCATGCTCGCGGCGATCGAGGCGTGCACGGGAGCGACCGCGGAGGCGGTCGTCGGCAAGCCCTCTCCATGGATGGCCGCCACCATCCTTGCCCGGCTCGGGCTCCCGGCCGACCAGGTCCTGATCGTGGGCGACCGGTTGGAGACCGATGTCGCCATGGCCGTCACCGCGGGAATCGACGTGGCCCTCGTCCTCTCAGGCGCGACGGACCGGGCCGCCGCGGGCCTGGCCGACCCGCCGCCGACCTATGTTCTCGACAGCATCGCCCACCTGGTGACCGGCGAGATCGTCTGACACCCCTATGAAGTGAGGTCCTCATGAAGGGTCTTCTGATCGAAGACGTCTCATGGTGCTGGTGGACCCGGCCGCGTGCGGTGCGGATCGGGGACCAGGTGTTCTTCGGGGCGATGGACTCCACAGGCCAGATCTACGCCGCGACCTGGAACCTTGCGACCCGCCGTGCCGTCAAGGCGATCCTGGCCGCGTACGAGGCGGACGATCACAACAACCCCGCCCTGGTCGCCGTGCCGGGCAAGCCGCTGGTCGCGTTCTACTCGCGGCACGACCGCGGCGACACCCTGCAGTTCCGGATCTCGGAGAACGCCACCGACATCGCCGGCTGGCATCCCCAGCGGGACCTGAAGTTCGGCGGTGAGACCAGCTACGCCCAGGTGCACGTACGCGGCGACCAGTTGCACCTGTTCACCCGGGTCGACGAGGTCGGATGGCACTACTGCCGGTCCGATGACTGGGCGGCCACCTGGCGTAATCCGGTGCCGTTCCTCGCCTTCGACACCGATCAGCAGATCTATCTGGCCACGGCGATGCTCGCGGACGGCCGCACGGTGCGGATGGGCGTGTCCGGGCATCCGAAGGAGTACGGCTCATTGCCACTACACGACGTCTGGGCCTGCCAGGTCGACCTCGAAACCGGCATTGTGAGCCGGCCCGGCGACGGCGCTGTCATCGCCAACCTGTACGACGAGACCACGCTGCCGATCGATCAGGACCGACTCGAAGTGGCGCACCGCACCCTGTCGGACCGTACGGTCAACCTGTTCGACGTGTCCGACGGGCCGGACTTCGAGATCTGCTTCGTGTCGAAGGTCAAGGGTGACGACGCGACCGAAGACGCGCGCTACCACGTCAGCGCCTATCGTGACGGTGGCTGGCAGACCGACGACGTGGCTCCGGCCGGGAGCGTCTTCGGCTACATCCACGCCGGCCTCTACGTCGGGGGTGTCGCCTTCCCTCACCGCAGTCCAGGCGGCCGGATCTACCTGACCCGGGAGAGCGGCGGCATCTGGTATTTCGAGCGCCGCGACCGGAACGCGTCCGGCGCCTGGGCCGCGCACGAGCTCATGCCGCCCGGCCGGGTCCGTATCGCCCGACCGTGGGCGATCACCGATCCGGCCGGCGGACTCGAGGTGGTGGCACTGGCGGTCGAGCGCTATGACGACGAGTACTTCGGCACACTGTCGCATCTCGTCGCCGGTGGCGGTTACCCGGCGGGCGATGCCGGGCCGGTCGCATGAGCCGCCTCGGGGTGGGCGTGGTCGGCTGCGGCGGCGCCGCGGTTGACCTGTGCCGCGCCATCGACGTGCTGCCCGACGCGTGTCTCGCCGGGGCCTTCGATCCTGTCGAGCACCTCGCCGCCGACCTGGCCCTGCCGCGCCGGGCCGCGGTGCACCGATCGCTCACCTCGCTGGTCGCGGACCCTGCGGTCGACATCGTCTACGTGGCCGTCCCCCACCACCTGCTGGCGCCCATCACCCATCAGGCGCTGCGAGCGCACCGCCATGTCCTCGTCGAGAAGCCCATGGCGCTCGACATGGAGGGGCTGCGCGACCTCGAGCGGGCCGCACTTGGGCGGGATCGCCGGCTGGGAGTCGTGTTCCCGCTGCGCATGACCGGTCCGGTGCGTGCTGCCCGCCGCCTGATCGTCTCGGGTGCGATCGGCGAGATCCGCGCGGTACGGATTCTCGCGGTGATCGACAAACCGGACTCCTACTGGGAGTCGGGCGCATCGGGCAGAGTGGCGGACGGCTGGCGGTCCCGGCGGGCGCAGGCCGGGGGCGGCGTCGTCATGATGAACGTCCTGCACCAGTTCGACGCCGTCCGCTGTCTGACCGGCCTTGAGGTGGTCAGCGTCAGCGCGGAGATCGCCACCTTGACGGCTCCGGTCGAGGTGGAGGACACCGCGGGGGCCGTGCTCAGGCTGTCCGGCGGCGCGTTGGCCACCCTCGCCGCTTCCGCGCACAGCCCTGGCGCGCGGGCGGAGGAGCGCATCGAGATCGACGGTTCGCACGGCCGGATCGACCTGGCCGATCCATATCAGGGCGGGCAGGCCCGGGTGTACCTGAGACAGGCATGGGACGGCATGCCGGCCGGCCGGTGGAACTCGGTGAGCTCACCCGTCCTCAATGGTTACGTCGAGGTGCTACGCGGTTTCCTGGAGTCCGTTCGGGCCGGTGAGGCGCCACCCATCGGTCCGCGCGACGCCGCCGCCGCCCTGGCCACCGTGCTGGCGATCTACCGGTCCGCCGAGGCCGGGCGGTCCGTCGACGTCGTCCAGGCTGCCGTGCCGTGATGTCCCGCATGCCCGGCCGGCCATCCTGACATATTCATCAACGGATCGTTGGAGATCGATATGGAATCCGTGGCCGAGCTCGAAGACCGGCTCAGCACACCGCGAACGGCCCTCGTCGACGACCTGCGGAAGATCGACGGCGATCTGCTGGTGCTCGGCGCCGGCGGGAAGCTCGGCCCCAGCCTGGTTCGGCTGGCGGTGCGAGCCGCCGAGGCCGCCGGTGGCGGTCGCCGTGTGATCGCGGTGTCCCGGTTCGGCGGGGGCGATCTCGCCGACGACTTGCGGGCGGCCGGCGCCACCACGATCGTCGCGGACATCGCCGACGACACGGCACTGCGCGCGCTGCCGGACGCGCCGAACGTGGTGTTCCTGGTCGGTGCCAAGTTCGGAACCAGCGGCAGGGAAGCGGCCACCTGGTATACCAACACCTTTCTTCCCGGACGGGTCATGCAACGCTTCCGCGGCAGCCGGATCGTCGCCCTGTCCACCGGCAACGTCTATCCGCTCGCACCCGTCACCGCCGCCGCCCCGGCCGAGGAGACGCCGCCCGAGCCGGTCGGCGAGTACGCCATGAGCTGTCTGGGCCGGGAGCGGATCCTGGAGTACTCAGCTGTCACGAGCGGCACCCCTACCGCGCTGATCCGGCTGAACTACGCGGTGGAGATGCGCTATGGCGTGCTCGTCGACCTGGCCCGCTCGCTCCTGGCGGGGGAGCCGATCGACCTGACCATGGGCCACGTCAACGTGGTGTGGCAGGGCTACGCCAACGAGGTCGTGCTCCGGGCTCTCCTGCTGGCGGACGTGCCACCCACCGTCCTCAACGTGACCGGGCCCGAGCAGGTCTCGATCCGGCAGGTGGCGACCGCCCTGGCGGCTCGCCTCGGGGTGCCGGCCCGCTTCACCGGACAGGAGGCGGAGAACGCCCTGCTGTCCAACGCGGGACGGTGCCATCGGCTCTTCGGCTATCCCGACGTCACCCTTGGTGAGCTGGTCGACCACACAGCGGCGTGGGTCGGGTCGGGCCGGCCGCTCCTGGACAAGCCGACCGGGTTCCAGCGTCGTGACGGCCGGTTCTGACATGTCCGCGACCGACGCCCTCGAACTGTTCGCCCGCGGGAGCGCGATCCCCGCGCACCCTCTGGCGCTCACTGCCCAGCGCCGCCTGGACGAGCGCCGTCAGCGCGCGCTCACCCGCTACTACCTGGCCGCCGGCGCCGGTGGAATCGCCGTCGGGGTGCACACCACCCAGTTCGCGATCCACGACAACGGGCTGCTCTCCCCGGTGCTGGAGCTCGCCGCGGAAACCGTCGTGGCGGAAGCCGGCCGGCCGGTCGTCCTGGTCGCCGGGGTTCAGGGGCCAACGGAGAAGGCGGTCCGGGAGGCGGAACTCGCCGCCGCACTGGGCTACCACCTCGCCCTGCTCGCTCCGCGGGCGGGGGTGGACGAGGCAGAGCTCCTCGATCGCGCCCGCGCCGTCGGCGAGGTGCTCCCGGTGATCGGCTTCTACCTGCAGCCGGCCGTCGGCGGGCGCGTGCTGTCCAGGGACTACTGGACGAAGTTCGCGGCCATCTCGTCGGTGGCCGGAATCAAGGTCGCGCCGTTCGACCGGTACCGCACGCTGGATGTCCTGCACGGCGTCTGCCGATCGGGACGGCTGGGGGACATCGCGCTCTACACGGGTAACGACAACCATATTCTGGCCGACCTCGCGATCCGGAACCGGTTCGTCGTGGACGGGCGGAGCATGGACGTCGAGTTCGTCGGCGGACTGCTCGGCCAGTGGGCGGTGTGGACCGAACCCGCCGTGCGGTTGCACGCCGAGACCGCCGCCGCCCGCGCCGGTGACGACTCCGCGTTGCGGCGCCTGCTCGTCATGGACGGGGCGCTCACCGACGCCAACGCCGCGATCTTCGATGTGGCGGGGGGCTTCCGCGGCTGCATCGCCGGGATCAACGAGATCCTGCGCCGACAGGGACTACTGGCCGGTCGCTGGTGTCTCGACCCCGATGAGGATCTTTCTCCGGGCCAGTTTGAGGAGATCGACCGGGTCTGTGCCGCCTACCCGGAGTTGACCGACGATGAGTTCGTCGCTCGGTGGCTCGATCACTGGCTGGCCTGACGGCCGACGTGCCGTAGTCCGCTGACGTGTGACATGATATGTCTCTCGTAAGGTAAGTCATCCTAGCTTCCGGGGGCCATGGCATGACGCCAGACAAGCGGACCAGACCGTTGCTCGCCGATGTGGTGCGGGCCGATCTGCGCAGGGCGATCATGTCGGGCGAGTTCCCGCTCGGCTCGAAGCTCCCGAACGAGGAGCAACTCCGGGAGCGTTTCGAGGTCAGCAGAATCACCCTGCGTGAGGCCGTGCGCGGGTTGATCGAGGACGGCATGGTGGTCCGCCGGCATGGCTCTGGCACGTACGTGACCCACCGCCCGGCGCTTCGCAACTCGCTGGACACGAACTTCAGCTACACCGAATATCTGGAGAGCAGCGGCCTGCGGGCCAGTAAGCAGATCCTCAGTGCCCGCGTGGTCCCCGCCGACCACGAGACGGCGAAGGCGCTGCGGATCGAGGTCGACGCCGATGTGGTGGAGATCCGCAGGGTACGTACGGCCGATCAGCGGCCGGCCATCTACTCCGAGGACTACATTCCGGCTGACATCGTGGACGCCGAGGCAGACCGGGACTCCTTCCGCGAATCGCTGTACCGTCTGCTGGCCGAACGCCGCCATCCGGTCGAGCACGGAGAGGCGATCCTGATGCCCGTGGTGGCCGACCGCGAGCTGGCCCAGTTGCTCCATGTCACGGTGGGCACTCCGCTGCAGCACCTTGAGCAGGTCGACGTCGATCAGCAGGGTCGGCCGGTCATGCGGTCCCTCGAATGGCATGTCCCGTCGGTGATCGAACTACGCGTGTATCGGCGCGGCCCCGGTCCGAGCGGCCACTGAGGGCCGGACAGCCGGGCGACGATATGCCCGCTGACCGGTTCCGCGCGCACCTGCCGACCTAAGCCATAGGTCGTCTTATGGTTGACGCCCACAGAGCTTCGGTCGCATGTTCGAACAGGGGCGGATCTTTGGCGTGGCCCAGGAAGTCGTCCGGCACGAAGTGTGCCTCGGCGGCCGACCGACCCCGGCGAGTCCGGCCAGGTGGCGCTGCTCGACCGCCGAGGTTCGCCGGACCGTACCTGCCGGGGTCGACCCGGCGCTGCTGTGGGTGCTCCCCCGAACAGCAGCGCCGGCACGCCATCTGATCGACACGCGCGTTGCCGCCGGCCGTTACCAGTTGGCCGGCAGCCCCGGCGTGGTGGGAGGCAGCGGGTGACCCTGCTTCGGGTGGATGATGTACACGATTCCGCCACTGCCGGTGCTGCGCAGCCAGACGTTCTCGAAGTTCGCCCGCGGGTAGACCCGGCGCACCGCGTCGTTGTCCGGCGAGGCGGGGTCGTTGGCGATCACGTCGCCGGTGGCGGTGAAGCCGACGATGACCATGAGATGGCCGTTGGTGCTGTAGCCGGCGCCGGGCAGTTCCTCCGCCTTGAACGACTGGGAGGTGACGACCGGGATGCCGGCGCGGATCAGCCGCTCAAGCTCAGTCAGCGATCGGAGCCGGGTGACGAACCCTTCCAGTCCGTACCGTCCCGCGTAGGCCGTGTTGAACGGCCAGTTGCCCGCTCCCTGGTAGGCGTAGTCGTAGGTGTACCGGGCGGCGTAGTCGACCTCGGGGTTGGGATCGGGGAGGTTCACCCAGGAGGTGTCCTGCTTGCTGGGCCACTTACCCCAGTAGCCGAGGACCATGGTGGTCGAGGTCGGGCTGCACCACGCCTCACCCCCGCCGTCCCACTCGGGGTAGTGGCCCTCGTGAACGTTCTGCGAGCGGCGCGGCACGGGCAACTCGACGCCCCACGCGACGCCGCCGGGGCTCACCGGGACGGTCGCCCGGTCGGGCACGGCGGAGGCCATCGCGCCGAGCGTGCGCACGACCGGCGTCACGGACGAGCCCGGCGTACGGTACAGCGTGGCGCGCAACTGGTACGAGGTGATCGCCTTGCCCGTCGCGGCCACGAACGTGTCGACCGAGACCGTGCCGTCGGCGTCGCGCTGCCCCGACAGCGACGTGCGGCGGATGTCCTCATCGCCGTACGCCCAGCGGCCGAGCACGTACCACTTCGTCTGCCCGGCAGCGTTGCGGCCGCGCATCTCGACCTGCAGCCAGCTTCCGGCCGGCATGTCGGCGTTCCAGGAGGCCACCAGTTCGGTGGCCGCGAACCCGATCGGCCGCTCGGGGCCGGTCCACCGGGCGTACTCCCAGCTCTTCGTGCCCAGCGCGTCGGTGTAGGAGATCGTGCCTGCGGGGGCGGCGAAGGACAGGGTGTGTCCCCCCTTGACGCCCTCGCGGGTGCCGGGGCCGAAGTTGGCCCGCTCGTAGAGGACGTCGACGGCGGAGGGCGGGGATTTGCTCTCGGCCTCGGCGGCGGCGGAGGTGACGGTGAGGGCGGATGTCATCAGGACAGCGGACAGGAACACAGGCAGGAACACGCTCGGCACGCGCATGGCTCACCTCGGGGTGTCGTCGGCGTCCCCGACGGTAGAGATCTCCGCCCGCCCGCACATCGGCAGGAATACGTATAACGGACCTCTTTGGGCAGTCTTCGGGTACCTCGCGGTGCCCACCCGGCAGATCCGGCTGGGCACGCAGGTGCTGGTGCTCGTCTTCCACCACCCGCTCGCGATCGCCAAGCGGTACGGCACGCTCGAAGCCGGACTTCGTCCGGTTCTCAGTGGCAGGGTGCAGGTGAACGGCGGACGGCTGTGCAGCGGGGGAGGACTGGACCGACAGCGGGTTCGTCTTCACCGGCGAACTCGGGCGGCTGGTCAGCACCGATAGGACCGGCAAAGCGCTGAACTGACAACCGTCGAGGGCCTGCGACGGCCACTTCGTCCCCTTCGTGTTGATCTGAGCGAATCGAAGGATTACGGAGTGGCCGTCTGTTGTCACATGGATCTCACCCGTGCCAGCGCCGGGCCTAGATCACCCGCACACCATCTCCCTGGACGTGAACGTCACAGTCAGCTCCAGGTGGCGCGCTTGAGTACGTCCGACAGCCCCGGGGTGTTCCAGACGTCCACCACCAGGATCCGCGACTTGGGCAGGAACCACTCCCGCTGAGTGAAGCTCGCCGTCCGGCGCCCGCCGTTGTTCGTCACGCACTGGTTGGGCCAGGCGTTGTACATCGCCTTGTGGCCGCGTCCGACCTGGCGCAGACCTGTCGAGGTGGCCTTCTCGCCTTCGTACCAGCTGGTCTTGGCGTTGAACGGGCAGGGGATCACGCCGCTGAAGGGGTGGAACTGGTACTTGCCCGTATAGGTCAGGGAACCACCCCCGACCGGAAGGTCGGTGTACGCCGTCGGACCGAACACCCAGAACGACTGGCAGTTCGAAGCGAACGGTTCCGGCCTCTTGCACTTACCGGTTGCCACCACGACCGTGTCCCCGTTGCGGTGCACCTTCCAGCCAGAGGGGAGCTTAAGGTTCATGCCCCGGAAGGAGAAGTTCGTGGATGCCGACGAACTTGAGGAGACCCCTGCCGCCGGAAGCCCTGCTGCGGCCGAGGCCGCGGCGGGAGCGGCGAGTACGGCGACCGCGGCCGGGACGAAGAGGATAAAAGATCGCTTTCTCATGGGGAGAAGCTATGGGCTTCCACTTGTCGATCCCTAGATTTTCAGTTGCGGCGCACTTCATCGACGGAGCGGCCCCCTCGATCGGGGGGCGACGTGCGTCCGGCGTGCGTCCGCCCATGGTGTCGCCCGGCCCGGAGAGGCCTCAGGCGGAGGGGAAGCTTCCGGCGGATCGGCTGCGAAACAGCCCCGCTCAAGCCGTTTCCTGGGCGTCTTGAAGTTTCGGCACGGCCGCCTCCGCCGCCTGCCTGCTCAGGTCGGGGTCGAACGTCGCGAAGAAGCCGTCGCTCACCAGGAGCGTGACGGTGTTCTTGACTCTGATGAGCACGACGTCCATCGCGTGGATCGGCTCGGGGTTCATCTCGGGGATCGTCTTGCTGTATCTGATCCCGTATGCCCAGTCGCCGAGCTTGCCGACCGAGAGCTTGCTGATCTTCTCTTTGATCTTCTTGGTGCTCGCGTTCACCCCGGCGCAGTCACGGACCATGACCTTGCCCACCCTCTGCCAGGGGATCAACCGGGCGGGGGCGGCGCTGAGGGCGAACTGCTTGACGCCGGACGGCTCGCCCTCCTTGTCGATGAAGACCGCGGCCTTGCTTGCGAGGAGGGGCTTCAACGCCTTGATGGCCTGCACGCACTTCTTCGTGTGGGCCGCGTCGGGGGCCAGCGCCGCGCGGCGGCGTTTCGTGTTGGGGGTGAAGCCGTCCCCCAGGTCCTCAGGGGTGAGGAGGGGCGCGCGCAGCTGTGCCGGAGTCAGGGGCTTGGCGGGGGCGGCGGCGAGGACGGGGACCGCGGGCGCCAGCAGAAGGGAGGCGGTGAGGCCACCCAAGATCGCGAAACGTACGGCTCGCGCGGCCAAAAGACGAATCTGACCAGCGCTGACGCGCTGCCCGACAGCATCCGGGATCATCTCAAGACGCGTGAGGGCGTGCGGTTCGATCACATCATCGAGCAGATCACCGCCCACATGCCCGTGACCGACGAGGCCAAGCGGCTCGGCATGCCGAAGAACACGCCGGTCATGGACGTCTATGCGTGTGGGTGCCGAATATTCATCCGTGCAGGTCACGGGGACGGGGGCGATCGCCTGTTCTCGTCGTCGCGCCGGATCAGCAGGTCCGACAGCACCGCCGGGTCGAACCCGCGCAGCCGTGACCAGAGCCCGGCGAACGGTTCCTGCGGTTCCTGCGTCTGCAGGCCGTACAAGTGTGCGACGGCGTCGAGGGCGGCAGGTCGGCGCGGTCAAGCGGTGACTGAGGGGTAAGCGTCGCCCGGGTGCCGAGAACGGTCATCGGGTCAGGCCGCCGCACGCTCGCCGGCCGACCGCCGGCGCAGCGCCGCCCGGGTGATGGGCGGCGGGTCGTAGGACACGTCGAGCGGGCCGATGTCGGCGCCCGGTGGCGCGATCTCGTCGATCCTGTCGAGGAGGTCGTCGCCGAGCACGGTGTCGGCGCCGGCCAGCAGGTCGTCAAGGTGCTCCATGGTGCGCGGCCCGATGATCGCCGCGGTCACGCCCGGGTGGGCGACCGTGAACGCCATCGCCATGTGGGCCAGCGGGATCCCGGCCTCCTCGGCCAGCAGGGCGAGCCGCTCGACGGTGTCGAGCGTGCGTTCGTCCGTCATGTGCCTGGGCACCCAGGCCATCCGGCGCCCGGGGGCCTGAGTCGTGTGGTTCTTGCGGTAACGGCCGCTGAGCAGGCCCATTCCGAGCGGACCCCACACGAGCGTGCCCATGCCGTGGCGCTCGCAGACGGGCAGGACCTCGCGTTCGATACCGCGGTTGAGGAGCGAGTACGGGGGTTGCTCGGTGCGGAAGCGCGCCAGGCCGCGTCGCTCGGCCACCCATTGGGCCTCGACGATGTCGGAGGCGGGGAAGTTGGAGGTGCCGATGGCACGTACCTTGCCTGCGGCCATCAGGTCGGTCAGCGCGGAGAGGGTCTCCTCGATGTCGGTCCTGGGGTCGGGGTGATGGATCTGGTAGAGGTCGATGTGGTCGGTCTGGAGGCGGCGCAGCGAGTGCTCGATCTCGGTGACGATCCAGCGCCGAGAGTTGCCCGCGCGGTTGGGATCGTCGCCCATCGGCCCGTTCACCTTGGTGGCGAGGATGACGTCGTCGCGGCGGCCCCTGAGCGCCTTGCCGACGATCTCCTCGGTCTCGCTGTAGGAGTAGACGTCGGCGGTGTCGATGACGTTGATCCCGGCGTCGAGGGCCCGGTGGATCACGCGCACGCACTCGTCGTGGTCGGGGTTGCCGACCCGCCCGAACATCATGGTGCCCAGACAGTAGGGGCTGATCTGGATTCCGGTCCGCCCCAAGGGCCGCGTTCTCATGCTGGTTGTTCCCTTCGATGGACGATCGGGAGCGTGGTGCGGGCCTCCGCATCACGCTCCCGCTGCTCAGCTGTTGTATTCGCGCGCGACGTCCACGACCCAGACGACGCCGAAGCGGTCGGTCAGCATTCCGTAGAGCGGAGCCCACTGCGCGGGTTCCAGCGGTTGCGCGATGCTCGCCCCGTCGGAGAGCTTCTCCCAGTACGCGGTGATCTCCTCGGTGGTCTCACCGCGGAGGGAGAGGAAGAACGAGTTCTCACCCCGGTCCCACGGCAGCCGCGAGGGCACGTCGTAGGCCATCACATGGAAGCCGCTGTCCGCGACCACCTGGCCCCACATCACCTGGTCCGCCTCGGCCGGGTCTTGCACGTTTCCGGCGTCCTTGTATGTGACGACGGCGAGATGACCGCCGAAGACAGACTGGTAGAACTCCAGCGCCGCGCGGGCGTCGCCCCGGAAGTTCAGATGAGTGACGGACTTGACGGACATGTCGCTCCTATCGGTTCTGGACGCTGTGCAGCGCCTGATGCGGGACAACAGTCGCAGGGGCAGAGGTCAGGATGTGGCCGCTACTTACGGCGCAATGGATTTCACGCCAAAGACCTCAACGCGACTGCTGGCATTGCTCTCGCTGCTCCAGGCGCGCCGGGACCCGCCGGGGGGTTGCCGGCCGAGCGGCTGGAGGTCGGCCGGCGTACGATGAGGTCCGAGTGCCCGATGGATGATCTGATCGCGTTCGTGCAGGCTCGTATCGCACGAGTCCTGGCAGATCGCCGCCATGTGCGCGCCGGGCCGCTGGCTCTCCCCGCGTACGGACGATGATCCGAAGTCCTTCTCCCGTCAGGGCGTGTACGGCCACCAGGAGCGATACGACGGGTGCGCGCGACCGGCAACACCCGGTACGGCACCTCGGCGAGGCCCTCTACGTCTGTCGGATGTCGGCGAGTTCGGGCACTGGTGGCGGTGTCATGTGCTGTCGTTCCTGTGCTTGGTCACGATCGAGGCTGTCTCTCGCTGTCACCGGGGGGCGAGCCCATCGAAGATGATCTCGAGTGCACGGGCGCGGGCCCGCTCGTCGAGGCGGATGTGGGCGACGGCCCGTGAGACGCCGACGAGGAGCGCATGGACCTCGTCGAGGCCGATGTCCGTACGGACCGCGCCGGCGTCCTGGGCACGCCGGAGCAGGACGCCGACGGCCTCGCGCAGGTCCCGCGGGCCCTGGGCCGCTTTGCCGTCGACGTCACCGCCGGCGTCGGTGAACGCCTCGATGATGGCGAGCTTGCCTGCGGCATCGGCCACGATCTGGCCGAAGAAGTCGAAGAACGCCGGGCCGGGATCATCCGATTCGGCGAGGCTTTGTGCTCGCTGGCACAGATGGTCGAAGTGCCTTACCAGAACCGCCTCCAGCAGCATCTGCTTGGTGGGGAAGTGGCGAAAGACGGTGGCGATGCCGACCCCGGCGAGGTGGGCGACCTTCTCGGTGGAGGCCGTCGAGCCGCCCCTGCCGAAGACCTCCTCAGCGACCTCCAGGATCCGGGCTCGGTTTCCGCGGGCATCGGCGCGCGTCGGTTGTGTTGCCATCCGAAGTCCCCACTCCGTATATTCGAAGTCTCCACTCCGGATATATGGAGTCTTCACTTCGGATATTACCCTGCCAGCAGGAGGCATCATGGTGCTCACTCCTCGTGAGGTATTCCTCAAACTCGTGTGGGGCGTCTCGGAGGGGCGCTGGGACGAGTTGCCCGATCTGTACGCGGAGCAGACCTACGTCGAACATCCGTTTGCGCCGTCTGGCGACGAACCGCTGCGCACCCGTGAGGAGCTGCGTGAGCACTTTTCGGCCGGCAAACGCCTGCCGCCTCTTCGCCAGGAGCCGGCCAACATCACGGTGCACGAGACCGCCGATCCCGAGGTGATCGTCGCCGAGTTCGAATACCGAGGGACAGCCGAGGGGGGTGAACCCTTCCGGGTCCCCTGCGTCTTCATACTCCGCGTGCGGGATGGGAAGATCATCAGCTCTCGTGACTACATCGACCACATCTCCTCGGCTCGCCGCCGAGGCGGTCTCGACGAGCTCATCGAGACCCTGCGATCATGATCGAACGGTGCCAGGCGCTCGGAGAAATGCAAGCGTGGTAAGCACATAGCTGACGGGGCTCAGCCGGTAGGCGAGATCGCCGTCCCGGCGAGCACTCCGTCCACGCGGCGGGGAGCGCCGAGGCGTTGTCGTGGCGCGACTCGGCGGGATCAGACGCTGCGGCCTGTCCTGGCAGGCGATCGAGCATAGGAACCGCTGTACGGCGGTGGCGCCGACCGAGGTGTGCGCGGAGCGGGTGGGCGGTCGAGCAGGGCGAGGAGTTCCTCTTCCGTGGCGTACTCCACGAACACGGTCACCGGGCCGAGGCACTCCTCGTTCAGCGCCTCGCTGCAAGGTGTGGCGGGAGTTGCATCGCGAGGGGACCACGGTCGCGCGGTGCACGGTGGCGAGGCTGATGGGCGAGCTGGGCATCGAGGGGGTGCTCGGTGGAAGCGGCCCCGCACCACCGTGCCGGCCGCCGGGGAACAACCGGCTGACCTGCTGGAACGCGACTTCGACGCGCCGACGCCGAACCGGCGTTGGGTGGCCGAACTGACGTACGTTCCGACCGCGTTCGGGTGGGTGTACACCGCATTCGTGATGAATTTATACTCGCGGATGATTGTTTCGGATGAGTTGCCAGGTAACCGATTGTGTGGGACGACCATGGGGTGGACCTGGGAGGTGGCGTGCTGGTCAGCGACGTCATGACGGTGTTCCCGGCCTATATACGGCTCGGCGCGACCATCCGGCGGGCGGCTGAATTGGTCAGCGTGTCGGAGGTCGGCCAACTGATGGTCCTGGACCACGACGGCCGGTTCGTCGGTTCACTGTCCGAGGAGGACCTGGTGCGGGCCATGCTGCCCGGCTTCGACGACGTGACCGCCACCGGAGGCACGCTCGCCGACGCGTTCCGGATTTTCCTGGAGCGGGGCCGCGACCTCGCCGACCGCGTCATCGATCCCCTCGTCGTGCGCGACACGGCGACGGTCCGATCGGCCGACGAACTCGCGCGGGCGGCGATCGTGATGATCGACCGCGGGATCCGAAGGCTTCCCGTGGTCGACGACGGGACCCTCGTGGGCACGCTGTCCCGGGCCGATCTGTGTCGTGCGGTGATCTACCATTCCTGAACTCCGGCTCATCCTCACCGATCGGCACACCCGAGAGACCAACGAGCGGGTGTGCACACTGCCGGCTACTCTCGGCCGGGACAGCGGCGCGGCGGCGGTGGTGCTGGACGACGGCACCGTCTCCCGGCGCCACGCGCGGCTGGAGATCGTCGACGACGATCTGGTGCTCACCGATCTCGGCAGCTCCAACGGAACCTACGTGAACGACACGCGGGTGACTCGCCAGGTGCTCGTCCCCGGGGATCGAGTGCGCATCGGCCGATACGAGCTGACGTGGACCTTCCTCGACCCGGAGGCGACGGCGCTCGTCGGTCTGGACCAGTTCACCGTGCTGCGGCCGGTTGCGCCGCCGCGCATCGCCGCACGACGTGTGGTGGAGGCCGCCGAGGCGCACAACCGCCGGGTCGGGCACGAACTCGACGGATTCCTGTCGCTCGCGCACGGATTTCTGCCGGCCGAGCCGCCGCTGCTTGCCTTCCCGGAATCGCACAGAGCCTGGGATGAGATGACCGACCAGCTCCCCGAGCTGTTCCGTCGGCTGTCGCTGCGCCGGGCGTTCGATGCGATGCCGGTGCTCGACGCCCGGCCCGAGGCGTTGCCCGACCGATACCTGTTGCGCGCCTCGACTCTGCTCGGCGTTTTCGCCCACGCCTATCAGTACATGGGGATCGATCCGCCGACCGCTCTGCCCGAGTCGCTGCTGCGACCGTGGACCACGGTCTCGCGCCGACTGGGCAAGGAGATCCCGTCCGTCTCCTACATCGATCTGTTCTTCTACAACTGGCGGCTGCGTGATCCCGCCGGGCCGCGGGCGCTGGACAACATGGACCTGCTCGCGCCGACCTGGAACAACGCGGCGGAGCGGGTATTCTACCTGGCCACCACCGACTTCGCGATGGGCCTCACGCCCGTGCTGGGCGCCATGCTGGATGCTCAGGAGGCCGTTGTCGCGGACGATCCGGCCGCCTTGGAGAGCGCGCTACTGGTGATCCTCGACCGGCTGCAGCACGTCACCCAGGCCATCTATCCGCAGATCGATCCCAACCCCCGCGCCCGGCATTCGCTCGACCAGGTGCTGTGGGCCAAGACGGTCGGCACCGCGGGCGTCCCGATCTTCGATGGAGCGCCCAGCCCGAGCGGCACCGCGCAACCGCAGATCCACGCGCTGGACGCGTTTCTCGAGCGCCGAGAATACGGCTCGCTGGTCGGGCAACAGAGCGTCTACCTCGCCGGATTCTTCCCGCGGCACTGGCAGGAGCTGGTGGCCGCGTTGCGTGAGGTGTCGGTGCGCCAGTACGTCGAGGACACCCGCAACAGCACCCTGCGCGGCATCTACAACGCCATGCTCGACGCCTATCTGGGCGACCGCGGCTGGATGGGCCTGCACCGCATCAAGGCGTACGGCTTTCTCGAGGTGGCGTTCAAGGTCGGCCGACAGGTCACGACCGGCGCCCGGTTCACCGGACTGTTCAAGGACCGGACCTGGGACAAGGTGGACGGCCAGCTGGCCATCGTCCGCGAAGAGCGCCGCCCACCGGTGGGTCCGCCGGTGGTGTTCGGGACCGCCCGTCGAGGTCGTGTCGTCAGCGGAGAGTCCGGCGCCTGGACCTGTTATCTGGAGATCGACGTCACCGGGCAGGGCGTGCACCACTTGCCCGGTGACCGGGTCGGCGTGCTGGCCGAGAACGACGACGAGTTGGTGCGCCGCACCGTCGCCGCCCTGCAGGCGACCGGCGACGAGTTGGTGCGGCTCACCCCGAAGTGGCGAGCGGCGGTGGCCAGCCGGGCAGGCTACGGCGAGGTCGACGTACTGCCGCTGCGGACATTGCTGCGTTTCGCCCGGCTCCGGCCGATCGGACGGGAGCTGGCGAAACGGCTGGTGAAACTGACAGCCGTGGGCTCGTGGCAGCGAGTGGTGGACGCCCGCATGGAGGACCAGTGGGAGCTGTGGGACGTCCTGAACCTGTTGTACGCGGGCGGATATGACGTCACCCGGCTGTGGAAGGCCGATCCGCGTGAGGACGACGCGTTCTGCGCGGTGATTCCGCCCGAGCCGTTCCGGCTGTATTCGATCGCCTCGGCGCCGCCGCCCGGCGGGCCGGCCACCACGCTGCAGTTGGTGGTCGCCGGTCTCGACTACACCTCCGCCCGGACGCCATGGTCGTACCCGCGGGAACGGAAAGGCACGGCATCGCATTTCCTGCGCCGGGCGAGCGTCGAGGGTCGGCAGCGGCTGTCGCTGCAGATCGTCTCCACGCCCCGGTTCCGGCTGCCGGCCGATCCTGCCCGGCCCGTCGTCATGTTCGCGGCCGGGTCCGGGATCGCCCCGTTCCTCGGGTTCGTCTCCGCGCGCACCGGGCCTGGTGAGAATCTGCTCTATCTGGGGATCCGGACGCCGGAAGAATTCGTCGAGCACACAGGCCTGGACGAGGCGGCGGCCGCGGGCCGGCTGAAATTCTCCGTCGCGTTCTCCCGCGCCGATGCCGCGGTCGGTTTCGACGGTCGGCGCCACGTCGTCCAGGCCGGACAGCGGCGCCGGGTGGACGACGTGATCCGCGCCGAGGCGGACGCACTCTGGGAGCTGTTGCGGTCCACCGACGACGGCGGTCGCGGCGCATTCGTCTACGTGTGCGGCAGCGCACGGTTCGCCGTCTCCGTACTGCAGGCGTTGACCGGCATCGTGCCCGGCGACGGCCGCGAGTTCCTCCGCCAACTGGTGGCCGACGGGCGTCTGGGCGAGGACGTCTTCACCACCTATCTGGGCCACGCGCAGCAGGGTCCCCGCTTCGAGGTGTCGGATCTGGCGCAGCACAACACCTCCGACGCGGGTTACTGGATGGCGATCGGCGGCGCGGTGTTCGACGTCAGCGAATTCCTGCACCTGCACATCGGCGGGCCGGACATCGTCCGCAATCACGTCGGGCTCGACGCGACCGCGGCGTATCGAAAAGTGCTGCACCACGCGCACGCCGAGATCGACGCCCAACTCGCGATGTACCAGATCGGCCATCTGCGCCGGCTGCGGTTCGGCTCTCGTTGGGGCGTCGTCCTCACCGAAGACGGTCTGCACGCGCTGCCGCTGGAAGAACTGTTCCGGACCTGGGTACGGTTCGTGTACCTGCTGGTCGGCATGGAGAACGCGTTGACCGCGGACTACGGATTCACCACGTTGGTCACCACGTTGGGTGAAGATCCCCGGGAGTTGACGCCCTTCAAGGCGCAGTACGTCCTCGAGTCGCACCGGCGGTTCCTGGTCAGCTATCTGGACGGGCTGGTGCACGACGACCTGCGCACCCTGTGGCAACTCACCGTCGGCTTCTGCGACCCGCACCAGGACATCCGGTCTTTCGACACCGATCTCGCCGCCATGTCCGCTCGGCCGGATGTCGGGCTGGTCCGGCATTCCGTATCCGCCGTCAAGGAGTCACTGCTCGCCGGGGACGACTTCCGGCCGGTCACGGCGCTGTGCCGCGTCTACGCGCAGGTCGACGTCCAACTGCTGCGCGACCTGAAAACCGCTGTGCTGGAAGGAATTCGGGCGTTCGAGATCCATGAGGCCGACGTCGTCGAGCAGGCGGGAGCCACGCTGCTGAACGCGGCACGCGAGACGCTCGCTGTGGTCTCGGCCTACTACCGGCGGCTCGCCGAGCAGACCCGCGGCCAGGGGATCACCGCCGACGGTGCGGTCGAGGAGACGATCCCGGCCGACCGGGGTCTGCCCGGCCACGGCGGTCCACTACCGCTTCCCGATTGACGCTCGGTCACGCCTACCTGACCAACCCCGAAACCGGCTCCGCTGGTGAGGTGCTGGAAGCGGGCGCCCAGGCCGTACCCAACCGGGTCGCCGCGCTGCTCGATCTGCCGGCCAGAAGCCGGGCGTTCCTGCGGCGCCGCCTGGTCGTCCGCGACGGTGAGCCGTCCGAGATCGTCTCGTTCTGGCTGCCCCTGGACCTGTCGGAGGGGACGGACCTGACGAGCGCTGACGCACTGGCCGGCAGCATCCGGGACCATCTCCAGGCGCGTAAAGGCGTGCGGGTTGATCACATCATCGAGCAGATCACCGCGCGTATGCCCTCGGCGGATGAGGCGAAGCAGCTTGGCATGCCGAAGAACACGCCGGTCTTGGACGTGCACGCGGCCGTGCGTGACGCCTCGGGGCATCCAATCATCGTGGTGAAGGTGCTTCTTCCCGCCGACCGTCACGAACTGGAAGACGCATATCCAACTGGCTGAGCTGCCGTCCTAAGAAGTCCTAAGCACCATATGGCCCGGATATGTAGGATTTGTGCATGCCAGGGAGTCAATTCGGACGCCTCAGTCTTCGCGCGGATGCGGTCTACTGTCTCGTCGTCGGGCTCATAGTCGCTGCTACCGCACCTCTGACCACGACTACAGTTCAGCTGCCAGCACTTGTCATCGCGGCGGTCGGTAGCGGTGTCGTGCTGTGGGCCGGCGTTGTGTGGTGGCTCAGCTTCCGTCCTCTGCGTGACGGCCTGCGTCTCGTGCTCGCGGCAAATGTGCTGGCTGCGAGTGTGCTCGCCGCCGTCTCGTTTGCCGCAGCGAGCATCGTGGTCCTGATGACCTTTCTGGCCATCGCTATAGACGTTGGCGGCTTCGCGGCCAGTCAGATCGTCGCGCTCAAGCGAATGTCTCGCGAAGCGTTCTAGCGAGTCTTTTCCAGTACCCAACCGGCACCTTCGCTCCCGTCGGCCCCTTACTGGTAAGTGAGCGGACGTGAGGCTCTCTATCCGCAACGGTCGGATAGTCGAAGTATCCCGGGTATCGAGCGAGGTCGACATTGGCCAGGCTGGTTTTCTCCAGGAGTGCGCGTTTTGCCACAAGCTCGGGTGGCTCGCCGTCTTCCACCTGCCCGTAGGGAATCTCCCACAAGCCCCGCAGAG
Organism: Microtetraspora glauca; assembly: GCF_040656155.1. Taxonomy (NCBI): domain Bacteria; kingdom Bacillati; phylum Actinomycetota; class Actinomycetes; order Streptosporangiales; family Streptosporangiaceae; genus Microtetraspora; species Microtetraspora glauca. The sequence goes on from NZ_JBFALK010000021.1 coordinate 172,511, forward strand.
CGCGGCCCGGTGCCCGACGTAGTAGGAGGATCCGGCCCTTTCCTATCGAAGGCCGCGACTCCGGCGGCAACGCTGTCACGTACCGCCGAGCCCGCGGCCTGGTGCTGCTGGGCGAGCACGCCGGATGCTTCACTTTGTTAGACGGTGCGGCCAGGATGCTGCGGGACCATCCCGAGGTCAGCCATCCCCACGTGCCGGTCTACCTGCACTACTACGACCTTGACACCCTCCAGGAGCAGAGCGGTCTGCTATCGACTCGCTGGACAGGCTGACGCGGTCATAAGGATTCTCGGGGAGAAGATCAGCAAGCAGGAGGCCGCGCCGGGTGCGGCTCGTTCACCAGGCCGCGACATCCTCGCCGAACCCCCTCCCCTTCTCCGAAGCCGACAAGAACAAGCAAGCCTCCCTGCCCATATCCGGCGCCTGACCTTCCGAGGTGTCCCTTAGCGGCTCTTCGATCTTGACGGGGAATGCTCGTCCTCATGCCGCTGGCTTGATCATGTGATGTGTGCACGCCGACCGCACGCGGCGGCGCATGGCGGTGGCCACGATCGTCTGATCGACCGCGGCCAGCGCCATGCTCGCCATCACCCGGCCGTGACCCGGCCGCGCCTGGAGCCGCTAGGCGGCTGCTTGTACCTCCACCTCCCACAGCGAGTAGCCCCACGCCAGCGCTCGTTTCACGCCCTGCACGCGCAGGTGGCGGGTGGAGTTGGCCTGGTCGATCCAGATCTCGTCCACGCCCCCGTCGCCGTCGGTCACCTCGGCCAGCGGAGCCCAGGTGAGGCCGTCGGCCGACGACTCCACCCGGTAGGCCTTGCCGTACGCGGCCTCCCAGCGCAGGACCACTTTGCCCACGTCCACCGCTGAGCCGAGGTCGACCGTCAGCCACTCGGTGTCGGTGTAGCCGGACGACCAGCGGGTGGCCGGGTCGCCGTCGACCGCGTTGCCGGCCGCGAAGGCGGTTCCGCCCTCGACGCTGGAGGCCGCGGCCGGTCGGCCCTTGGCGAGGTTGGCCTCGGCCACCGCCCGATGGGCCTTGACCGCGACCGTGGTCGTCACCCCGGCGAAGGAGATCTCCAGTGTGCCGGAACCCGTGGGCGTGAAGGCGACGGGCACGATCAGCTCGCCACCGCGCGCCAGTGTGACCTCGCGGTCGGCCGGGAGCTTCCACCCGGCCGGGCCCTTCACCGACAGCGTGCCGGTGACGGCGGCGGCGCGCTGGCTGATGGCGCTGAGCGTCAGCGTCGCCTCCTTCCCGATCGTCGTGTCCAGCACGGCGGGGTCGACCGAGAGCACCGCCGCAGGCACGTCGCCATACCTGGGCACGATCTCGGTGATCTTCGGCGCGGCGCTCCCGGCCGTCCAGGCGAGCCTGATCGCGTCGGCGTTCACGTCAGCGGGGTCGAGTTCGGTGTACGGCCCGGCCAGCCTGCCGATCGGCTGCCACTGGCCTCCGGTCCTGACCTGGACCTCGGCCTCGCCGGTGCCGAGGACGATCACCCGGTCGATCAGGCGCTGCTTGGAGAGCGTGACCTGCAGGGCGTCCCCGGCGGCCGGAGCGCCGGAGGCGGTCCAGGCGGTGGTGAGGTTGCCGTCGGCCGCCGCCTGCGGAGTAGCGCCCGCCGGGGTGCCGCTGACGGTGAGCCGGGTGACGTCGTCACCGAGGGTGGCCACCTGGAACTCCCGCACCACGAGCCAGTAGTCGTTGCCGCCGGTCGCGCGGTAGCGGACGTAGCGGGCGCGCGCCCCAGCCGGGGCCGTCGCCTTGACCTCGGCGGTGGTGCCGGTGGCGAGCTGGGTCCAGGCGACGCCGTCGATGGAGTACTCCAGGACGCCGGCGTGGATGTAGTCGTTGGGGCTGTTCGACTTGCCCATGAGCACGGCCACGTCGCCGATGGACTTGATCGCCCCGAGGTCGACGCTCACCGCGTCACCGGCGCCGGGGGCGTTGTTGCTCCAGTAGAAGGTGCCGAGATCGCTGTCGACCATGCGGTCGGGGGTGTTGTCGGCATACGTCCCCAGCGTGCTGGAGGCGGCCGGCCGGTCGTCGACCACGCCGATCCATCGGTCCAGCTCGTCCAGGGCCTGGGTGATGAAGCGGTCGAGGACGCCGTCGCCGATGCGGGGGAACGTCGTGGAGTGCGGGGCGCGCGGGTCGCGGATGGCCTTGGCCGCCGCGATGAGGTCGAGGGCATCCTGCCGTGCGCTGACCGCAGCGGCGCCGTCGCCGGCCCTGACCGCGTCGAGGACGTCGAGGGCCTTGAGCATGGCCTTTGCCCACAGCTCGGTGGCGTCCAGCCAGGACTTGGCCTCCTCCAGGAATGCCTGGTCCTTCACCCCGGCGGTGATGGTGGCGGGTGCGGCCAGCAGGCGCTCGGCGTAGGCGCGCAGCGTGGTGGGTTTCCCGTCGAGCCAGGCAGGCCAGAACTCCTCGACCGCGGCGGCCAGTGCCGGGGCCTGCTTGTGGTGGACGGTGCCGTCGTAGCTGCTCAGATCGGCCACGTCGCGCAGCGCGGAGGCGACCTTGTCCGAACCGGAGGCCACCTCGTCCAGGGCGCGCAGCCAGGACGCCTTGGCGTCGTAGACCGGGTCGTTCCATCCGAAGTCGGCGAAGGAGTACAGGGCGATCTTGCTGACTGCGGCCTGGTTCATCGGGTTGGAGATGATTCCCGCCAGGTGCTCGGACAGTCCGGGCTCGCGCCCGGCGTAGTCGGCCATGGGCAGGCGGCCCGGGTTGTAGTCGTTGACCGGGTAGTTGTCCCAGACGAGGATCTCGTGGCCGAAGACCTGCCTGGCCGCGGCGGCCTGGGCCTTGGTGATCGTCGCGGGGACGACGCCCATGCCGGTCCAGTGCACGACGACCTTCTGGTCGAGGACCTCACGCAGCGCCTTCTTGTACGGCGACTCAGAGGTGTCGTAGTACTCGGTCGGCACCATCTGCAGCGGCGCCACGTCGCCCTTGGCCGTGGCCCACGCCTGGGCGGCGTTGATCAGCTCGCTCTGGGCCCGCCCGGCCCCGGCCCCGCCGGGGTTGCCGTACTTGGCCCGGTCGCCCTCGCAGCTCCAGCGGCCGGCGTCGATGTCGTCCATCGGGATGTTGAACGAGCGCCCGCCGAGCGCGTAGACGGCCTCGAACTTGGCCAGCAGCGCCTGCACGTCCTGCTGGCTGGTGTAGCAGATCGACAGGCCCGGCGACAGGGCGAAGGTGAAGTCGACGTGGTTCTCGCGGGCACGGGTGATCAGCTCTCCGAGCTGGGCGAGCTTGTCCGGCGGATACGGATCGCGCCACCGGTCGCGGTGGTAGGGGTCGTCCTTGGGCGCGTACTCGTAGGTGTTCATCTTGTGCGCACCGAGGTAGCTCAGGTGGTCCAGGCGGTCCTGGTGCGACCAGGGGGTGCCGTAGAAGCCCTCAATGGAGCCGCGGTAGCGCATCGTGGGCCAGTCGCGCACCTCCACGCCCGGCATCCGGTCAGTGCCCTGATGGCGCTGGATGAGCTGGCGCAGGGAGAGAGCGGCGTAGTAGGTACCGTCGGCGTCCACGCCGTCGAGCACGATGACCTTGTGCCCGCCGCTGTGCCCGGCCGCGAGCACGTATCCCTCGGCCGGCAGGCCGTCGGCGTTCTTCACGCCGAGCCCGTCGAGGGCGGCGTCGCCGTCGCCCAGATAGATCGTGACCGGGGTGTGCGGGTCGTCGCCGTCGGTGGCGACGACCCGCTTCACGCCCGCGTCGGCGAGGGTCTGCCGAACGTGGGCTTCGGCGTACTGGTCGCTGTCACTGGTACGGACCAGTCCGACGACGGGGTTGACGGGGAACCCGTCGGATCGGGCTTTCACCTGCTGAGCCGTGGGGGCCACGGCGATGGGTGCAGCCTCTGCCTTGGCGGCGTTGGCGGGGGTGATGATCAGGAGGGATGCGGTGAGGGCCAGGGCTAAGGGACGGCTGGGGGGCACACGGTCTCCTTGAATGCACAGAACCGCCCGAATGCGCATAAATGCGCACCGGATTGCCCCATATAAGAGCACCGTAAGCCGAACTGGTCAATACCAGTTCGTCATCGGACCTCCGGCCTGTCCGTACCAGTCCCCGCGCGGCGGCCGCAGCCCCGACCTGCCGCCGGGCCGACGGGGCAGAGTGGTAAAGGATCGTCTCGCCCTCGGGACACGCGGCCCAAGAAGAGCGTGAAAATGCGAAGGCAACCGGTTGTACGGCCGGCTCCGGAGGTGACCGCCCGATAGCGGATACCAAGTCGCGGAGGGCAAGCCGGCGAAGCCGCGGTCGACCGGATCGATCCCTACGGCGAGGTCCTGCCGTGCCAGAGATGACCAACTGCTTGCCAGTGACGACGTCCCAGATCCGCACTGTTCTATCCCATGCACCGCTGGCCAGACATCGGACAAGGGGAGCCGGGGCGGATGCCCCGGCTCCCCTGGCTGGTCCTCCGGCGCTCCGTCAGGTGGCGGACACCACGACGTCGTCGGCCTTGACGAACATCACGCGGTGGCCGAACTGGATCTGGTAGTACTTCAGGTTCCCGCGGACCACCGTGTGCTGGGACGGGTCCAGTGTCACCGCCCGGTAGTACTCACCCACCGCGGTCAGGCCGACGGTGTAGCGCTGACCCGCGGGGAAGGTGTACTGCAGCGGGGAGATCGTTTGGTAGGGCACGCCCGCCGGGTAGGCCTCCGCCTCCGGATACGCCCTGCCGTACACCGGGACGCTCGCCAGGCCCGGCTTGGGCGTCACCACCAGGCCCTTGGAGGGCACCGCGGTGGGCTGGGAGGCGGGGTTGTGGAACCACGCCTTCTGGCCGAGGTACCAGATCGCCGTCCAGTCGCCCTGGCGGTCGGCCACGGCGTAACGCTGGCCGGTGACGGCGCGGGCGCTGTGGTCGTAGACGCTGTAGAGCGAGTCGCCGGTCGGGTGCTTGCCGACGTCCTTGACCAGCGGGGCGTCCTCACGCGGCTCGGTACGCAGCCAGATCGACGCCGAGCCGTGCGGCAGGCAGGCGGCCTCGGGGTTGTCCTTGTCGCAGCCGTAGTAATACGGCTGGTTCTTGTCGTAGTCGGGAAGGATCATCACCGACTCGGTGGTCGGGCCGCCGGTGCCGTGCAGCGGGTGGCCGAGAAGCTGGAAGTAGTGCGCCCAGTCCCAGAAGGGGCCCGGGTCCTCGTGCATGCCGCGCACGGTGGACGCGATCGTGCCGGGCACGTTGTCGTGACCGATGATGTGCGCCCGGTCGAGCGGGACGCCGTAGCGCTTGGCCAGGTAGCGCACCAGCTTGGCCGAGGTACGGTACATCGCCTCGGTGTACCAGGCACCGCCGGTGCGCAGGAAGCCCTCGTGCTCCAGGCCGATCGACTTGGCGTTGACGTACCAGTTGCCCGCCTGCCAGGCGACGTCCTTGGTCTTGACGTGCTGGGCGATGTGCCCGTCGACGGAGCGCAGCGAGTAGTGCCAGCTCGCGGGGCGCGCGGGGTCCTGCACCAGGTTGACGGATGGGCCGAAGTAGCCCTCCATGTCGTGGATGACGATGTACTCGATCTGCTGGTTGACCGGCCGGTTCGACTTGTCGTGGTTGCCGTAGTCGTCATCGGGCAGCGCCTGGTAGGGCGCGGGGATCCACTCGCACGAGACGGTGGGCGGGCACTCGACGCCGTCGCGGACGGGCCGGCGCAGGCCGAGCTTGTTCAGCCAGCTGTCCATCTTCCGCAGGCCGGGCGCCGCCTTCAGCACGACCTTCTGGCCGTCGTCGGTGACCCGCTCGGTGCCGGTCTCGATCGTGGCGTAGACCTCGTCGGCGAAGAACTTCGCGGCGTCGGCCTCGGTGGCGCCCGAGTAGCGGGCCACCGCGCCGTACCACTGGCCAGGGTCGTCGCTGAGCGGCGCGCCGAGCCGCTTCTGGTAGTCGGCCAGCAGGGCCGCGCCGCCGCGGATGTTCGCGGCCGGGTCGGCGCGCAGCTCATCGCGGCTCGCGCCGGTGAGCTCGGCCGCCTTCTCCAGCGTCCTGAGCGACATGGGGATCTCGGCGGGCGCCGGGGTCTCCTCGGGGGCCGAGAGGGGGCGGCTGTCGTCGCCGCGGGGGTCCTCGACACCGTCGACGTGGTGGTTCTCGGTCGTCAGCGCGGCGGCGTCGGTGAGGTGCATCGGGCCGTAGCCCGCGGAGTTGCTCGGCAGGCCCGCGTTGGCGTCCCAGCGTGACTCCAGGTAGGACACGCCGAGCAGGACGCTCTCAGGCACGTTGTAGGCCTTGGCGGCCTCGGCGAAGGCGGCCTGCCGTTCGCCGGGGGCGGTCTGGGCCGCCGTGGCGGGTTGGGGGAGGGAGAGGCCGCCGACGGCCACGATGGCCGCGGCCGCCATGCGGAGGGGGGACGATCGTCGCACGAACGCTCCTCGGCTGGGGGATCCGGTGCAGACAGACTGCGAAGTTAAGATCGCGATGTCAATAAGTTTCTTCATATCGGCGACAAATAGCGAAAAATTTCTTCATGATGTCAGGTCGGTGTCGCCGGGCTCGGGGGGGGGTCCGGGTCGGTGCCGTCAACCTTGATCGGTCAGCCCGCGTGGGCCGTTCTGTTGGTCGCCTGCCAGGGCGGTTTCTCCGCCCTGGCAGGTGTTGTGCGGGTCCAGAGGGTCACCACGGCGACCGAGGCACGCAGCGCCTGCACCCGTTTTCGAAGACATCGGTTTTCTCGGCGAGCCGCCGAACTATTTCCGCGTAGGTACTGGACGACATCTTCGCGGACGTGGCCTCCGCGCTGATGTGGCTGCGGGGGATCAGAGGCGGTTGAAGCCGTCGGGCTCCGGGCCGCGCCGACGCCGACGCGGATGCCGGGTGAGGCTGTAGCCGCCGACGCCGGTGACGGCCGCGATGGCACCGCCGACGGCGGTCCAGGCCCAGCGGGTCGACAGGTCGGGGAGCCAGTCCCAGCTCCAGCGGGTGCCCTTCTCCTCCTCAGCCGCGACCGGCGGAGCCGAGGTCAGCACCGTTCCGGCGGCGACCGGCTGGGTCAGCGGGGTCGTGAGCTCGCCGCCCTCCGGCTGGATGTCGTCGCTGTCATGAGCGATGATCCGCATCGCCACTTGCATCGGCAGGCCCAGATCCTGCTCGGGCAGTTCGGCGACGGCCAGTCGGACGTAGTAGGTGCCGGGCAGCGGGTCGCCGGACCACGGCTCGGCCCAGGCGCGGACCCGCCGCAGGATGCAGCCCAGGGCGACCGATGCGGCGCCGGCCGCAGCGGTCGGCGTCTGGGCGCCCGCCGTACAGGCCTGGCGGCGGCGGAGCCCGTCGAAGACGTCCACCGCCCAGCTGGATGCGCCGTGCCGGGAGGCTGTGGGCGGCAGCGTGACGGTGATCGCGATCTTGTCGGTCTGCCCGGCTTCGGAGGTGAACGACCAGTAGAGGTAGTCGCCGGTCGATCCGGCCAGCTGCACCGGTTGTCCGGGCTGGACGGCGGTCGCGGTGAGGAAGGAGGATCCGGCAGTGGTCACCGGCGCCAGGCTCTCCGACGGGGACGGAGACGGCGAGGCGGTGTCGGCAGCGGCCGGACCGGCAGAGAGCAGCAGTGCGGCCGCGGCGGCGGACAGTGCCCCAGCACAGCGGCGGACGGAAGTTGTACGCATCGTCAGTTCTCCATCCAGATCGCGACCCGCCAGCGCGCCAGCCAGCCGAAGACCAGGCCACCCACCAGACCGGCGAGGGCCAGCAGGCCGAGCAGCCCCCAGCCACGGCCCAGGTCCGGGCCGTTGGGAGCGGGGGAGGAGTCGACCACGCCGACGGTCAGCTCCAGCGGCATACCGGGCGTTGCGGCGGTGGCGGCGGTGGGCGAGGAGAAGGAGTTGCTGACCACCAGGCAGACGGTCCGGTCTGGAGCGCCCTGCTCGGCGGACCAGCGCAGGCCGGTGGAGAGCACATCGGTGCGACCGCTGCCTGCGTCGGTGCCGCGAACCAGCTCCCGGCCGTCCTGGGAGACGGCCCGCAGCAGTACGCCGTAGTCGCGATTGAGCGCGCGGTCCAGGGAGACGCTGACGGAGGCCCGCAGCTCCTGCCCGTCGCGGACCTGGACCCGGTACCAGCGGTGCTCCTGGAACTGCTCCCGGTCGGTGTAGGCGCCGGGGCTGAGCAGCGGGGCGCCAGTGCAGTTGTCGGTGCCGTCCACCTGAGACGGGGTCTGGGTGTAGGTGGTCGCGGCGCGGTCCACCAGCTGGGTGATCCGGTTCGTCAGCTGGGTCTTGCTGGTGACGGCGGTGTAGGTGCCGCCGGTGGCGGAGGCGATGCAGGTGAGCTGCCTGCGCACCTTGTCGTTAAGGGTCAGGCCGAGGGTGTCCACTACCAGGTGGGTGCCCTGCGCGGCGAGCTCCCGGGCGACCTCGCACGGGTCCGGCGGGGCGCAGGTGTCCTCGCCATCGGTGATCAGGACGATTCTGCGGGTGGTCTCGCCGGTTCCGAGGTCCCGAGCGGCGGCGCGCAGCGCCAGGCCCACCGGGGTGAAGCCGGTGGGGCGCAGGGTGGCGACGGCGGTCTTGGCCTCCAGCTTGTCGATCGGGCCGATCGGCACCAGTTGCTGGGTGTCCTTGCAGCCCACGGCCTTGACCTTGCCGGGGTAGGTGGCGCCGAGGACGCGGATGCCGACCTGGGCCTCGGCGGGCAGCGCGTCCAGCACCTCGTTGAAGGCCTGCTGGAGCACCGAGATCCGGCTGCGGCCCTCGATGTCGCGCGCCCGCATCGAGCCGCTGATGTCGAGAACCAGCTCGACCTTGGGCGGTTCCTTCGGGGTGGTCTCGTCGGCGTGAGCGGGGGGCGCACCGAATATGGAGAGGGCGGCCAGCATCCCGAGCAAGGCCGCGGCCGGGGGTCGTCTGATGATCACTCGGCGATCTTAGTGATCATCAAGATTGCACGGATCACCCCGGTGTGATGAGGGCCGCCCGGACTCGCGCCATTCCGCGACGAGGCGCTTGCTTACGCCTTGATCTGGGCGAGCGCGCTCCAGCCGTGTTCCAGAAGGTCGAAGCACCCCAGGCCACCGACGGCATCCGCGCCCTCCTCCTGGAGCGCTACCGCGACTGGTCGCCCCGCCTGCGCCAGCTGGTCACCGACAATGACGGCCCCTACGTCGACCGCCCGATCTTCGCCCTGCCCGTCCCACACGCCTGGGAGCACAACCCCACGGTGACCCTGCTCGGCGACGCCGCCCACCTCATGCCCCCGCTCGGCGTCGGCGTCAACCTCGCCCTGCTGGACGCATGCGAACTCGCCCTCTCCATCGCCCACCACGACACCGTCGACGAAGCCATCCACGCCTACGAGAAGACCATGCTTCCCCGCTCCACGGAGATGGCCCAGCTCCTCGACGGCGCCGCCGACGAGCTGTTGTCCACCGAGCTACCCGACTTCGCCACCACCGACAACCACTGACCGTCCCTCACAGCCAGTCGGATGGCCTCGCACGCTCCACCGCGAGCCCTCCCGGTGAACCGGGCAAGCAGCAAATAGATCACCGCGGCCTCGATCACGGCCTCGGAGGCGGTCGGGGTCTGGCGTAGTGGCCGCTGAGAGCGTCGTGGCTGCGCCGTAACGCTACGGATCGGGCGGTCCGGGATCATCACCGCACGGTGGACATTCGCCGGTAGCTCGTGCGGGGGACAAGTGCGGCCTGTCGGAGAGGGACGCGATCGCTCCGCTCTGTCGTGCGATACGGACGCCGCCGGAGATGTACGCCATCCACGGCGACGTCGAACGCAGCGGCGTCGTACGACGAATCGCATGTGCGCCCGTCCCCCGCGCGAGCTACCCGCGAATGTCCACCGCACGGGGACGATTCCAGACCGCCGAATCCCTAGCGTTTCTCGGCGTAGCGGCGGCGCCCCGTCGCGGAGTCCCCCCACGTAAGGGAGTCGTCATGCGGTTGTTGAAACAGCTCGTGCCTGTCGCGCTGGTCGCCTTGGTCGGCAGCGCCATCGTGGGCGCGGTCCAGTGGAGCTCGCTCCTCACCCTGCTCTTCGGCGTCGCGACGGCCGTGCTCGCGGTGCTCGTGTACGCCCGGGTGGTGCGGTGGTCCGAGCGCCGCGCACCGGTGGAGGTGGCGACGCGAGACGCCACCCGCGCCATCACACGAGGAGCGCTGATCGGTGTCGCGCTGTTCGCGGCCGTCATCGTGAACATCGCTCTCGTGGGCGGCTACCGGATCGACGGCCTCGGCTCGGTGACAGGCGCGATCGGACTGCTCGGCTTCATGGCCGCCGCCGCGGTGACGGAGGAGCTGATCTTTCGCGGCATCCTGTTCCGGATCGTCGAGGCACGCACCGGCACGTGGCTGGCGCTGGCGGTGACCGGCGTGCTGTTCGGCCTGTCGCACCTGTTCAACCCGCACGCCACCCTGTGGGGCGCGATCGCCATCGCGATCGAGGCGGGCGGTATGCTCGCCGCCGCCTACGCCGCGACCCGCACCCTGTGGGTGCCGATCGGCCTGCACTTCGGCTGGAACTTCGCCGCGGCGGGCATCTTCGGCACCGAGGTCTCGGGCAACGGCGCGACGCAGGGGCTGCTGCACGGCGTGACGTCGGGCCCAGCCCTGCTCACGGGCGGCGAGTTCGGGCCGGAGGCGAGCCCGTACGCGGTGGTGTTCGGCCTGCTGCTGGCGGTCGTGTTCATGTGGCTGGCCCGCCGGCGCGGCAACGTGGTCCCGCTCCGCCGCGGCGCGACCGCTACGCTCGCCCGGTGATCGATCTACGGCGGGTCGCGGACCTGTGGCGGCGGTGTGACGTAGTGGTCCGGGATTTACCGTTCGGGCTGCTGCTGGCCATCGCATCGCTCCTGCCGGCCTTCCACGGCAAGGGGACGCAGGTCGGCGACCTGCCAGCCCGCCCCTTCGACGCGCTGGCGTTCGTCGTGATCGCCCTGGAGTGCCTTCCGCTCGCCGTGCGCCGGCGGTGGCCGACCGTGTGTCTGGCTCTGGTGTCGCTCGGCTTCGCCCTCGACCAGCTCCGCGCCTACCACGTGTTCGCGAGCAACGCGATGCCCATCGCGCTCATCAGCGCAGGCGCCCATCTGGAGCGCCACCGGCGCGTCACCGTGGTCCTCCTCTCCATGGCGTACGTGCCGCTGGCGCTCGCGCTCGGCCGGCTCGGCGCGACCGAGAGGGTGGAAGGTTACGTGGTGTTCTACCTGGCCCTGACCCTCGCGTGGGGCATCGGGGCCTGGCTGCGCTCCACCCGCGCCGCCGAGGCGGAACGCCGCCGCCACGTCGCCGAGGCCACCCGCGCCGCCGAACGCACCCGGATCGCCCGCGAGCTCCACGACGTCGTGATGCACCACGTGACGGCGATGGTCGTGCAGGCCGAGGCCGCACGCTACCTGACCGCCGCCCCCGACCGCATCGACGCGACGCTGAGCGCCGTCAGCGACACCGGCCGGCGGGCCATCACCGATCTACGGCACATGCTCGACCTGCTCAAAGCCGATCACGACACCGATGTCAGCATGCCCTCCGCCGGCGAGCTCCGCACCCTCGTGGAGCAGACCTGCCAGGCCGGGCAGCCGGTGGAGTTCACCGAGGAGGGCAGTCCGGCGGAATCGGCGGGCAGCGCCGAGTTCGTGACCTATAGGGTCGTCCAGGAGGCCCTGACGAACGCCCTCAAATACGCCCACGGCAGCCCGACCGTGGTCCGGGTGCGCTACGGCGAGAAGGAGATCAGCGTGGAGGTCAGCACCGACGGCCCCCGCTCCAGGGCCGCCTCTCCCGGCGGGAGCGGGCGGGGCCTTGCCGGGCTCCGCGAGCGGGTGGACGCCCTGGGCGGCGAGTTCAGCGCCGACCGGCAGGCGGGTGGCGGCTTCGTGGTGCGGGCCCGCATCCCCGCGGGGAGCCCGTCGTGAGCGCGCCGATCCGGGTCCTGGTCTGCGACGACCAGGCGCTGATCCGCACCGGCTTCGCGACGATCATCGACATGCAGCCGGACCTGGAGGTGGTTGGCGCGTGCGGCGACGGTCGCACCGCGGTCGACCTCGCCCGTCGGCTGAGCCCCGACATCGTGGTGATGGACGTGCGGATGCCGGTGCTCGACGGCATCGAGGCCACCCGCCTGCTGGCCGGCGCCGGGGTCGAGAGTCCGATCAAGGTGCTCGTGGTGACGACGTTCAACCTGGACGAGTACGTGTACGAGGCGCTGCGCGCGGGGGCGAGCGGGTTCCTGCTCAAGGACGCCCCACCGGCGCAGCTTCTGCACGGCATCCGCACCGTCGCGACGGGCGCCGCGCTGCTGGCACCCGAGGTGACGCGGCAGCTCGTCGGCAGGTACGCGGCCCGGATCCGCCCCGCCCAGGCCACGCCGGCCGAGACCGCGCTGACCCCACGCGAGCTGGAGGTGCTGCGCCTCATCGCAGACGGCCGGTCCAACAGCGAGATCGCCGCGACGCTGGTGATCAGCCAGGAGACCGTCAAGACGTATGTGTCCCGCATCCTCACCAAGCTCGACCTGCGTGACCGCGTGCAGGCGGTGGTCTACGCCTACCGCAGGGGCCTGGTGACCTGAGACACACCGTCCGGCATGGATGATCATCACTTCTTCCGTGCCCGTAAACCTCGAAGGGGAACGCCGCAGACGTCAGGAACTGCCCGTGGTCCGGGATTTCAGTTCTGGCAGGCATGATCGCTGTTCATGGCGCCGCGGCTGGTTTAAGAATCCGCTGTGGGGTTGTCGGCGGATCGCCGGGGAACTCGCGGCTCTGGGCTACCGGGTGGGAGCCTCCACGGTGTGGCCCATCTTGAAGAAGGCCGGCATCGACCCAGCGCCGCGACGTGCGGGGCCGTGCGCCGCCGCGTACGCGTCAGCGTCCTCGCCGGCTCCGGCGGCCCACGCCCACCGGCTCGGTCAGGCGCGATCTCGGCGGAAGATCCCGATGAGGACGCGCAGCACCAGGATTGAGCTGATGACGATCAGGTTGAACCCTATGAGCTCGTACAGGCTGATGACCCCTGGCATCACCCGAGGGCCGCCATCCGTCCCCAGCAGAACGACGCCCATGATCCCCGCAGTGGCTCCCAGCACCGTCAGCAGCACCTGATGCAGCAGGCCGGTGATGAACTGCCGATCCCGTTCGTCCGCGAGCAGCCGTACGTTCATCGAGAAGCGCCCGTGCTCGGCCGCACTGGCGATCCGCTCGATACGCCGGGGCAGCCGTCGCAGCATCGGCAGCAAGGCGGCGATCTCGTGGGTGACGGCGTCCTTCACCGACGTGGTGTCGAGTTGCTCGGCCAGATATCCGCCGGCGAACGAACGAGCCTCGTCGATGAGGTTGAAGCCGGGCGCGAGGGCCACAAGGGTGCCTTCGAGAGTGGCCAACGCCCGGAAGACGGCCGCGACCTCGGGCGGGATGGACAGGCCATACTCTGTGACGATCTTGAACAGGTCGGTGAACATCAGCATGCTCCCCGTACCCGGTGCCAGATGTCTGGCCATGAACTGGCCCATCGCCCGTTCCAGCGCCGCCTCGTCGATCTCCTCCGGCCTGGGGACGATCTCCAGGAGCGCGTCGGTGACACCGAGCGGGTCCTGACGGTTCATCGCGATCAGGAAGCGCTGCAGGGCGGCGCGTACGGAACTGTCGAGCCGGCCGACGGAGCCGAAGTCGAGGAGGCCGAGGGTGCCGTCGCTGAGCAGCATGATGTTGCCGGGGTGCGGGTCGGCGTGGAAGACGCCTTCGAGCAGGATCTGCCGTAGCAGGCAGTCGAGCAGCGTACGGGCCAGTTCGGGCCCCTGCTCGCGGGTGGCGCCGGACAGCGGGCCACCGGTCAGGCGCTGCATGACGAGGACGCGTTCGGTGCACAGCTCGGCGTACGGGGACGGGTAGGTGACGCTGCCGCCTCCGGAGGCGGCGACGGCGGCCATGTTCCCGGCCTCGATCCTGAAGTCGAGCTCTTCACGGATGGCGACGGCGAAGCCCTCGGCCAGGTCGCGCACGCCGAGTGTGCGGCCCCAGCGGGACTTGGTCTCCAGGGTGTGGGCGAGCCTGGCGACGATGTCGAGGTCGCGGGCGACGACGGAGCGGATGGCGGGGCGTTGGACCTTGACGACGACGCTCTCGCCGGTGTGCAGGCGGGCGGTGTAGGCCTGGGCGATGGAGGCGGCGGCCAGCGGGTGACGGGTGAACTCGGCGAAGGTCTCGTCGACGGGACCGCCGAGTTCGGCGACGAGGACCTGCTCGATCTGATCCCAGGGCACTGGGGCGACGTGGTCCTGGAGCTTGCGGAGCTCGTCGACGAATTCGGTGGGCAGCAGGTCCCGGCGGGTGGACAGCACCTGGCCGAGTTTCACGAACGTGACGCCGCCCTCGTCGAGGGCGCCGCGCAGCGCCCGCGCGAGCCGTACCCTGCCGCCCCGGTCTTCGAGACGGTCGCCGCGGCCGCGCAGGTACGGCCCGAGGCCGTGCCGGAAGGCGATGCGGGTGATCTGGGAGTAACGGCGGGCTCTGGAGATCCGGCCGCGCAGCGAGCGGGCGAACTCGATCGGCCCGGGGATGGATCCCGGCGGCACGAGCGCCTCGGCGACCACCAGGATGACCATGGGGATCAGCACGATGCACATGACCACGAGCACGAGCACCCAAAGTGGGCCGAGGCCGGGGTCTTTCTGCATGTCGGTGCTCTTGAACGACATCAGGACGGGCGACAGCAGCGGCTCGGCCAGGGCGAACGCCATGATCGCGGCCAGAGCGGTGCGGATGGCGCCGAACCTGACGCCAAGGAGCCGTCTGGCCGCGACGGCCAGCGCGATGATCATCACGAGGATGCCGAACGAGAGGGTCAGGGTGAGGGGGATGTCCATAACGGCCTCAGCGGAAGGAAGCATGGGCGGTTTTGATCATCCCATGCTCGCTCACAGAGCCTGACGTGCGCTGCACCGCCGGTCTTCACGACCGATGATGATGTCCGCCGCCCAAGGAGGCGGGCAAGGCCAGAGAGGCAGAGGCGGAGGAAGGCGGGTAAGAGAGGCGAGGCAGAGGCGGGAAGAGGCAGAGTTGGGAGTTCACGTCCAGGGAGATGGTGTGCGGGTGATCTAGGCCCGGCGCTGGCACGGGTGAGATCCATGTGACAACAGACGGCCACTCCGTAATCATTCGATTCGCTCAGATCAACACGAAGGGGACGAAGTGGCCGTCAATGGCATTGTGTCCGCTGCCGGGGAGTACTTCGAAGACACCCTCGCCACGGCGAGCCGCGGTCCGGGTGAGTACTTCTGGCTACTTCGCCGGGCAGGGGCGGAAGAACGTACTCAGGAAGAGGAGGAATCTCCTCGCGGAGGGTGATCTGCTGCTCGCTGTCGTCGGTGCCGGCGCGGTGCGGCGTCATGATGGGAACTCACCTGCTCTTACCGAGTGATGAGGGTCGAGTCCCGATGGATGACCTGATCGCGTTCCTGCGTGCTCGTATCGCCGAGGCCGAGGAGATCGCCGGCCGGTGCGAGCCGGGCCATTGGTTCTCCTCGCGTAGGGCGGATGATCCGGTGTCCTTCGCCCGGCCGGGCGTGTACGGCCGTGCGTACATGGAGGTGCGTGACTGTGAGCAGCCGCAGGTCGCGGCAACCGTGAACGTGCGCTGTGAGCGGCACATCGTGCACAACGACCCGGCTCGGGTTCTCAACGATCTGGCCGCCAAGCGGGAGCGTCTCACGTACCTGGCTCATGTCGTCTATGGGAGTTGGGTGGATGTGGGGGAGCATGCGCAGGCCGAGCATCTCCTTCGTTTGGAGGCCGCCGCCTATGGCTGGCATTCGGACTACCGCCCTGAGTGGCGGGACTGAGCGCCCGATCTGGGTTGCCTCTGGATGGGCCATCCTCGGTGACGCTGTCCGTGGTCGGGCCATCGCCGTCCGGCGTCAGGGGAGTCGTGGTTGTCGTCCATTCACATCGGCAGATCGGTCGTCGGAGGGGACGCAGCGCGCAGGCCCCGCGGAACATCGCGGAGGTCCTGCGCGGGTTTGCTGGTGAAGTGGTCCAACCAGCGGAGTGTTCGTCTGCTGGTTAGGCGGCGCGAGTTTTCGCCCCGAGTCGGCCGAGGGCAGGAGGAGCGTTCTTGGTCATCAACAGGGTGGAGCCTGAAGCTTCGCGCCTGAGGGGTGTTCGTACGTGGCCTTCTCTTGATCGTCTTCGAGGTCTGACCTGACGAAGGCCACCTAAACGATCTACCGCGTGCCCGGGTCCGTGCCCAAGAGCGGCCAACGAGCAACCATCGGCCGTCTTGCACGCCGTACGGGTCTGCCGCCCGCAAGGTTGGCCGTCGTCCCCGACCCTTGATCGACACCGAGACGCAAGGCAGGCGCGCTGGAATCCCAGCGGGCCTGCCTTGCCGGGCGACCATCGTCGCGGCCGAGGTTGTGGGACGGAGAACGGGGAAGGTGGGGTGTCAGGAACCGAGCTATGCGGTCTGGCTGTCCCAGCCTGATCCAAGAGGACTGATCATGTCCACTCCCGTGGTTCTCGTTACTGGCGCGCTCACCGGCATCGGTCGCGCCGTTGCCGTCGCCTATGCCCGCGAGGGCGCGAATCTCGTCGTCTCCGGTCGGCACGAGGACGTCGGCGTCGAGCTCGTCGATGAACTCAGCGAACTCGGCGCGCAGGTCGCGTTCGTCCGTGCCGACGTGCGCCGCGACGAGGACATGGCCGATCTCATCGATCGCACCGTTGAACGCTTCAGCCACCTGGACATCGCCTTCAACAACGCCGGCACGGCGGGCACACCGGGACCCGTCACGGATGTCACCGACGAAAGCTACGCGGCCACCTTCGACACCAACGTCCTGGGCACTTTGCTGAGTATGAAACACGAGTTCCGCGCCATGCGACCTCAGGGCGGTGGAAGCATCATCAACGTCAGCTCCACCTTCGGGCTGATGGGCTACCCCAACTCCACCCTCTACGTCGGCAGCAAGCACGCCGTCATCGGCATCACCAGGGCGGCGGCACTCGAAGGCGCCGCCCACGGCATCCGCGTCAACGCCATCGCCCCCGGCTTCACCCAGACCGCAATGTACGAGAGGTTCACCGCCAGCGACGATGTACGCGACGCCGTCAACTCCGTCCTGCCCATGCACCGCCCCGGCACCCCGGAGGAGATGGCCGCGGCCGTGCTCTACATCGGCTCCGACAAAGCCTCCTACCTCACCGGGCAGACCATCATCCTGGACGGCGGCCTCACGGCCGGATGGCCCCTCTTTCCCACCGGCTAACCCTTCGCAAAGTGATGCGGCCAAGCCCGCCTTTGCGCCAGACAACCGATTTCTCCTCGCGGGACTGCTCAACCGTCTGCCGATAGGCAAGCTGCGGTACTTCACGATGCTGGGTCCGCCCGGACACGGTCCTACGCTGGCACCGTGATCTATGAGGCCCCGCTCATCGGTCACCCGTTCACCCCTTCGCACTGCGTCCTGCGGGCGTGAATCGCGTATGGCCCCTGGCGGCATCCGGTTCGGGCTCGGAACCGTCACCGTTCATACCCGCCCCGGGGTGCCTGCCCAGCGGATCGATCGCGCGCCAGTGGGCGAGCTTGTGCGGCGGGGGAGTGATGCCGCACCTAAAGTGGTCGATCCCCTCGGTCGCGATGTCGAGTAGGCGACAGAACAGGGGGATCGTCATGAAGGTGGGTCTCGGTCTGCCGATCGGGGAGCCCGGCTCTCTACCGGCCGTATCAGCTGCCTGTCGGCCTGAAGGGACCACAGGATCGTGACCACCTCGATCGTTGTCGGAGGAAGCAGCGGGCTGGGCCGCGCCGTAGCGCAGCGATTCGCCGACCGCGGCGACACCGTCATCATCACCAGCCGCACCACGGCGCAGGCCGACACCGTCGCCACCGAAATCGGCGGCACGACCCGCGGTATGGCCGTTGACCTGTCGCGGCCCGAGACGATCGCCGCTGCCCTCGTCGATGTGCGCGAGGTCGACAACCTGGTGATCAGCGCCATCGCACAGGGCGTCAACTCCCTTGCGGAGTTCGATATCGCCGAGGCCATCAAGGCCGTCACCATCAAGCTGGTGGGCTACACCGAAACACCGGCGTCAACGCCCACGACTTGTTCGTCGACGGCGGACTCCTCGTCACCTGACGCATCCGGTGCCCCATTTCATCATGATTTCCGGGTACCCCCGTGAGAGGGTGGTGATGCTTGACCGGGGGTCGCGCGAACCGGTGCGACCAGCCCTGATGGGGGGTCAGGGACACGCGGCCGGGCGTCTTCCGCTCCTCGTCAGAGGGGAGCAGGCCATATGAGCGTAGACGTCATCTTGCCTTGCCTGGACGAAGCCGAAGCGCTGCCCTGGGTGCTCGGCCGCCTCCCGCAAGGCTTCCGAGCGATCGTGGTGGACAACGGCTCGGCCGACGGCTCGGCGGAGATCGCCTCGTCGCTCGGCGCAGTGGTGGTGGCCGAGCCCCGGCGCGGCTTCGGCGCGGCCTGCGCGCAGGGACTGCGCACGGCCACCACGGACGTGGTCTGCTTCTGCGACTGCGACGCCACCCTTGACCCACAGCAGCTTCCCCTGGTCGCTGGGCCGGTCCTGCACGGCGACGCCGACCTGGTGCTCGGACGCCGCCGGCCCGTCACCCAGGGCATCTGGCCCCTGCCCGTGCGGCTGGCCAACCGGGAGCTCGCCCGGCGCGTACGGCGCCGCACCGGGATCCGCGTACGCGACCTCGGGCCGATGCGGGCGGCCCGGCGCACGGATCTCCTCGCTCTGGACCTGACCGACCAGCGCTGCGGCTACGCGCTGGAGATGCTGGTGCGCGCCGCCGACGCCGGTTGGCGGGTGAGAGAGGCCGATGTGGACTACCGGCCGCGCATCGGCCGCTCGAAGGTCACCGGTACGCCGCGCGGCTACTGGCAGGCGGTACGTGACATGAGGAAGGTGCTTGCCCGTTGAAGGCGGGGGATACCGGGGGCATCGGGGGCGGGCCCGGCACGACCTTGCTGGTCATTGCCAAGGAACCGCTGCCCGGCCGGGTCAAGACCCGGCTGGTGCCGCCGTACACCTTCGAGCAGGCCGCGCTGCTCGCCGAGGCGGCGCTGTCCGACACACTGGCGGCGGTGCTCGCGGCTCCCGCGTGCCGCCGCGTGCTGGTGCTGGACGGGGCAGCGGGGCCGTGGCTGCCGGAGGGGTTCGAGGTGTTGCAGCAGTGTGAAGGCGGCCTGGACGAGCGGCTGGCCTCGGCGTTCGCCTCGGTATGCGGGCCCTCGTTGTTGATCGGCATGGACACCCCGCAGGTGGTGCCCGATCTGCTCGCCGTCGGCTGGGAGGGCGTCGACGCGTGGTTCGGCCCTGCCGCGGACGGTGGGTTCTGGGCGCTCGGCCTGCGCGACCCCGATCCTGATCTCCTTCGCGGCATCCCTGTATCAACGCCGGACACCGGCGCCGCCCAGCTCCTGCGGTTACGCGAGGCGGGCCTACAGGTGGCCCGGTTGCCGGTCCTGCGTGACGTCGACACCGCCGGGGACGTCGCCGCGGTCGCCGCCCTCGCCCCCGGGACCCGTTTCGCCGCCTGCGCCGACCGGATCGCCACGGGACGGGGTGACCGCCCGTGAAATCGGGCGCCCGCGCGCCGTGCGCACGCCGTCCGTACGCCGGGGACATGGTCGCTTGGGTTGCGCGGGTGCTCGCCGCGATGGCAGGGCTCGCGGCGATCGGTGTGTTCCTGTGGACCGCCGCGCGCCGCCTGGGCCACCCGTACGCCCTGGAGTGGCTGGAGGGCAACTCCCTGGTCGAGGTGGGGAGGTTGCTCAGCGGCCGGCCGCTTTACTCCGCTCCCACGATCGGCTACGTGCCGGACGGCTACCCTCCGCTGTACTTCGTCGTGTCGGCGGGACCGGCCGGTCTCCTCGGGGTGTCCTACGTGCCGCTCCGGCTGGTGTCGCTGCTCGCCGCACTGGCCTCCTTCGCACTGCTGGCCCGGCTGGTCCAGCGGGAGACCGGAGACCTGGCCGCGGGGGTCGCGGCGGCGGGCCTGTACGCAGCGACCTACTTCGCGGCCGACACGTGGTTCGACCTCGCCCGGGTGGACTCCCTGTTTCTCACCTTCGGCCTCGCCGGGCTGTACGCCGCGCGATGGATGCGCCGGCCGCGTGGCGCGGTGGCGGCGGGCCTGCTGCTCGCCGCGGCGTTCCTCACCAAGCAGACCGCGCTCGCCGAAGCGGTGGCGATCGTCGCGGTCCTGCTGTTCGGTGCCGCGCGCCGACTCGCAACGATCACGGCCGGGACCTTCGCGGTCGCGGTGGGCCTGACCACGCTGATCTGGGGCGTAGCGAGCCGAGGTTGGTACGTGTTCTACGTCTTCCGGTTGCTGGGCGAGCACCCCTTGGAGCCTGAGGCATGGGCGGGGTTCTGGACCTGGTACCTGCTCCCGGTCATGGGTGTCGCGCTCGGGGCGGCGCTGCTCGCGGCGGGGAGGGTCACGCCGGTGCTCGCCGTGGGCTGCCTCGCCCTGGCGGTGGAGAGCTACGCGGGGCTGCTGCACACGGGCGGCGCGGCCAACAACATGCTCCCCGCCTTCGTGGCGGTCGTGTTGCTCGCCGGTGTCGCGATGGGCGGTTCCCGTGCGGGGTGGCGCGGCGCCACGGCGGGCGCGCTGGTCCTCGCGCAGATCGCGTTCCTGGCCGCGACGACGTTCGCTCCGGGCCGGGCGGTCCCCACCGCCGCCGACCGGCGCGTGGGCGACGGACTCGTCACGTGGTTGCGCGGCTTCGGCGGACCGGTGGCGATCTTCTCCGACCCTGGCCTCGCCGTCGCCGCGGGGTTGCCGCCAGTGGCCCATCGGGCGGCCGTGTACGACATCCAGCGCGGCACGAGCCGTACCGCACAGGCGTCGCTGGAACGCGACCTCGACCGGGCGGTCGCCGAGCGGCGGTTCGCCGCGATCGTCGTCGAGCAGCCCGGCGACCTCGACCGTTTTCCGCCCGGCCTGGCCCGCGCCTATCGCCGTTGTCCGGGGACGCTGCTCGCGGGCGTCCCGTGGCGGGCGTTCCGCCCGGTCACCGGGCCGCGGGTACGGCCGTCGGTGCTGTGGCTGCCCGTCGACCGGGGATCGTGTGCCGTGGCCTTCGACCGGCTCAGCCGTGACCTCGGAAAGTAATCGCGCTGCTACAATGCGTGAAATAGACATTTCTGACAGAACGGCGCCTGTGCGGCGAACACCCGCGAGGCGCCGATTGCGGGGTGATCCGGTGCCAGAAAAGCCGGGAGCACAGCGTGGTCGGGACGGTGGCGGGTCCGCCCCGGGGAGTATCGGCTCCTGGCTGCGGGCGCATCCGCCGCCCGGCCCGTTCCGGCCGGACTTCTGGCGAAGCCCGCTGCGCGGCCCCTGGCTGACCTCCGTGTTCGGCCTCGTCCTGCTCGCCGGCATTCCGATCATCGCGATCACCGGGCTGCTGTCGTACGCCGCGTACAACCCGTGGCTGCCCGGCAACGACACGACACCGGAGAGAGGGCTGCTCGGCTTCTATTTCTTCGACTGGCCGACCTGGCCCGCGTGGCTGTATCGGGTCATGCAGGGCGCGCACGTCATCCTCGGGCTCACGCTCATACCGGTGCTGCTGGCCAAGCTGTGGTCGGTCATCCCCAAGCTGTTCACCTGGCCGCCGGCCCGCTCCGTGGCGGACGCGATTGAACGGGCCAGCCTGCTGCTCCTCGTCGGCGGCGCGGTGTTCGAGTTCGCCACCGGCGTCCTCAACATCCAGCTCTTCTACACCGTGTTCCCGTTCTCGTTCTATCCGGCGCATCTCTACGGCGCGTGGATCTTCATCGCGGCGTTCGCCGTCCACGTCGCCGTCAAACTGCCGCGGATGGTCCGCGCGCTGCGGTCACGGAGCCTGCGCGGGGAGCTCCGTACCGGCCTGGACGGCACCCGGCCGGAGCCGCCCGACCCCGGCGGCCTGGTGGCCACCCGCCCCGCCGAGCCCAGCGTCTCCCGGCGCGGCCTGCTCGGCTTCGTCGGCGGCGGCTCTCTGCTGATCTTCGGCCTGTCTGTCGGGCAGACTCTGGACGGGCCGCTGCGCCGCACCGCCCTGCTGTCCCCGCACGGACGCGTGTACGGCCCGGGGCCGAACGACTTCCAGGTGAACAAGTCCGCGGCGGCCATGGGCGTCGACCCGGCCGGCGCCGGGCCTGGCTGGCGGCTGGAGCTGGCCGGGACCCACCTGACGCGGCTGTCCCGCGCGGATCTGCTGGCGCTGCCGCTGTACACCTACGCGCTGCCCATCGCATGCGTGGAAGGCTGGTCGACCCAGCAAACCTGGACGGGCGTGCGCCTGGCCGATCTCGCCCGCCTGGCGGGGATGGTCCCCGGCCTGGCCGAGGTCTACGTCGAGTCACTGGAACGCGGGGGCGCCTTCTCCGAGGCGTCGCTGAGCGCCCGGCAGGTGGCCGACCCCCGCTCCCTGCTGGCGTTGCGGGTCAACGGCGCGGATCTCTCCTTCGACCACGGCTATCCGGCCCGGATCATCGTCCCGAACGCGCCCGGCGTGCACAACACCAAGTGGGTGCGCAGGCTCAGCTTCCGGCCCCCGACCGGGTGACGGCGATGGCCTCCCGGGTGCGTACCCTGCGGCGGTGGCTCGCCGGCCGCTACGGCGCCGACCCGCTGCACCTGCTCGTCCTGCTCGCCTGCTTCACGCTGGCCGGCTACGCCGCGAGCCGGGTCGTTCTGGCCGGCGTCTGGGTGGGGTTCGTCGTCTGGTTCGTCGGCGCGGCCGTCATCCACGACCTCCTGCTCTATCCCCTCTACACCGTCGCCGACATCGCCGTGCAGTGGCGGCCGTGGCGTCGTCCCCGGCCCCCGGCGGAAGCCGCCCACCGGGCCTCGTGGATCAACTACGTGCGGGTGCCGGTCGGCCTGTCCGCGCTGCTGCTGCTCATCTGGTTCCCCCTCGTGTTCCGCCTTTCCGAGCGCACGTACCGGGCGTCGGTTGCGCTGGACACGACCCCGTACCTGGGGCGATGGCTTCTCGTGACCGGGGTGCTCTTCGCTGGATCGGCGCTGGCCTACGCGATAAGACTGCGGCGGCAGAGGGCAGCGCGGGAAAGGACAAGGCGAGCGTCGCGACCGGGAAATCCACCCAAAATCGGGCATTAACCAGCTATACATGCCAATTCATACCGAATCCGCTCGGACTCGCTCTGATCAACTCTGACGAGGTGCCTGTTGAGTACGCGAGCGATCAGCGACTACGCATTGTTGTCGGACTGCCGGTCCGCGGCCCTGGTCTCCTCGGCCGGTTCGGTCGACTGGCTGTGCTCTCCCCGCTTCGACAGCCCGGCGCTCTTCGCCCGGCTGCTTGACGAGAACGCCGGGTACTGGTCCATCGGTCCGGCCTGCCCAGCCGAGATCACCCGCAGATACCTGGAGGACACCCTGGTGATCGAGACGACCTTCCGTACCGGCACCGGGACAGCGGTGCTCCGCGACGCGCTCGCGCTGGGCCGCCGGGAACGCGGCCACGCGCTCGGCGCGGCCTCTCCAGGCGCGCTCATGCGTGAGATGACCTGCGTCGAAGGACACGTACCGATCGCCATGGACTTCGCTCCACGACCCGAGTTCGGACTCATCCGGCCCCTGATGGAACCGGTTCGCGGCGGGCTGGTGGCGCACGGCGGGGCCCAGACGGTCACCTTGTCGTGCCCGGTTGAGCTGCGGGTGCGCGACGCCACCGCACGCGCGACGGTCACGCTGCGCGCCGGTCAACGCCTCTGCCTCTGCCTGCACACCGGTCCCGCTTGGGAGCCTGAACCGCAGTGCTGGCACCCGTGGCGCGTCCACCGCCGGATCGGGGACACCGCCGCGGCCTGGCGCTCCTGGTCCCGGATGCACTCCCGTTACCAGGGCCCGTGGCAGGAGCAGGTGGGCCACAGCGGGCGGGTGCTGCGCGCGCTGACGTTCGCTCCCACCGGCGCCATCGTCGCCGCCGCGACCACCTCGCTGCCCGAATGCGTCGGCGGCGAGCGGAACTGGGACTACCGCTACACCTGGATACGGGATGCCAGCCTCACCCTGCAGGCGCTCGCCACCGCCGCATGCGAGAAGGAGGAGACCGCGTTCTTCTCCTTCCTCGCCGGTGCCGCGGCCGGCCTGCTGGACCACGATACGGACCTGCCGATCATGTACGGCGTCGGCGGCGAGCACGACCTGAGCGAGCGGTCACTGCCCCACCTGACCGGCTGGCGCGGCAGCGCGCCGGTCCGGGTCGGCAACGACGCCTGGCGCCAGCGTCAGCTCGATGTCTACGGCGAGCTGCTCTACGCGGCCCACGAGCTTTCCTGCGGCCGGTTCGACCCGGTTACCCGCGCCTTTCTGGTCAGCGCGGCCGAATCGGCGGCCCGCCGCTGGCAGGAACCCGACCAGGGCATCTGGGAGATGCGCGGCCCGAGCCGGCATTTTCTGCATTCCAAGCTGATGTGCTGGGTCGCGCTGGACCGGGCCGTCGCCCTGGCCTCCACCCTGCAGGCCACCGACCAGGTCCCCCGTTGGAAACGCACCAGGGATCGGATCCGCGCCGCGATCCTCACCCGTGGCTGGAGCGAGGAAACGGGCGCGTTCACCCAGGTATTCGACGGAAAGGGCCTGGACGCGTCGGCGCTGATGCTCCCCATCGTGGGGTTCCTGCCCGGCGACGACCCGCGCGTGCGGGCGACCGTGGACGCCGTCGCGACACGGCTGACCGACAGGCGTGGCCTGGTCCTGCGTTATCGCACCCGTGACAGGCTCGGCGGCGAGGAGGGATCGTTCCTGCTGTGCACCTTCTGGCTGGCCCACGCGCTGGCCCTCACGGGCGAGACCGGACGGGGCGAGCAGGTGTTCCGTACGGCCGCCTCGTACGCCAACGACGTCGGCCTGCTGGCCGAGGAGGTGGACATGGCCACCGGGGAGCCGATCGGGAACTTCCCCCAGGCGTTCAGCCACATCGGTCTGATCAATGCCGCCCGAGCGATCCGCGACGGCGGGTCGCGACCGGGGCAGTGATCCGGGGCAGCGACCTCGGGTAGATACCTCGGGCGGTGGCAGCGCGGCGGCGGGGTGGCCTCATCCCGGCGGCTTCATCCAAACGGCGCGGTGGCAAGCTCCCTCATGCCGTCCGCGAAGCCGATCCGCGCGCGGAACCCGAGCTCCCCCGCCGCCCTGTCCGGTGAGGCCACGATGTGCCGCACGTCGCCCAGGCGGTACTCGCCCGTG
Source organism: Microtetraspora glauca (assembly GCF_040656155.1). NCBI lineage: Bacteria > Bacillati > Actinomycetota > Actinomycetes > Streptosporangiales > Streptosporangiaceae > Microtetraspora > Microtetraspora glauca. Next base: position 197,714 of record NZ_JBFALK010000021.1, read on the forward strand.
ATCACCGGCTCCGGGCCGCCGCACTCGGTTGCGAGCGCGGCGGCCAACTCGCCGACGGTGTGCGGCTCGCCGCTGGCGATGTTGTACACGGTCAGCGCGCCCGGCACCCCGGCGTCGAGTGCGACGGCGTTCGCGCGGGCGACGTCTCGCACGTGTACGAAGTCGCGCCGTTGCCCGCCATCCTCGAACACCGTCGGTGACCTGCCCGCCTCCAGCGCCGAGCGGAAGATCGCAGCCACCCCGGAGTACGGCGTGTCCCTGGGCATCCGCGGGCCGTACACGTTGTGGTAACGCAGGGCGACCGCCGTGCCACCGGTCTCGCGCGCCCAGTTCGCGGCGAGGTGCTCCTGGGCGAGTTTGGTGGTCGCGTACGCGCTGCGCGGGTCCGTGGGCGCGTCCTCGCCGATTTCGGCGGGGGTGAGCCCGGCCGCGCAGTATGGGCAGCGCGGCTCGAAGAACCCGGTGGACAGGTCGGTCACGACGCGCGGGCCTGGCCGCACCCTGCCGTGTGCGGCGCAGTCGTAGGCGCCCTCGCCGTAGACGACCATCGATGAAGCCAGGACCAGTCTCGCGACGCGGCATCGGGCCATCGCGGCCAGCAGCACGGCGGTGCCGTACGCGTTGACGGCGACGTAGCCGGGCATGTCCGCCACGTCCACGCCGATCCCGACCTTGGCCGCCTGGTGTACGACCACGTCCACGCCCTCCAGTGAGCGGTCCAGCACACCCGCGTCCCGGATGTCGCTCCCGTTTCGCAGGTCAACGCCGGATATGTCGTGGCCGGCGGTTTCCAGGGTCTCGGCGATGTGGCTTCCGATGAATCCGGCCGCGCCCGTGATCAGCACCCTCACCTGCCGAGACTAACCGCCGATTTCCCCCACGGCAGTGCCCCTTCCGCCAGGGCGAGTTGAAAGTCGACTATGGAACCTAGTGCCGCATCAGTCTGGGTTTGCCCTGTTTCGTGGTGACACGCCGATCAAGGTCCCACCACGGTCGGCGTGATCGCTTCACACTCTGCGTGTGGCTGAACGGGTTCGC